>NZ_JBEXPK010000330.1:0-1008 GCF_040612015.1 Streptomyces sp. NPDC006476 | reverse complement strand
GTGACCGAATACAGTCCTCGCCCTTGTCGCCGGGACGGTGTATCTGCACCCGGTGTCGTCCGGGGACCCGGGCAGGAAACGTCAGACCGACGGTGGTATGGCAGGAAACAATCGCGCCGGCCTGCCGGCCTCGGCGGTGGCCCCATCCGCGTACAGGCGCCATGTGCCGCCGTCCAAACGCACACATGGATCGGTCCACGTCTCCGTGGCGTCCGGCACGATCATCCGGGTAGTGGCTTGTTGGACGTCGTGGATGACCACAGCGAGAACCCTGCAGCCCAGATGGCCCATAGCGAGCTCCTGTTCAGGGTGGTCCTCCGGGCCTGCGGCCTGCACCACGTAGAACCGGTCGTCGACCCAGTACCCGGACACGTCCAGCCAGGCGTCCTCCGGTAGTGGGACACCGTCCACCCACACGCCGACCTTCTCGGTCTTGTCCTTCAGGTGCACGGCCCGATGACGGTCGTCGGAGGTGAATTCCACGTGCAGCCCGGTTCCCCTCCAGCAGTCCACGAAGGAGCTACAGGCCCCCGGTACCGGGCCTATGCGGAACTCCGGAGCGTCGGCGGCCGGGCCTTCGACGGGGGGACGGCTGCAAGTCTGCGGTTCCCGGCATGGCCGGTCGATCCGACGTTCACAACCGAGCCCTATCGCCGCGCAGTCCCGCGGTGACGCTTGAGACAGCAGGGCGATGAGACGTTCCCGATAACGGCCGTCCCCCACCAGGCCGCGTAGATTGCTTGCGTTCGTCCACCACAAGAGCAGATCGACGCCCACCACCGAATGCCGCAGCCATGCCTGCCACAGATCGCCCTGAGCCTTCCACCGGTTCGAGGGCCCAGTACCAGGCAGGCTGTCCCCGGCCTTTTCATGAGGGGCACTCCTGCGCACTCTCCAACGCACCGCTCCACCCGCCCCGCCCGCTCGACACCGCCGGACAGACGCACTGAGGAATGCTGGCCGGTCGGCTCACACAGATGATAGAAGGCTGCATCGGAGCCTGAACGC
>NZ_JBEXPK010000329.1:0-1045 GCF_040612015.1 Streptomyces sp. NPDC006476 | reverse complement strand
GGCGTTTGCCGGCAGCCGACCGATACCTAGGGCTCACACGGAATCTGATACGGTGTGAGGTATGGCACGGCAGGTCAAGCGGGCGTTCAGGTACCGCTTTTACCCCACCCACGAGCAGGCGGCGGAGCTGTCGCGTACGTTCGGCTGTGTCCGCCTGGTGTACAACAAGGCGCTGGAGGAGCGCACCCGGGCCTGGTACGGCGAGCAGCGCCGGATCTCCTACGTGCAGTCCTCCGCCGCCCTGACGCAGTGGAAGAAGACCGGGGAGCTGGCCTTTTTGACCGAGGTGTCTTCCGTTCCGCTGCAGCAGGCGCTGCGGCATCTGCAGACGGCGTTCGCCCACTTCTTCGCCAAGCGGGCGAAGTACCCCCGGTACAAGAGCCGGAAGAAGTCCCGTGCGTCGGCCGAGTACACCCGCAGTGCCTTCACCTGGCGCGAGGGGCGGCTGACGCTGGCGAAGATGACGGATCCGCTGGACATCCGCTGGTCGCGTCCGCTGCCCGAGGGCGCGGTGCCGACCACGGTGACCGTGTCCCGGGATGCGGCGGGACGCTGGTTCGTGTCCCTGCTGTGCGAGGACACCATCACGCCCGCGCTCGCCACCACGAACACGGTCGGCCTGGACGCCGGGATCACCTCCCTCGTGACCCTGTCCACCGGGGAGAAGATCACCAACCCCCGGCACGAACGCGGGGACCGTGCCCGCCTGGCCCGCGCCCAGCGGGAGCTGTCGCGCAAGGCGAAGGGCTCGGCGAACCGGGCCAAGGCCCGCAGGAAGGTTGCCCGCATCCATGCGCGGATCGCCGATCGGCGCCGGGACTTCCTGCACAAACTGACCTCGCGCATCGTCCACGAGAACCAAGTGGTCGTGATCGAGGACCTGACCGTCCGCAACCTGCTGAAGAACGGCCGCCTGGCGCGCGCCGTCTCGGATGCGGCCTGGACGGACCTGCGCATGATGCTGGAGTACAAGTGCGCCTGGTATGGGCGCGAACTCGTCGTGATCGACCGCTTCTTCCCCAGCTCGAAGCTGTGCGGGAGCTGC
>NZ_JBEXPK010000328.1:0-1060 GCF_040612015.1 Streptomyces sp. NPDC006476 | reverse complement strand
TAACGACGTGGTGCACGACTGAGGTGGGAGCGTGCTGGCCTGGCGGGTTGGCTGTTGGGTGATTAGCGCAGGGCGGTGCGGTCGGAGACCAGGCCGGCGATGGCGAGGTGGGTCTCGTCGTAGTACTCGCGGCGTCCGATCCAGCGTTGGAGGGGGCGCCATTGCTTGTGTTCGGCGTTGGCGTGCTCGACCGGGATTCGGCGGGAGGACTGGGCCTTGCGCTCCGCCTCCCAGGCGGCGACCTCCTCAGTGTCGGCGTCCTTGCCGGGCTTCTTCGGCGGGGCGGTTACCTGCTCGGGGAAGTCCTTCGCCAGTCCCTGGTACCCGGCGTCGACCTGGGCTTTCACCTCCGGGTACTGTTCGAGCAGGTCCCAGATGCCCTCGGTTTTCAGCGCGGTCTGATCGTGCATGCGACCGGGGCGGATCGCGCCGGTCCACAGGGTGCGGCCGGCATCGTCGCTGACCACGGTGGTCTTCTTGGTGTTCTGCTTGCGTTTGCCGGAGATGAAGGCCCGGCGTCCGGGCCGCATCGCCTTCGGACGCCGCACCTGGGTCTCGGTCCCGTCGACCCGCAGCTCGACACCGTGGGCCGCCGCGTAGGCGAAGACGTCTGCCAGGGTGCGAAGCCGCAGCCCGGGCTCGCCGGGCACGGCGAACCCGCGGGCCGCGAGCAGCGGCCGGATCTCATGCACGGCCCGGGTGATCGTGGATCGGTCGACCCCGTAGAAGACGGCAAGAACCGCATGCGGGAGCTGGAAGCGCAGGATGACCAAAGTGGCGATCACCCGATCGGTGAACACCAGCTGATGGCCAGGGCCGCCTCCTTCGGCCCGCAGACGGTCGTGACCTCGGCGTTCACGCAGCCGGGCTTCCTCCCGCGCCGTCCACGGTCCCGCCAACTCGGCGACGATCTTGCCGAGTTGCGTCCGTGAGATGGCGGTGCAGATACGATGCGACAGAGCCGTACGGGCCAAGGATCGCTTCACAACCTTCCCAACTCGTACGGCTCTTCTCGCGTCACGGCTTGCTCAGCGCTTGCTGTCGTGCACCACGTCGTAAG
>NZ_JBEXPK010000327.1:0-1070 GCF_040612015.1 Streptomyces sp. NPDC006476 | reverse complement strand
AATCCGTCCGTCCAGTAGGATAACGCCCGCGCGGTGACCTGGTACGAGTCACAAGCGGCCCCGACCGCTTCGACACAAAGGCACCGGAACGACATACGTTCAGGGCCACTCAAAACCATGGGCAACATGCTGCTTCCTCTCAGGGTCTCGTGATCCTGATTGCGTTACTTCGAGTTGTCGTTGACGAGTTTTTAATGCTTCCTGGACAAGTCGGACCTCTGTGATCATTTCGCTCCAATGGCGGTCCAGGTGAAGGGCTTCGGCAGACCAGGTGAAGGGCTCCGCGTTTCGCGTTCTCGTTCCAGGAGTCGATGCAGTCGCGGATCTTCCTGACCAGGACGTGGACCCCGGAGAAGCTGCCACGACGGATGCCCTGCCGGATGATGATCCCGGACCAGATCTCGATCTGGCTCAGTGCGGGTTTCCGACAGCCCCGCCTTCGCGTGCAGCGTCGCATGCGTGGACAAAATTGCCCAGAACGACCTGGATCTCCATTCCCACAAGCGGCTTGACTCCTTTTTCCATCCATTAGGCCGTCACAAAGATCCCGGAGAAGGCGTGGACGCCGGCCTACGACACCGAAGGGACCGAACAACCCGGATCTTCGGCGCTGGATCCGACCGTGAATAGGGTCGTCTGCCCCATCCACAGTGACACCGCCCTTATCGGATTCTTATAAGAATACAGCGCCGGATCTACCCTTCAGTCGTAGATCGGCGTGCTCGCTGTAGTTCGTCGATCTCGTGCCGGGGGGTAACTGCCGGATATGAAGGCGGAGTTACTCGACCTTGCGACGGAGGTCACGGACCTGGAGCGTGCTGCGGGGATCGCTGACCAACTCGATGGCCTACTGCTCGACATCGCCGGGCCGAGGGCTTCGAGGCGGGGTGCCGCAGAGGCAGGAGCGGTGGCAGGGGATGATGGAGGAACGAACACGGCACCGGTGGATCATGAAGCGTAGAGAACCCCATGATCCCCACACCGAGAACGGCTCCGGCATCCACTATGAGTATCGACCTGCCCCCAGAGCTTGCCTGGGTCGCGAGATTGGCTGTTGGCCAGGCGTGGCC
>NZ_JBEXPK010000326.1:0-1082 GCF_040612015.1 Streptomyces sp. NPDC006476 | reverse complement strand
CACTCGATCTTGAAAGCCGGGATCTTGCGGGCGAGGGGGCAAGCCATGGAAAGCCTTCCGGCCCCCTCACCAGGGGCCTGCCGAGAATTAACTTGCCGGTTCTGACACTTTGCATCGCAGGTCAGCGCATTGCGCGCCCACAAGTTGTTCTTCGGCAGGCCCCAGGGCTGACGCAAGGTCCGGGATTGACACGTTTCCACAGGTGAACGGCCCGTGACGTGGAAGACCGAGGCTCCGTTGAGCGGGGTGACCTACCAAGTCGCCCTGTGCCTACGGAGCTTCGGTGAATCGTCAGTCTGCCTTTGGACCTCTTCGGCGTACCCACCGACCTGCGACTTTGCTGAAAAATTCGACTTTGCGTCAGCCCTGCCTTCGCGACGAAGCCGCAGCAGGCGCCGGCCCCTGCGCCGTTGAGACAAGACGCCAAACGCCTTGTCTCAACGGCGCGGGAGCCTCGCACGTTAAGGAACGGCTACATTGTCACCCGATCCATGGTCAGGCTCTACGGGTAGATGCACCGAATTTTTGCGACCCAAGAGCCATCGGCGTTTCGATTGGCATACCCTGCGTCAGGCTCACCTCCGCCTTGGGCGCACCGGCTGTCGGCGTCTGAGAACGCAGCTTCACGGGTGGCCCCGGTACCTTGGATTGTGCTGGTGGTTTCCGCGGCAGCGGGGAAGGCGGCGGCGAAGCTGAGCGCGCAGATGCCCGCCGTTACGAGGCCCACTGCGAACCTTTTCGGCCTGGTGCTTATCGCGTCCATACTCTGCAAATCCTTTCGATGTGGCTTTGCGGTGCCAGGTGACGACGCCCGCACAGCGCTTAACTGCACACGCTGTGGGCCTCCACCTCGTCGGCCACCAGATGTGTGCGCTACTCCCCGCCGCTTGGTCAACGCGGGTTTTAACTTTCATGATTGCTCGTCCGGGCCATTGGCTACCAGGGCCATTTGCCCTGTCACGGCAGCTGTAACGACGTGGTGCACGACAGCAAGTGCTGAGCAAGCCGTGACGCTAGCCTCGATCGTTCATGAGTCCCCGTCAGCTTGCTGACGGGGACTCTGTGTCTGTGTGATGGGGTCT
>NZ_JBEXPK010000325.1:0-1109 GCF_040612015.1 Streptomyces sp. NPDC006476 | reverse complement strand
CGACAACGACTCCATCACGGGCACACACATGGCAGACTGACGATTCACCGAAGCTCCGTAGGCACAGGGCGACTTGCGAGGTCACCCCGCTCAACCGAGCTTCGGTCTTCCACGTCACGGACCGCTCACCTGCGGAAACGTCTCAATCCCGGACCTTGCGTCAGCCCTGACTGCCGCGGCGACAGCCCCGCTTTGGCGGTGGTATTGGTGCCGCATTGCCGTGGCGGCCTCGGCGTAATCGGGGTCGGTCAGCGTCTGATGGCGGGCCCAGCAGCGTGCATGGAGCCGAAGGAGAGGAGCAGCCGGTCTGGGGCAGCGCTTGCGGCGGCCGTGGCTGTCATGGGCCGGTACACCCCGCTCCGCTTCGCTGTCGTCAGAACGGTACGCCTGAACCACGGTGGCGCTGAAGACGCTGCTGGATGACATGGAGGTGGTCGACCACGACGATGGACGTTTGCCTCTACCGTCAGCGTCACCCGGGCGGGCTAATGATAGGCAGTCTCTAGCTCCTGACGGAACGAAAGGTAGCAAGTATCTATGACTTCACGCACGCACAAGCGCACGCGCAAGGTCACATGGACCGTGGCGGCTGCGGCCGCAGCGGCCTCCGCCTTCGCCGGAATCGGATGGGTCCATGCATATGCAGATGAGCCCGGCAATGCACCCGTCGAGATCTGTGTCCTGGCTGCAATTACGAAGGGAATCGAGGTGACGGGCACCAATCCAGAGGGCCGGACGGTTACCAGCCCTGCTGTAGATCTTGACGGCACGAAACAGGAATCCTGCCATTTCTCCGGTAATTGGCGGATAGGCAGCAGTATTTCTGTGAAATACGCCAGCAGCACCCCACCCATCTCTGACCCCGCCCCCGGCGTCCCACTCCAGGTCCTACTCGACCCTGCCTTCGTTAAAGATGGAAAGACCTTTCAGGTATTTTTGCACGATGGGATCGGATGATGCTAGGTCATCCCATCTGGGATTTCCGGTAGATCGGCCCATCCCCAGGGCTGACGCAAGGTCCGGGATTGAGACGTTTCCGCAGGTGAGCGGTCCGTGACGTGGAGTCTGTGGGCCGGCGTCGACGTCCATCCGCGCCACGGCACCGGTCG
>NZ_JBEXPK010000324.1:0-1112 GCF_040612015.1 Streptomyces sp. NPDC006476 | reverse complement strand
TGTACTGACCCGTGAGGTTGGGGACGCGGCTGGCGGGTGGTTGCCCTTTCAGTGCGGTGTGTCCGCGGTGGTGATTGTAGGTGTGCAGCCAGTGCGGGAACGCTTCACGGCGCTCGGTTTCGGAGCGGTAGGGACGGGCGTAGGCCCACTCCTCCAGCAGGGTGCGGTTGAAGCGTTCGACCTTGCCGTTGGTCTGGGGCCGGTAGGGCCGGGTGCGCTTGTGGGTGATCCCGGCCGCTGCCAGCGCGTCGCGCCAGTCGCGTGAGCGGTAGCAGGAGCCGTTGTCGGTCAGTACCCGCTCGACGGTGATGCCGGCCTGGGTGAAGAAGGCGTGGGCCCGCTGCCAGAAGCCGGTGGCGGTCTCCTTCTTCTCGTCTGCGTGGATCTCGCTGTAGGCGAGGCGGGAGTGGTCGTCGACGGCGGTGTGCAGGTAGCTGTAGCCGAGGTTGGGGCGGCCGTGACGGGTGCGGGGCCGTGCGGGGTCGCGGTGTGCGGAACTGTTCCGGCTGCCCTGGGCCCTGCCGTGGGCCTTGTGTCCGCCGCCGTCGGGGATGTTGCCCAGCTTCTTGATGTCGACGTGGACCAGTTCGCCGGGCCGGTCGCGTTCGTAGCGGCGCACGACACGGCCGGTGGCCCGGTCCAGATGGGACAGGCGGGCCAGACGGTAGCGGGTGAGGACCCGGTGCACGGTGGAGGGCACCAGGCGCAGGAAGTGCGCGATGCGGGCCGGTCCCCACCGGCGCAACAGGCGGACCTTGATGATCCGTCGCTCGGTGCGGGTCGGAGTGCGGCCAGGACTGCGGCGCGGGCGACTGGAGCGGTCGGCCATGCCGGCCTCGCCGAGCTGCCGGTAGCGGTCGGCCCACCGCTGGGCCGTGGTGGGCGAGACCTGGAAGCGTTCGGCGGCCCGCCGCAGCGGCCAGCCGTCGTCGACGACGCAGCGGGCCAGGCGCAGGCGGCCGGTCTCGGTCAGGGGTGCATTACGGTGGGGCACGAGGGCCTTTCTGTCGGTGTAGACGTCGCAATCCACACCGAACGGGAAGGCCCTCACCCGTTCAAGATCCCTCAGCTGAGACCTGGCTCACCCGTCCACAACCTCCCGAGACAGAACA
>NZ_JBEXPK010000323.1:0-1119 GCF_040612015.1 Streptomyces sp. NPDC006476 | reverse complement strand
GCCGACCGCGCGATGCGGCTGAGTTCGTCCACGCGATGGTGCACCTGCGGCTGCGGCGAGTCAGGCCGCAGCCCGGGTACGGACGGCAGATCCTGAACAAGAGCCCGCGGCGACGGATCCGGCAGCTGCGACGCATCGAACGGCTCCGGCACATGCGGCAGGCCGAGATGCCCACCGACATGCTCACCGACGTGCTCACCGGGTGCGGGCACCGTTGCGGGCTCCTGCACCAGCTGAGCCGTGGACGAGTCCACCGGGACCTCGGCGTGCGGGGCCGGGGCGGCGGTGTGCGGCGCGGACGCCGTCGTGGCCTCGTGGGGCGCCGGCGCCTCGGCCGGCTGGTTCACGGAAGTGGTCTCGAAGCCGGGAAGGCCGCGGCCTCCGGTGACGGGAGCTGCCGCGGCCCCCTCCTGGCCGGCCTCCCATGCGGTTTGCGGCATGGCCGCGGAGCTCGCCAGGCCGGACGGCGTCTGATGACCGGGATCCAGGGCGCTGGCCTGGCCGGCCGGAGCCGCCGTCCGCCCACCACCGCTCTGCTCCGTGGGGGACGGCCCCGATCCCGACACCGTGCCGATCGCGGGCGCCGTGCCGGTGCCCTGCCCCATGCCGGTGCCCGGCGCCGTGCGGGCCGTCGGAGAAGCGCCGGTGGCCGGGGTGCTGGTGGCCGGGACCATACCGGGGCCCGGTGTGGTAGTGCCCACGCCGGGTGCCGCGTCCGCGCCAGGGGCCGTCTCGGTGGCCGGGGGAATGCCTAGATCGCTGTGGTTGACCGGAGAGGTCTCCATGACGGGCCACTGCGGCGCGCCGGACGACTCCGTCAGCGGCAGCTTGGGCACATCCAGGTTCGGCAGGCCGGACCCCGGCAGGTCCGGCAGGTCCGGCAGGTTCAGCTTGACGGGATCGATGTGCAGGTTCTCGCCGTGCTTGCCGAACCGCAGCTTGCCGCCCTCGCCGCGGATGGCACCCAGCGCACCGGACGTGGTCGTCGAGAACATGTCCAAGTGCGCGCGGTTCATCACGTCAAACACGACGGTGCCGATGACGTTGGTGATGGTCCCAAACGTCATCTTGCCCACGACGTGGCTGGCGAACCCGGCGGCGAACCTGCCCCCGAACTCC
>NZ_JBEXPK010000322.1:0-1126 GCF_040612015.1 Streptomyces sp. NPDC006476 | reverse complement strand
CTAGATACACGCCGTCCCACCAGCCGACGGCGCGTTTCCGCACGTCACCCCCCAAATCCACGGACTATCCCGCTACATCACCTGCGGAACCCGGGCGTAGGCACAGGGCGACTTGCGAGGTTACCCCGCTCAACGGAGCTTCGGTCTTCCACGTCACGGACCGCTCACCTGCGGAAACGTCTCAATCCCGGACCTTGCGTCAGCCCTGCCTTCCGCGCCCGCGAGGCGCGCCGCCAGGGCCAGGTCTGTTCAAAGCCTGGTCATATGACTCTATTGGAAAACTCTTTTCGGCAGCATCATTGCAAGCCGCCTGCGGAGAAACGCCGCGGAGTGACTGCGTCACTCGCGCCACTGCGCGGCGATTCGGTCCATCAACCAACACGGTTGTGGATGACCAGACTGGAGAGGACAACAGAGGTGCATACCCCCGACGCTAAGCTGTTCAGGAAAATTTCCATCGGTGTCATAGCGGCGAGCTTCGCCACGCTCAGCCTCGCGACTGCTCTCCCTGCCAGCGCAGATACAAGTTACCTCATCTCCGGGACTGGACGTACCAGAAAGGAGGCATTTAACAACGCCACATACACGTGCTTGTCTGGCGGGGGGTACCAGCTCGGCCCGGGGGGCTCTGACCATCAAAACAGCGATGGCTCCCACGTCTATACAGGCCCTTGCTTTCATAAATAGGTAATGCATTCGCCTCGACCGTTGGGCGTGGCGAATGTCTTCGGCCCCAATGCCAGGGCCCCGGCATTTGCCCGGCTCGTCCACCTTGGGTCGGTTGACGTCGGTAGCGGGCCCCGGAAGCAGGCGAACACGGCCCCTTCGTGGATCATGGAGTTCTCTACGCTTCAAGATCCACGAAGGGGCCGTGTTAGTCCCACCATCATCACCCATCCCTGCTCCTGCCTGTCCCGCACCCCGTCTGCAAGATCTGCGTGAGGGCGCCGCCCGTGATCAAGTCCGCAGCCTGGTCGCGGAGTTCGACGACGGTGTAGACGTCCTCCTTGGGCCGCGGTCACGTGTGGGACCAGGGCTGACGCAAAGTCGAATTTTTCAGCAAAGTCGCAGGTCGGTGGGTACGCCGAAGAGGTCCAGGGGTGCCTTGTGGGGTGACAGGGCGATC
>NZ_JBEXPK010000321.1:0-1135 GCF_040612015.1 Streptomyces sp. NPDC006476 | reverse complement strand
CCTCGATCTTTCGTGAGGGGCCGTCAGCTTACTGACGGCCCCTCTTCGGTTTTGTTGTGCGGGTGTTTTCGGTGTCCGGGCAGGGCGGGGGCCCGGCTGTCGCGTCGGGTGGGCGCCGGGTTCCACGGCTCCGGTCGGGTGGCGCTGCTCGCAGGGGCGGGAAGCTGCTGGTCAGCCGGGGTTCGGCAGCGCGTGGAGCCGGTTGAGGGCGCCTGTGATCACGTCAGCCCAGGGCCAGTGCCGGGCCAGGCGGAGGATGCGGCGCCGTCCGGTGGTGACCAGTTGGGCGGCGGCAGAGAACAGCCGCAGCCGCAGGCGGCGGGGCTCCCACAGCCGGGCGGGGCCGGTGAGGGCCAGCATCGGCATCCAGGCCAGCAGGTCGAGGGCGATCTGGACGATCTCCAGCCAGACCTGGTTCTGCGCGGCGTCGTGGAGGGGCAGGTTGCGCAGGCCGGTGGCGCGGGCGGCGCGGATGCGGTCCTCCGCGCGGGCCCGCTGGCGGTGCCGCAGCTCGAGCGCGACGATCGCGGTGTGCTTGGTGTTGGTGGCGAACGCCGTGAGTCGCATGCCGTCGGCGTCGGTGAAGCGCAACTGGGCGCCGGGATGCGGGCGTTCCTTGCGGACGATCAGCCGCATGCCCTTGGGCCAGCCGTCCAGCACATCTCCGGCGAGCTCGGCGACCCAGGCACCGTCACGGATCTCGCCGCCGGGTTCGACGGCCGGCGTCCATGCCGAGGCGGGGACCTTCAGCACCGCCTGATGGATCTGCTCGGTGATGGTCATGCCGACCGAGTACGACAGCCACCGCCCGCGTGCGGTGAGCCAGTCGAGGAACTTGTGGGTGCCGCCGGCGGAGTCGGTGCGGATCAGGGTGCGCCTGCCGCGCCGGAACTTCCCCGGCAGCTGGGCTAGCGCCAGGCGGGTGGTCTCGATGTGGTCGGCGGCGGTGTTGCTGCCCGCCCTTCCCGGCCGCAGCAGCCCCGCGACCGGCTCTCCGGTGCCGCCGCGTCCGTGATCGACGAAGGCCATGAGCGGGTGGTGGCCGTAGGTCTTCTTCCAGGTCCGCGTGGCGTCCTCCTTGTCGGAGTGGGCCAGCACCAGCACGCCGTCGATGTCCACGGTCACCTGCCCGTCG
>NZ_JBEXPK010000320.1:0-1137 GCF_040612015.1 Streptomyces sp. NPDC006476 | reverse complement strand
ATCCCACTCCGCATTCGTCAGGTCTCCACGTCCCATGGAGCCAGCCTGCCCCCAACACACCACCCCGCGAAGGGAGATCCGAGAAACAGTGCCTAATGGGGACCGCCGCCGTGGAGTATGCCGCCTGGCCCTGGCAGAAGACGCTGAAGCTGCTCGCCTCCCGCCTGCACACCATGTGCGCCCGCAAGGACTTCGACCTGGCCGACTGCGACGCCTACACCAAGGAGCGCCTGTGGTTGGCGGCCGCGGATCTCATGAGACTCCCCTCTCGTCGTCTCACCCCGCTGCGCGCCGAAGACGTACACCAGCTACTGCGCCAGCACCTCTACGGCGAGCCGGGGAGTCTGCCGGTGCGGAGCGGCTTCGGCACACGGTTCACCGGTTATCAGGCGGAGCTGCTGCGCATTGAGGAGGAACTCGGCAGGGGCCGCTGGGCTGACGCCGACGGCCTGCTGCACTCCCCGTATGCCGTTCCCGACCAAGAACTCATCCGCCCGAGGTACTGGGTCTGGGACGCTTACAGCCCAGAGCAGCTCAGGCTGCGCGCCGAGCAAGTCCTCACCGCCGCAGTAGAGATCTACACTGCACTCGTCGACACGTGGTTCCCTCACCTCAAGCCCGTCCTCGGCCTGGCCAGCGCCGTCCCCGCCGCACTGATCGGCGACCTGTACACGGCTCCGCCCGGCGGCAAAGACGCGTACGAGCCGCCCGGCTTGAGGCTTTCCCTTTACTCCTCACCCAGCAACTCGGTCACCGTCCGGCTCGTCCCGTCAAAGAACGCCCTCTACAAACCTGTGCCTGCAATCGCACACGGGTCCCGCCCGACGAGGTCCCCGTGGGCACGCCCAAGTACGCCGGTCCTGAGCGAACCGGAAATCCTCGGCGACGCCCCCGCGACCGACTACGCCTACGCCTGGCTCCACGAAGACCTCCACCGCCTTCACCTCACCGAGCACGGGCCGCGAGCCATGCGCACGGGTCTCCCATAGAGCCTGCCCGGAGGCGTGCCGAGGAAGATGGAGGCCGTGCACGACGACCCCGACTGTTGCCGGACGTTGAAAATGCCGACGCATGCGGCGTTCACGATGCCGATGAACTCTCATGGCGGCGCCCCATCGTTGGGTGTTCCGGTGGGGC
>NZ_JBEXPK010000319.1:0-1189 GCF_040612015.1 Streptomyces sp. NPDC006476 | reverse complement strand
AAGCCGGGCGACGGGTGAGGGCCCCGCTTACTGGCGCCCTCACCGGTGATTCGGAGACGTCGCCCACATGGATGGGTCCGGATGCGGGGGAGCTCGGCCGGGGTGACGCTGGCGGCATGCCCTCCGTGACGCCCGGATCGTGTATCCGCCGGACGAAGACGCACCCCCGCTCAACGAGCCGAGCGGAACCGTCACCGCGCAGGGCGGCGTGGTTCCTTCCATGGTCACCTTTGGGCTCCTGACTCAATAGAGTTATACGACGCGTGCTTCCTGTCTGTCCCGGACGGCGGCTCTGTGCAGCCTGCCAGGCTTCCGGGCAACGGCGGTGTGGCGGCGAGGGTGTGAGCGGCTGTCAGGGCGGTGGCGAGGGCGGGCCGGTAGCGTCGTGCCATGGGCGATGAATGGGCCCAGGAAGGAGTGGGCGTTCGAGGCGCCGGGGGGTGCGCGACGCGTTGGCGGCGGTGGGGGGAGTTCCTGCCGGAGTGTCTGCCTGGTGAGCTGGAGGATTGCGGCACGTCGGCGGGGGATCATCGCGGGGTGTGGCTGGCCATGTTGAAGGCGCGGGCACAGTTCATGATCGAGGCGAACCACGGTGCGCCGGAGGCGGAGCGGTTGGGCGGTCGGCTGTATCGCAGAGTGCTGGAAGACGGGCGCCGGCACTTCGGGCTGTGACGGGCAGCGGGAGAGGGGCCGGTGTAATCCCTGGAGTTTTGGAGCGTCCTCGGAGCGGGTTTTGTTCCGGGGACGTTTCGTGTTTAGGGCTGGTTTGTGTTTCGGGTTGACGCATTCCGTTCGGTGGGGGTCCCTTATCCCTCATCAGCTACTGACGGGGCGTCAGGAAGGTGGGGGGTGCGATGTGTCGGCTTCGCGTCGGTGAGGGTGTGGCAGTGGGCGCAGGCCAGGAAAGCGGCATATCGCCAGGTGGCTCACTGCCACGACGACGGCACATCGCAGTCCGGCAACAGGGCGTCAGCCGGGCCACCCTGTGTACGGGGTCCGGCCGGCCGCACCAGCCCTCTGCGGAAGGCTTGTGAGGTTGGTCCGGGTCGGATGGCTCTATCGTCAGCCGCCCGGATGGGAAAACTGGTCCTTGGCTAGCCTCGCGCTTTCGCGAGTGGGGCCGTCCGAGTCTTGATCAAAAAAGTGGAGAGTGCTGCTGACCTGCAACGATGGGACTTGTCGAGGGTCC
>NZ_JBEXPK010000318.1:0-1212 GCF_040612015.1 Streptomyces sp. NPDC006476 | reverse complement strand
GATCACCTCGGCGTGCGTGGGCATCCCGGCGGCGTCGGTGCAGTAGACGGCGGTGAGTAGGGCCTCGTCGATGTCCTCGGATGCGCGGGCGATCACTGCGAAAACCGTGCGCAGTCACGCAGGGCAGCCGGTAGGGGATTCGGTAGGAAGACCGGTAGGGGAAACGGTAGGGAGATCGGTAGCCGGGTGTGGAGGGGCCTCCGACGAGCGGGCCGGGGTGCGCAGAGCGTCCGGCCCACGGCGCCATTCGCCGCCCCCACTGTCCACCCACTCCACCATCCGGACGCTCCAGCGGCCGGTGCAGCGCGGAGGCGGCCGCCGACGCGCAACAGACTCCAGGGTGCCCGATCCCCCGGCGCGCCGACCTCTGCCCCGCCCCATTCCCCTTTCTTCCTGATCGTGGGCGGCTGAGGGAGGCTCCAGGGGGGATGTCAGACCCCCGACCACACCCAAAACCGCGCGGTGACCAGCAATAACGCGCAGCGTCCCGGAAAGCTCGCGCAAGGGAAGGCGCAAGAGCTCGTGCAGGAGATACCGCAAGAGATGTTGCGGATGATCTCCAGTTGAACGTAGCGGGTATGCGCGGTCAGGAGCTTGATAGCACGGTCGGTGCCGCCCGGCAGGAACGGTTGCAAGATCAGAGCGGGGTACCGTCGCCACGAGCGCGACGAGCAGGGCCGGGGCGAGCAGGGCGACGAGCAGGACGCGCTGGAGCGCGGCGATGGCGCGGGGAGAAGACGGCCAGGTCAGCATTCGTTGAAGGTATGTGGGAAGGCCCTCGGCGTTGTCAGTGCTGGGCCTTGGGAGCGAACGGTCGCAGGCACTTCAGGCGGCCAGAATGATCTTGCGGAACCTTGTTCACGATTCGCCCGCCCCACGGATCCGATCACCGGGATTGGCCCGTTGACCCAGGGCATACCGTCCACCGCACCTACAACAGCGGGGCCTTCACGCCCTGCCCAGGGTGAGAGCGTCTGCGGGATACCCCCGATGTTGCAACGACGCGAACACCTCTGCAACGAATAACTCCAACTTCGCCCGAGCCCGGTTCACTTCATGTGCATCCACACCCCCAACATGCCCCCAAACAGGACCGTAAGGCAGACATAACGGAGTCCTACTAGTGTCCTGCGCCAGTAGTTGATCGTTAGTAGTTGTGTGACTTCTGCTGCTGGTGCGTCAGTTCCCCGTCGGGGCCCGAAGTTGGAACCG
>NZ_JBEXPK010000317.1:0-1218 GCF_040612015.1 Streptomyces sp. NPDC006476 | reverse complement strand
CCGACTCCAACGCGGCCACACCCCCGCGCCGCCAGGCCGCCCGCCACCGGCGCACCGACCGGTCCGCCACCCGCAACATCGCCGCGACCTGCGTCCGCTGGCAGACGATCGTTGAGATCGCCCCATACGGGGGCTGTGTCTCATGGATCGTCCCGCCAGACGCAACAATTGACATCCCAGTCCCGAGGGCTTCCTCGGTGCTAGGCCTACCCGAGTAGCCCGCCCAACCCCGTCGAGACTGAGGAGTCACTGGGCCGCACCCGGACCGATCCGTGTGGGCGACGGCTCCGAATCACCGGTGAGGGCGCCAGTAAGCGGGCCCTCGCCCGTCGCCCGGCTGAGGCAGGGACCCCCCGGCCGGGCGACGAGGCACGTGCCAAGCACGTGCCATCCACATACTGAACCGCAGGTCAACAGCCCTCTAACGCACCCCTTATGCGGTTGGGGGTTGTCCCGGTAGACCCAAACGGGCGCCTCCGCGCGCTACGGTGCCTCGATGGACGCAGGGGACGTAGCAACCTGGGTGGGCTCCACCGCGGCGGTCGTCGCGGCCGTGGCATCCGTCGCCGTCTGGTGGCGCGAGCGCCCCCGCCCCAACCTGGGAGTTGGACTACGAGCCTCACGGCATGTCCCTGGTCCGCAACACCGGTGGCACCCTCGCCAGGGACGTGCACGTGCGCGCTGGTGTCCGCGCCAACCTCAGCCACGTCTCTCACGAGGCCCGGGCTGAGAGCGTCGCCCCGGGTGAGGTGGTGGCGGTCATGGCTTCCCGCAGTCTGGGGGCTGAGGACTGGGTGGTTGAGGCACCTGCCTCCCCGCAGGCCCTCGCCGAGCTGAACGGCGACGCGCCGCCCGCTCCCGCCGAGGGCGCCTTGGCGCAGGCGGTTCGGTCGGCGGGAGAAGTGGACTCGGCTGGTCGTGTGAGTCGTAGGCTGCCCCGGCCCTCTGCACGGTCCTCACGACCGCACGATGGCCCGGCGGTCTCGACGTGCACCTCGTCGACGTCCTCGATCCCGGCGCGGCGCAGGAGCTCAGCGATGTCCCGCAGCCCGTACGCCCGGCCGAGGATCTCCCGTCGCCGCGCACGCGTCGGCCGCCGTCCTCGACGGGCGGGTACACGGTCACCGGTGCCGTGGCTCTGGTACCCGTCTGAGCGCGGGCGCAGGCTCAAGGGGTGACCGAAACCATCACTTCACGCACCGTCCGATCCCCGGTGGC
>NZ_JBEXPK010000316.1:0-1233 GCF_040612015.1 Streptomyces sp. NPDC006476 | reverse complement strand
TTGAGGTAGGTGATGCCGCAGGGCGGGGTCTTGTCCGAGTCGCCCGGCTTGTACGGCGTGCCGATCGAGCCGTCGTCGTTGATGGTGCAGTCGCCCCAGGAAGACAGGACAGTTCCGTGCGGGGTGCGGCCGTGCCGCCGTCTCCAGCGCACCACCGAACCGGCCGCTCCACAAGATCCTTCACGCCTTCGGGGTCCTTCGGAACGCGCCGCGACGGTTCGGAACGGCGTCCACGCAGGTCAGCACTCCTCAGCCGTGCGCGGCCGCTGGTGCCGGGGCAGGGCATGCCGCCAGCTGCGGAGCACGCGGGCGGTCAGCATGCAGCACGGTTCGAAAACTTCAGAAACAAATCGGAATACTCCACAGGCGGTAACGGAAAAGCGGAATCATGCTTCGGCAGGAGCTTCCTCGACCCGATTGTGTTCCGCTTGCTCGACCGTCTTGCCACGGAACGCTTTTTAAATCCAGGATCGGGGAATCCAAAACGCCCCGCGTCTCGGCCGGTAACCGGATGCGGGGTGCTCCGGGCGCCTTATAGGCGCCGCGCCCAGGAAGACAGGACTTCGTTCATGTCACATCGACACAGCCCCCGCCCCGCACACCGCCTGCCGCAGCTCCCCGCCCCGGCCGTCCTGTGCGGAGCGGCTCTCACGCCCGGGCACCGCATCGGTGTCTTCGTCGTGATCCTGCTCGTCCTCACCGTCCACGTGACGCAGGGGCAGTCCATGACGAGCGCGCTCGGCATCGTCATGGCCGCCGGCGCCGCCGCCGCCCAGATCGGCTCCTGGCTCAGCGAGCAGCGTCTGACGGCCACCTCTGCAGGAGGTGCGTGATGACGTCGGACCAGGTACCCGGCTGGGCATCTCGCTCGCCCAGCTCGAGCAGGCCAGCCAGCAGCAGAGCAAGCGGCTTCCCCCCGCCACCGTCTCCAACGTGCTCTCACGGGACCGGCTGCCGGAGTGGGAGTTCACCGCCGACTTCCTGGCCGCCTGCGGCCTGGACGAGAAGGAACGCCGGCCCTGGCAGCAGACCTGGCAGGACCTGGCGCCGGCACTGCCCGCCGCCCGCACCGCCTGGACTCCCGGGGCGCCGGTCACCGACACACCCCCGGAACCTCCCGTCGACGCTCCGCCGAAGAAGCCCCCGGCCGCCGGCCCAGCCGCCGCGACCACTCGTCCGTACCGTCGGCCCGCGTGTACCCGGTGTGCGGCGGCTGCATCGAGGCAGCGACCC
>NZ_JBEXPK010000315.1:0-1242 GCF_040612015.1 Streptomyces sp. NPDC006476 | reverse complement strand
TTATGGGACTGCCAGACGGGCGATATTCGGGGCATACGGCCCGAGACTCCACAGGGAGCCAGGCGCTGGTTGGCTGTGGTGCCCCGGGCCGTATGTGCACCACAGCAACACAAGAGTTGCCCATCGCGTGTTCCCGCGGCGTCGCGTGTCGCCGCATGCTGTGGTTCCTCCATGATCGCCCTTGGCTCCTGACCCCAACAGAGTCATACGACCCGCACTTCTGTCGATCCCGGACGCGGTGGCTCGCCGTGCAGTCCGCCAGGCCCCCCGTGCTCAGGGTCATGACGGGATCAGGAACAGCGCCTGGCCCAGGAATGGACGCAGCGCTGCATCGGTGAATTGGGAGTGTAAATCTAACGGCCCTGTCTCACATTCGGTGGTGACAGAACGTAATCACTGAAGTCCCTGGTCCGCCCAGCCGAGGGGATATATCGGGCGTACCGGGCACATCAGGGGGTACGTGGGGTGTGCACCGGCCCCGCAGAAGTAGCAGTGGAACCCTGCGCCTCCTGATTTCTGCGGGGCTGCTGCACCAGTTCCCGCCCTTTCGGCGCCCGGCACGCGACGGACACGGACCCGTCCACGGACATAAGAGCCCGACCAGATGGCTTCGTGTTGTGCGAAACCATCTCAGCAGTCCGCTACTTGAACCAGTAGCGGACGCCGTGATGGTGGGAGCAGGTGCCTTGAGAGTTCCGGGCGTAGGACAGGGAAGCGTCCTTGCACTTCGCGGTCTCGTACTTGTCCGCGGGCCTCTTGTGGTGCGTCCAGCCGCATACCCCGGTGGTGTGGCGGATGCAGTGGTGAGCGGTGTTGGTGGACGGCAGCGTCGCCGCGGACGCGGCCGGCGCGCTGAAGAAGACGCCGGCGATGGCGACAGCCATGGCGCAGGCAGCAAGACGAGTGCGCAAAGGATCCCCCCTTTTTTTGATGCTGAGCAAGTGCAGCGGGAGCCTATAGCGCTCTCAACTCCCCCCTTGCGTGAATTTGCACCTCTTTACCCTGGGTTCGGACCGATGCGCCCGTCGCCCGTCAGACCCAGGAGAGGCATGTGCGCACCGAGCCACCGGAAGCCCGCGCTTGAGAGGCCTGCGTTGAGCGGCACAGGCGAGCGGCAAGCGGGAGCAGCAGGTCGAGGGAATGTTTGCGGGGGGGGGGTGCCTCTATGTCCTTCGTCAAGGCACCCCTGCTGGGTTTGGGGTGATTCGGTCTTGTTGGGGTTATGCGGCGAGCTCGACGTCC
>NZ_JBEXPK010000314.1:0-1248 GCF_040612015.1 Streptomyces sp. NPDC006476 | reverse complement strand
TCGAGGCCGCGCACGCGGTCGCGCCGGACGCGCACGTCACGTACGTGGGCGCGGCGTCCTGCCAGGGCGACGATCTGCTGGACGCGCTCAGCAAGGTGGTCGACAAGCACCTGGCCGACATCGTCTCCAACTCGTGGGCCGGCATCGAGGCCGACGAGACGCCTGACCTCGCGGCCGCCTACGACCAGGTCTTTCAGCTCGGCGCGGTCGAGGGCATCGGCTTCTACTTCTCCTCCGGTGACAACGGCGACGAGGTCGCCAATCCCGCCAACTCGGCCTGGGTGACGGCGATCGGCGGTACCTCGCTGGCGGTCGGCAAGGGCGACAAGTACCTGTGGGAGACCGGCTGGGGCACCGAGAAGGCCACGCTGTCCGCGGACGGCAAGAGCTGGACCAACTTCCCCGGCGCGTTCGCCTATGGTACGGGCGGTGGTACCAGCAAGACGGTCGCCGAGCCCTTCTACCAGAAGGGTGTCGTCCCGGACGCGCTCGCCAAGGCCAACAACGCCGCCGGCAACCGCGTTGTCCCGGACATCTCGGCGATCGCCGACACCAACACCGGTTTCAAGGTCGGCCAGACGCAGACCTTCCCGGACGGGTCGCAGCAGTACAGCGAGTACCGCACCGGCGGCACCTCGCTCGCCACTCCGGTGATCGCGGCGGTGCAGGCGCTGGCCCAGGAGGCGCGCGGCGGCAAGGCGATCGGTTTCGCCAACCCGACGATCTACTCCAAGTTCGGGTCGAAGCTGTACCACGACGTCACCGACAAGCCGACCGGCACCGACCTCGCGGTCGCCCGTGTCGACTTCGTGAACGACGTCGACGCCTCCGGCGGCCTGGCGGTCTCGGTCCGCAGCCTTGGCAAGCACAGCTCGCTGTCCGCGGTCAAGGGCTACGACGACGTCACCGGCGTGGGCACGCCCGCCAACGGCTACGTCGACTCCTACCGTTCCCCACTGACTCGGTAGCAGACCCGAAACCTGTTCCCCGGACGAGACGACCGTCCGGGGAACAGGTTCTTCCGGGAATCAGGAGCACGCTTCAGCGAGCAACTCGCACAGTCCGCTCGGTCACAAGAAAGAGTGCGAAGCCCGCCGCCAGCAGAAGCACTCCGCCCACCAGGAACGGTGGGGCTGTACGCGTCGGTGTATGAGGTCCCCCGGCGCCCCGGTGTGGATCCGTGAGATCGAGGCGGTCGCCCTGCTGAGGCAGGTCCTCGTGCAGACCTACACCGTCCGCGTCGATGCC
>NZ_JBEXPK010000313.1:0-1251 GCF_040612015.1 Streptomyces sp. NPDC006476 | reverse complement strand
CTAGTAGCGTGTCGCTGCTTAGTTCCGGTGTGTGGGGCTGAAGGGTCGGCGTCTGGCAGATTTCCCTGCCTCTGCCTGATAGGACGGCGTTCATGCCGTCACAGAAGAAGCGTCCGGTCACGTTGACCGCGGCAGATCGTGAAGTGTTGGTTCAGGTAACCACGACGGGGGTGCGTCCTGCCTCGATGATCCGGCGGGCTCGGGTGCTGCTGGCGCTGGACACGTCGGTGGGTGTGGTCGATCCGAAAGAGGTGATCGCGGCTCGGCTCGGGGTCTCGGGAGAGACAATCCGGCTGGTGGCCAAGCGTTTCGCCGAGACCGGGGGTGACGTCGAGGCGACGATCGGGCGGAAGAAGCGCGACCTTCCGCCGGTGCCCTCGCCCGTGACCGGTGAGGTCGAGGCCCGGCTGATCGCGATGGCGTGCTCACCGCCGCCCCAGGGCTATGCCCGGTGGTCGCTGCGGCTGCTGGAGAAACACGTCGCGCTGGTCGAGGACATCCCCGATCTGGACCACTCCACCATCGGGCGGGTCTTAAAAAAACGGAACTGCGCCCTCACCTGAAGAAGTGCTGGACCATCCCGCCACGGGCGAACGCGCAGTTCGCTGCCCGGATGGAAGACGTGCTGGCCGTCTATGCCCGGCCCTACGACCCGGCACGTCCGGTGGTGTGCATGGACGAAAAGCCCTACCAGCTCCTCGACCATGTCCGCGGCCCGCTCCCAGCCCGCCCTGGTCACGACGCCCGTCAGGACAGCGAGTACATCCGCTGCGGCACCTGCTCCATCTTCGTGTGGACCGAACCCTTACGCGGGTGGCGCCGGGTCCAGGCACTGTCCCGGCGAACCCGGACCGACTGGGCCGGCCAGGTCAAACAGCTGCTGAGCGTGGACTATCCCGACGCCGAGACCGTGGTGCTGGTGATGGACAACCTCAACACCCACAGCATCGACTCGCTCTACGAGGCATTCGAACCGGAAGAAGCCTTCGCCCTGGCCCAGCGCCTCGAGATCCACCACACGCCCAAACACGGGTCCTGGCTCAACATCGCCGAGATCGAACTCTCCGCACTGACCCGGCAATGCCTCGACCGCCGGATCAGCGACCTCGACACGCTCAACACCGAACTATCCACCTGGCAGGACGCCACCAACTCCGACCAGCGTCAGGTGGACTGGCAGTTCACCAACCACGACGCACGCATCAAACTGCGCCACCTCTACCCCAGAAATTAGCTGCGACAATCTACTAG
>NZ_JBEXPK010000312.1:0-1268 GCF_040612015.1 Streptomyces sp. NPDC006476 | reverse complement strand
TGGCAAGCATGGACGGACACGGATCCACCCCATGAGCTCCAGGCCCTGATCGACGCGGTCACCACCGGACACGGCATCGACCTCTACCTCCGGATCTAACGAACTACCTGTAACCGCGAGGACCGAACCGAACCGAACCATGGCCCATGCCGCGCCGAACCATGCGGAGGCTCCGCCACCGCATCTGAGCTGTCAATGCTGCCACGCGTTGACGGCCCTTGTGCTTATTCATAGTCTCGCTCCGAGATGGTAAAAAGCGTCGAAGTCCCTTCCCGAAGCGGGAACCACGCTCTCTTCATGGCCTGTGGTGTGGCGAAACGGAAAGAAAACATGCCGCAAGGTGTGCTTATCAACTGGGAACCCATAGAGGCATATCCATGGCCAGACAAAGTGGAAGGTTCACGGGATCAACAATGTCTGACAGTTCAGTAAATGTGTCGCCATCACGCGTGAACAGGAGTCACCTTCCCGTTTTGCTGTCGTCGGTTGCCGTCATCGGTTCCTCGAACGTTCGGCCGTCGAAGCTCTATGCCTCCTGGGCCAGGGCGGTTTCCGGTCCGTCTCAAGTAAGGCCAACCGACCAGGCAGTTGTGTTCCACGGGCCAGGGATGGCGTCATCGGTGCTGGAGCTCAGGAACCGCATGGGCAGCTCAATGCCCCCGACACTTGTGGCCGCACCGAGACTGGACATCAAGGATGTCGTATCTTCGCTTCAGTGGGGCGCCCGCAGTTACTTGACCTCAAGTCAGCATCCGGACTATTTGATCGGGGCTGTAAAGGCGACAGTGGCCGGCTCGAGTTTCCTCGATCCTGAGATAACCTCTGCTCTGATCAAGGAAATAGTGGGCAACTCAAGCAGGGAGGGTACCACGGCGACGCAGCCCCGTTCGACGGACATGACGCACCTGCTTTCGCCCCGAGAGAGTCAGATCATGGACGAACTCGCTGCCGGACGTACCGTTGCGGAGGCCGCTGACAGGCTGGCCTTGTCGGAGAAGACCGTGCGCAACTATCTGAGCAGCGTGTACACGAAACTGAGTGTGCGCCGTCAAACCGAGGCGATCCTTCTCTGGGTAGGCGGCCGCCTGTCGTTATCGTCCTGAAGCCAGCCTCGGTCTCGCCCTGGCTAGGGATGCGGCAGAGCAAGGTCGTGGAGGTGCTCGGGGTGTGTCTGCAGGCGGCCAGCCTGTGGGACTGGGCCTGGCGAGAGGGCGGCAGAGGCGCGCTGTTGTTCACGGGGCCGGGCGGCAGCTGGTACCTGTCCGCCG
>NZ_JBEXPK010000311.1:0-1281 GCF_040612015.1 Streptomyces sp. NPDC006476 | reverse complement strand
CAGCGTGAAAGGGAGGTCGTCGTCATGTCCGGAAGATTCCCGTGTGGGTGAACGACTCGAACCTCAAACGATCACCGAAGGTTTAATTTCAAGCTTAGAGCGCCCGGCAGTAGGCGTCACTTGAGTCGCTTCGTGGTGGGGCGGCCGTCCCAGCGGTAGAGCGGGGTCGCGCGGCGGATGAGCATACGCAGCGTGATGATCGCGGCGGACAGGTAGAGGTAGAAGTCCACGATGCGGCTGCGTTTCTCGGTGCAGCGCCGCAGCTTGCTGAAGCCGTTCATCCACGCGTGACCGCGTTCGACCGCCCAGCGCTTGCCTGCCTGGATCGGGGCGAGCAGGCCCTTGCGGGCGATCTCGCCGGTGAAGCCGAGTTCCGCCAGGGCATTGCGGGTCTTGTCGCTGTCGTAGCCGCGGTCAAGGTTCACATTGACCTGCTCGGGCATCTCGCCGACCTGCTGCCTGGCGGCTTGCAGGGTGGGTACGAGCAGCGGGGAGTCGTGGCGGTTGGCCCCGGCCGAGACGATGCCGGGCGGGATGCCGTGCATCTCGGTGGCCACCGAGCGCTTCAGGCCCTGTTTGCCCCGGTCAGCCGGCGAGCGCCCGGCGGCCTCCCCGCCGCACGGTGCTTTGGTGATGCAGCCGTCCACGGACAGCTCGCCGAGTTCCAGGCCGATCATGCGGTCGTGCGCCCGCAATGCCAGTGCGTGCAGCGCTCGGCCATCCCCGGCTCGGCCCAGTACTTGACACGTCGTCGGATAGTGCGGTCGGAGCAGCCGGGGCCGGCGATCCGCTCGTAGCCGGAGCCGTGCATCAAAGCAGCGATGACGAACTCGAAGACACTTCGGTCGGGGGTGCGCGGGTTGTGGCAGCCCAGCGGGTGCGTGTCGACGTGCTCGGGCAGCAGCGCCGCGAACTGGTCCCACAGGGGTTCGAGCAGGCATGATGGCAGGATAAGCGCTTGGTCGAGTCGAGCACTCAGCCGAACATCCGAGATGCTCTGGGCCGAAGCGTGCCAGACGCGTGCCAGATCCAGCGGGGAACCACGGGGAGCAGGCCGGCGGCGATTCAGGCTCGACACGGCGTCGTCAAAGGTCGGCTCGGCAACCTCTCGCGAACGCCCTTAGCTTGGTTTTTAACCTCGGGTGTCACCCGACCTGCTGATCTGCGGTTCTTCCCGGGACAGCCAAGGCGGCCGTTCTCCACGCTTCGAGATGTTGAGTAACGAAGTGCGAGAGAACGGCCGCTGTGTATGAGTCTCCCAGTCCCTGGGTCCGCCAGTGA
>NZ_JBEXPK010000310.1:0-1290 GCF_040612015.1 Streptomyces sp. NPDC006476 | reverse complement strand
AGTTGTCGGTTGGATGAGGCGGTAGAGCTCGCGGGCGACGTATCGCTTGAGGCAGCGGATTATCTCTCGCTTCGAGAGGCCTTGGGCGGTGCGTCGCAGCAGGTAGGCCTGGGTTCGTTCGTCCCAGCGGATGCGGGTCATGACGATGCGGTAGAGGGCTGCGTTGGCCTGTCGGTTGCCGCCTCGGTTCAGGCGTCGTCGTTGGGTCTTGCCCGATGACTGCTCGACAGGGCTGACCCCGCACAGGGCAGCGAACGCCGCCTCGTCGGCGAGCCGCTCGGGGTTGTCGCCTGCGGCGATAATCAGGGCGGCGGCGCTGTCCGGACCGACTCCGACGAGCTCGAGCAGGTGCGGCCTGCAGGCGCGCACGGCCTTGGTGGTGCGACGGGTCAGCTCTTTGATCTCGTCAGTCAGGCTCTGGATCCGCCGGGCGAGCAGGCGCATCGTGAAGACGGCCTGGTCCCTGTCGTCGTTCAGTTCGGCACATGTGGCGATCAGGGCCCGGTTGGTCAGGCTGGCGAGCGACTCGCGCAGGCCGGGGTCGACCGCCAGGAGGACGGCCTTGAGCTGGTTCATGGCCTGGGTGCGGGCCTTGACGGCCGACTCCTTGGCCAGCCGGAGGACACGCATGTCCGCTGCGGGTCCGTCCGCGGTCTTCGGTGTCGTCGTGGCCCGCCCCGACAGGACCGCGCGGGCTGCGGCGTCCGCGTCCACCGCATCGGTCTTGCCACGCTTGCGGCGGGTGGCGCGGTCGGGCTGGTTGATCTCTATGACCTCGATGCCGTCGCGCCGCAGGACGCTCGCCAGTGCGGCTCCGTAGGAGCCGGTGCATTCGACGCCGGCGCGCTTCAGGACTCCGAAAGACCTTGCCCAGGTAGCCAGTTGGCGGTATCCCTGGGCCGTTGCCGGGAACTCCTGGTGCGCGAGCGAGGCACCCAGTGTGGTGATCACCGCAGCGACGTGGACATCCTTGTGGGTGTCCACCCCGAGCACCACCTCCTCCGCGACGGAGAGCTGCTGCACTGGCAGGGTGGTCTGGGGCATGCTGGTGGCGGTCACAGGGCTCCTCGGACTGGGGCTGGTGGCCAACGCCGGTCCGGTGGGCGGTCAGAACTGTGACGGTGCTTTGTTCCCGCAAAGCCCCTATCGGGACACGTCCACCGGGCCGATGCCGGCAAGTGCTGCACGGAGACGGGAAGCCGACAGTTCTACTCCAAGGCAACTGAGGCCAGTTGTCACACGGGTCAGGCTTACCGCCCCCGGCAGCACTCCATGATGCTCACAGTTGTC
>NZ_JBEXPK010000309.1:0-1312 GCF_040612015.1 Streptomyces sp. NPDC006476 | reverse complement strand
GCCGCCTTCGGCCTGCCCTACCACCCACTCCTTGGCCGCTACCGGGTGCCGAGCGAGAAGACCCTGCGCAGCGTTCTGGGGCGACTCGATCACACCGGCGACGTGCCCGGTCGTTCCGGGCATGTCCAGGTAGGTGGAGCGGCGGCCGCGGCCGGTGACCTCGTCGACCCCGCTGTCGATGACGAAGCCGTCGGCCCGCAGCTCCTGGACCGCTCGGGACACCGTGGCCTTGCTCAGGCCCGTCAGCTCGATGAGCTGGTTCCGAGTCAGGGGCGCGTGGAGAGGACTACGTCGAGGACCGATGCCTTGTTGTAGTCGCGTGAGGTCGGGTTAGTCACGTGATGACCATAGCGAGCCCGGTACAACCATCGGGCAGGGCCGGTTCGGGCGGTCCGACCGGGTTCCCGGGGATCGACGACCAACTGACAGCCCTCAACAAGCATTCGGCCGGCCGCTGGTCGACGGGCCTTCGGCCTGCCAGGCGAGCGCCTCGTGCGCGCCCGCGGGTGAGGGACGGACCAGGGGGCCCATGCGAGCCCTCCCGCCGTCTCGGTGGCAAGGGCGTGCGCCGAGGCGGCTGAAATGGGGGACTACCTGGTCTTGAACCGGCCCGGACGCACGAAGTCCAGCCCTTCGACGGTCTGCTTGCCCAGCGCCTCGAGTGCGGCGATGTGGCCGTAGCCGGTCGCCGTCTTGAAGCCCTTACCGGAGAATCCGGCAGCGCAGTAAACCCTGCTGTTCTCCTCCAGCCAGCCGAGGAGGGGGTGCCTGTCCTCGGTGAAAAGCTCGGGAAAGGCGTCGGAGCGCACGATGGTGGGGGTCAGGCCGGGAAGGAACTCGGTGACGGTCTCGGTGACCTTCTCGGCTTCTTCCCGGGTGGGTTCCCTGGGCACGGAGTCCGGGTCGGGGGTTGCCCTTCCGCGCCCGTCCAGTGGTCCGTCCACCGACGCCTTGACCGTCACGCCGTCGACGGCGGGTGCACCGTAGAGGGAGCGGTCGTCGTACAGCCGGCTGAAGACGGGGAAGTACTCCGGCGAGAACTGCGTGCTGTGCTGGGCGAGGAACCAGGTCAGGACGATCCGATGGGTTTCTGTGACGGCCTTGAGGTGGTCGGGCATCAGCCTTCGCGACCAGCCGCCCGAGGCGACGATGACCTTCTCGAACGTCCAGGTTCTGTCGCCCGAGGTGACGACCACGCCGTGTCCGGTTTCGGTGATGCTGTCCACGGGCGTGTTCTGCAGGACGGTGGCGCCGTTCGCCTGGGCCGCCGCGACGGCGGCGCCGACGGCGCGGTCGGTGCGCAGGACGCCGG
>NZ_JBEXPK010000308.1:0-1328 GCF_040612015.1 Streptomyces sp. NPDC006476 | reverse complement strand
GCCCGACCCGGTCAAGGACAAGGCCGCCCAGGCCGCCGGACAAGCCCGCGCCAAGGCAGCCCAGGCCGGCCAGGTCTGGCACGACAAGGCACCCGTACCCGTCCAGCACACCACCGCCCAGGGAGCGCGACTGGCGCGCGACAACCGCAACCTGCTGCTGGCGGCCGCCGGTGCGGCCGTCCTGGTGTGGCTGGCCTGCCGCCGCAAGGAGTGAACCGCTGTGAAGGCTTCGAAGATCGCATACAAGCCGGTCGGGATGATCCTGGGCGCCGTCAGCGGCATCGCCGCCGGTGCCCTGTTCAAGCAGGCGTGGAAGATGCTGGGCCACGACGAGGACGCCCCCGACGCCACCGACGAGGACCGCACCTGGAACGAGGTGGTGCTGGCCGCCACCCTGCAGGGCGCGATCTTCGCCGCGGTCAAGGCCGCCGTGGACCGCGCCGGAGCCACCGCCACCCGCGGCCTGACCGGCACCTGGCCCGGCTGACCCGGCCCCCGCGAGGCGCCGGCACGCCTCGGCCGCCGGCGCCTCCACCCGCAACACCCCTGCACGACAAAGATCACACGGCCGTGTCCCCTCAGCACGTGATGCCCGCCCTGACCGCGGCAGCGGTCACCGCCCCGGTCCTGGCCACCCGGTACGCCGCCACCCGTCGACGCGAACACGTCCACGGGCCAAGCCCGGCTCGCGCGCCCTGGCCTCGCACCCCATCCCGCCCCGACGACCACGCGGACGACGCTCTGTCTGCCGCAGCCGCAGAGGTGCACGATGCCGCCCTCACCGCGGTCCAGGACGCAGAGCGGCACGTCCACCGCTACTGGCAACAGCTTCAGTCGCCCTCCAAACCGCCCGAGTGAACGGCCAAGGCCGCGATCGACGCCGAACCCGCAGCGGTGCCGTTCCGGCTCCTCACCGCCCTGGTGGTGTCGTTCATCCACCGCGAGCCGACCGCTGTGTCGCCGGTGGCGGCCTCGGTTTCATGGCCATGACGTCCGAGGCCGCCACCACCGGCCGGTTCGCCGGAAGGGGACACGGCCCGGTCCGCCGCCGAGGGGAGCGAAACGGCACTCAGGCCGCCGACACAGGCATGTGTCGTATCGCGAGGAAAACGAGACGGCTGTCGTGAACGACACGGGCCACGTCAACGACCACGGCGCAATCCCACGACCAGGGGATGCAACCCTCTCAACGCTCTGGCGGGCCGGAGCAGCCGGGCCTTTGAGCGGGCTCAGCTTGATCTTTAACCTGTGCGGCCGTAGTGCTGGTCGAGTGTCTCGGCGCGTTTGACGGTCTTTCCCGGTGTGTGGCGGGGTGCTCTCGTATGGTT
>NZ_JBEXPK010000307.1:0-1341 GCF_040612015.1 Streptomyces sp. NPDC006476 | reverse complement strand
AAGGAGGCCGGCCTGGTACGCGAGCGCACTACACAACGCACCGACTCCACCCACGTCCTGGCCGCGGTCCGCGACCTGACCCGACTGGAGATGGTCACCGAAGCGGTCCGCGCCGCGCTGGAGGAAGTCGCCGGCACCGCCCCGCACCTGCTGGACGAGCTGGTCGACGAGGATTGGGGGCGCCGTTACGGCCGTCCAGTCCGCCTGGGGAAGAACCCCACCAAGCCCAAGACCAGGATGTTAGCTACCGGCGACGACGCCGTCCGGCTCCTGGAGCACCTCTACCAGCGCGAGGGAGACTGCGCGTTCGGCCCCCGCGTCCAGACCCTGCGCCAGATCCTGGTGCAGAACTATCACCGCGATGCCGCAGGCCACTTGCGCTGGCGCACCGCCGAGACGGAAGACGGCCCCGGGCTGCCACCCTCGTCCCGCGCGATCGTCTCGCCCTACGACATCTCGGCCCGCTACGCCCGTCACGGGCACATCATCAGCTGGAAGGGGTTCTCCGCTCACCTGACGGAGACGTGTGCCCCCAACGGCCCCAACGTGATCACGGACGTGGCCACCACCGCCTCCACCACCCATGACAGCAAGGCTCTGCCCGGCATCCACACCCGCCTGCACCGCCGCGGCCTGCTGCCCGCCGAGCACCTGGTCGACAGCGGCTACACCTCCCTGCCCCACCTTGCACAAGCCGCACATGACCACCAGGTCACCGTCTCCGGGCCGCTCCGGGGCAACCCCACCCGGCAACACCGCCGGGGTGAAGGCTTCGCCCGCGACGACTTCCACATCGACTACGACCGGCGGCAGGTCACCTGCCCCCAGGGCCAGGTCAGCCAGGGCTGGCACGGCCCCTTCCCGCCCTCCTCACCCACCGCGGCACCTCTGATCGTGGCCCGGTTCACCAAGAGCCAGTGCCACCCCTGCCCGGCCCGCGCCCAGTGCACCACCTCCCGCGAAAGCCACCGCACCGTCGGCTTTCCCCCGCGAGAACTCCGCGACCTGCAACTCCGCGTCCGTGTCCCAGCAGCAGACACCTGAGTGGAAGGCCCGCTACGCGGTCCGCTCCGGAGTAGAGGGAACGGTCAACGAGTTCGCCCACGGCCACGGCATGCGCCGCTGCCGCTACCGAGGCCAGGGCAAGGTCCATCTCCAGCACGTCCTGACCGCCATCGCCATCAACATCGAGCGCCTCAGCCGTCTCCCATCGACCGAGGAAGCACCCCCTCCCCGCCAGCCGACCGCCTTCCAGACCTACCTCGATCAGCACGAGATCCCCCGGCCGAAGTCCTGGCGAACCCTGGGCACCTGACCTCGGCAACTCCAAGATCCCCGACA
>NZ_JBEXPK010000306.1:0-1350 GCF_040612015.1 Streptomyces sp. NPDC006476 | reverse complement strand
GCCATTCATCTGGACCAAGACAGCCGAAGAGATCCTCGACTCCCTCGCCCGCTTCTGCCGACGGATCTCTGGCGCAGGACACTAGGTGGGCGTGCGGTACATGGAGGTGTTCGACGATGCCGGGTGCGGCTGGACCAGCCACCGAGACGCTGACAAGGCCGCGGGCACGCTGCGGAGTTGGTAGAAGCCGCTAAGCGGCCTATCTCCCATCCTCGTTGCCAGAGAAGGTTCGGCCCGCGTCCGGGCGGGAAGGGCCGGCCCACCACTGCACCTACCGGCTGGCGCCTTCCGGCCACAGCACGGTCACCGGGACGCCGACCCGTTCTGCGTAGGACACGACGTCCGCCGTGCCGCCGTAGCCGCGTGCGGGCTGGCCATCCCAGACCGCCGTCAGTTCGTCGGAGAGACCGACGAGGATCTCACTGCCCGCTTGATGGGCCTCGGAGGTCGACTCTCGGAGGCCGGTGCGATGGATGTCAGACGCGGCCTGCAAGAGCTTGTCGTAGACCGGGTGGTGCCAAGCTGGTAGGCCTTCGCGGTACTTCTCAGCTGGAATGACCACTTCGATCTTTCCACCAGCGTCGAGGACTGCTTCGGCCCACCATGCATCCGGGCCGTCTGCAATGCAGCTGATCCCCACCAGGTCACGGGAGTCAAAGGCCTTGGCTCTCGCGGTAAGCATTGTCCGAACTTGGTTCTCGACGTGCTCTGGAAGTCCTCTGTGGCCCGTGATACCGACGCGCATCTGCGTCCTTCCTCCTACATGTAGGTGGCCTGTAGCTGGCTGTCGAACTGCCGTACCAGCGAGGGCGGTGAAGCTCCGCGGTAGGCCCTTCGAAAGGCTCGGGCCCGTTCCGCGATCTTGCCTGATTGCAATCTGACGCCCTCGGCGAGTGCCCTGGAAGCAAAACCGAATGCCTTGTCCAGTTCCTGCGTGGCCAGGTATCCAGAGGCTACGTCGAGAGTGAGCAGCGCCCGCTGCTTGTCGTGGCCGTTGCTCAGCGCGGATTCGACATCCTGATCCGAAAGGCGTGTATGCAAGGGCTGTCCGAGCCTTGCGGTGCATGTCAAGGCACAGGCTACGAGCTTGCGCTCATCGAATGCGAAAATCCATGGCCAGGCGACAGGCTCAGCATCCGGTATTTGTGCCGCATGCTGCGCAGACGCCTTCATCGCCTTTTCACAGGCCCGGCGATCTCCACTGACGGCGTGAGCCATCGCTTCGATTGAGGCCAGCCATGCGGCGGCGAGGGGCGGCACGCGGCTACCGAGGTGGTGACGAGCTTGGTGAATGAGGCGTATCGCTGCGTGCGGATTGCCAGTGTCGGCTTCGAATGACGCCAGACTGCC
>NZ_JBEXPK010000305.1:0-1360 GCF_040612015.1 Streptomyces sp. NPDC006476 | reverse complement strand
CGACAGCACGACAGGCCACAACTCCCACGAGATCGCCGACCCTATGCCCGACCAGCGGAAACGCAGTCCTCAAGTCCGGAAAGACAACAGCTTCTCAGGCACTTGACGGTGAGGCTCTGGGCAGGCGGTGTGCGCCTACTTGGCCGACCGGCACCGCATCACCGGGTCCGCGGACGTGCCCGCAGCCCGGTCGCGGCAGGTCATCGCCGTGGACGGCAAGGCCCTCAAGGGCTCAACCGGCCTGGATGCGCCGCGCGGTCACCTGGCTCTCGGCGCTCTCCCACACCCCCCACGACCGCGTCGCCAGATATTTTTCGATGACTCCCTGCTCCGCACACCACCGGCCTCAGCTCGGCCCAGCCTGCGACCGCATCGCCGGCCGCGCCGGCTCCGCCTCGTCAGGGTCGACCCCAACACTCTCCAGCAGCCACTGCTGCGCCGGCACCAACGTGCTCCAGCCGGCGCGCTGCGCGCCGACCCAGGCCCCGAGGCCACGAGCCCGACCATCGCAGGTCACAGCCGTGCGCGGCCCGGTCAGCCACCCGAGGGCCAGCCCGGCCCCGTGCACGGCGAGGGGCCGGACGCGCGAGGGGGCCCGCCCCGTGACCAGGCCGTGGGGCGGGCCCCTTCCCTTAGCAGGAAGCGAATGTCAGCCGATCTGCGCACCGACGGCGCTGAGGGCTTCCGTGACCGGCTGGAAGAACGTCACCCCGCCGGAGGTGCAGTTACCGTTGATGCCGGAGGTGAGACCGATCGCGGTGTCACCGGAGAACAGTGGGCCACCGCTGTCACCGTGGTCGGCGCAGACGTCGGCCTCGATGAGCCCGTTGACGGTGTCACCGGTGTCGTAGTTCACGGTCGCGTCCGTGTTGGTGACCGTGCCGCTGTGCACCTGGGTCGTGGTGCCGCTGCGGGTCACCTCCTGGCCGATGATGGCGTCGCCCGCCTTGGTGATTGTCTGGGTCGAGCCGTTGTAGAGGTTCACCTCGCTCGGGTGGTCCGCGTTCTCGCTGTACTTGACCAGGCCGAAGTCATTGTCGGGGAAGCTGGACTCCTCGGTGAAGCCGAGCTCCTGACCGGCGTCAAACCAGTCGGAGGTTTCGTTGGTGCAGTGGCCGGCCGTGATGAAGTACGGCTGGCCGTCCTTGACCACGTTGAACCCCAGGGAGCAGAAGACGGTGCCACCGGTGACGGGACCGGTGATTTTGTCGCCGCCCGCGATGGCCAGCTTGAACTCCCCCTTGGTGCGCTTGAGTTCTGCCTTTTCCCCGAGGCCGTCCACGACCTTGGTGAGCTTGGTCCACTCGGCCTGGGAGACGGTGCGGTCGGCGGTGACGACCACCTGGTTGGTCTTGGGGTC
>NZ_JBEXPK010000304.1:0-1373 GCF_040612015.1 Streptomyces sp. NPDC006476 | reverse complement strand
CGTCACAGGAGCACGCGATCGGAGCCGGTGTCGGCGAGGAGTCGTGCGGTCTGGGGGGATGGGTGGTGCAGCCGCAGGGACGCGTGGTTGCCGGCGGCGTGCCGGGACGCGTCGAGGAAGACGCGCAGGCCGCTGTTGTCGCAGCGGCCGACGGTGGTCAGATCGACGTCGATGGTGGTGATGCCGTCGTACAGGCACCGCTCCAGAGCGGTCCGCACCTGGGGCGCGGTGGCCGGGTCGATCTCCCCGGCGAGGGTGATCAGTGCTCGGCTGCCCCGGTCGTGCCGGTAGATGTTCAGCGGCGGAAGAGTCATGACGCCTCGGTTCGGATGCCCCGTTTCGTGGTTCCCTGCCGGCTTTGCGGCTGGTCACCTGTGGTGCGTGGTAGGACTGCGGCGGCGACGTGCCGGGAAGCGGCCGCGGCCGCCGTCGCGGTGGTCGCGTCGTTCGCCGGGGGCCGGCCGCTGATACGGGTCCGGTCCCACCGGGGGCTGCGGCGTGCCGCGGCCGCGGCGGCCGGGCAGGCGGGCGCTGTACGGGTGCACGGCGATTCGGTCGGCGTGCTGGATGTTGAGCCGGTGGATCGTGTATGCCGCGGCTGTGATGAGGACCAGGAAGGCGGCGGTTGTCAGGAAGGCGTTCATGGCGGCCACCTCACCTACCGATGATCAGGCGGCCGGTCCGGCCGGGGGGAGGGGTCTGTTGCGGGACGGCCGCTGACACCGCCACCGCGGCGGCGCCGCCCTCGTACTCCCATGCCTCGTCCGGGTCCAGTGGCTCGTCGGCCGTCGGGACGGCGTGCCGGGCCTCGTCCGCGGCGATGAGGGCGCTCGCGGTCAGTGGCGGGCCGTCGGGGTCGGACGCGGCAGCCATCAGCCGGGCCGCCGTCTGCGGCCCGGTTTCGGGCGGGATGATCAGCAGGTCCCAGCGGCCGGTGCCGTAGGAGAGCAGCAGCAGTTTGTGCGGGTCGATCTCCGGGGTGAACCAGCCGACCTTGACGATGTGGCCGTGCACGGGAACCTTGGGCGGGATGACCGGCCAGTGTTCCGGGTTGACGGCGATGCGGGTGATGCGGCCGAACAGGGGGTCCAACACGTCGGTGAGGGCGGGCAGTTCGCTCAGCAGATCCCGGGAGCGGGGCCACCAGGCGCCGTCGAGGAGTCCGCGGGAGGTGCCGTCGCTCTTCAGGGTGACACGCGCGGCCGGGGCTGCGACGGGCTCGGGGTGCGGCAGGGGTGGAAGCAAGGTCGCCGACATGATGCGGACCCGTCTCCGGGCCGCCGCTGCGGCGGCCCGGGTTTCATGGTGCGCCGAGAACGACCCGGCGTGGAAGCCGGTGTGCGAAATGCTCTCGGTACTGCCCACACTACTCC
>NZ_JBEXPK010000303.1:0-1381 GCF_040612015.1 Streptomyces sp. NPDC006476 | reverse complement strand
GGCTCTTCGCTCGTTTCTGTGGGTGTTATGTGCGTCCGGGGAGGGGCCGGCTGTAGCCGGCGAGGCAGAGCAGGATCATGGCGCGGAGGGCTTCGACGCTGCGGAAGCCGTAGGCCCGCCGGATGATCAGCCGGATCTTCGTGTTCATGGACTCCACACGGGCGTTGGTGAGACGGAACGTCAATGCATTGGCGATGTCGGCGCGGCGCTCGCGGATGGTACGGGCGAGCTTGACGAAGGGTGGCAGCTTGCTGCGTGAGGCCCAGGCCAGCCAGGCATCCAGCAGGTGTACCCGCTCCGCGCCGCCGGGCGCGAAGACCATCCGCAGCTGCTCCTTGAGGAGGTAGGCCCGGTACAGGGGCTTGTTGGCGGTCTGGATCAGCGACAGCTTCGCCTGCTGCCCTTCGGTGAGGTCCTGTGGGTTCTTCCAGAGCGCGTAACGGGAATTCTTCAGCTCCGTGGCCAGGGCCTTCATCCCCGCGCGGCGGGCGTGGTTCCAGGCCTGACGGCGCACCGTGTCCAGGGCGTCGCCGGCCCACTTGACGACGTGGAACGGGTCGAGGCACCGAGCCGCGTGCGGGGCCCGCCGGCCAGCCACGTCCGCGATCCATTCCGCGCCGTCGGCCGAGATGTGGGTCACCTCCCGGGAGCGCTCTTCGCCCAGGAGGTCGAAGAAGCCCTGGACGGTCTTCTTCGAACGGCCCTCGACGACATACAGCAGGCGGCCGCTGTCGTGGTCCACCACGACGGTCAGGTACTTCTGCCCCTGGCGAAGGACACCTCGTCGATGCCGATCCGCCGCACCCCGGCGAGCCGGTCGCCGTCCTGGCCGTCCCGCTCCGCCATCACCCGCGCCACGATCGAGCCGACGGTGTGCCAGTTGATCCGCAGCAGCACCGAAATCAGTTTCTTCGAGGCGCCCGGCGCGAACCAGGCCACGGTCTCGTCGAAGGGGATCGTGTGCCCGGCGCCGTGTCGCGCCCAGGGCACGGCCGCTATCACCACCCCGTGCTCCGGACACGCCACCCTGGCCAGGTCGGCCTCGAAGTACACCCGTAGCAGCCCGTCATCCAGCGACCGCCAACGCCGCCGATGGCCCCGGTCGTACAGCGGCGCCCGCCCGCGGCACACCCCGCACCGCGGCCTGCGCTCCCACCTGCGGTCCGGCCGCACCAAGACCACCTTCACCGGATCGACCGGGTGAACATAGACCTCCTCGACCACCGTCCGCTCGACCCCGGCCGCCCTGACCAGTACGTTCGCAGACGACAACGCCGCACCCCTTCCGCAGGTTCTTGATCGTCACAATCAGACACCTACGCAGAGTGCGGCGTTCGTCATGTCATGACACGAACCGACCCACACATGGGAGCGAAGAGCC
>NZ_JBEXPK010000302.1:0-1456 GCF_040612015.1 Streptomyces sp. NPDC006476 | reverse complement strand
AACCCCGGTTATTCAGCGGAATTGGGTGAGCTGACGGCCTGACAGCAGAAAGGTGCCGCTGACCTGCGAGGATGCGAGTGTCTAGGTCGTATCCGGTGCAGGAGTCAGGACACCTTTCTGGTGAGCGAGCGTACAGGGTGGGATCGTCGGCTGTCCGTGGCAGCCGACGGGAAGGGGCTGGTCGGGCATGCAGGGGCGGTGCTGCTGCGGCGGCTGGCGGACCGTGTGGGGCTGACACGAGGGCTCGCCGGGGTGCTTCCCTCGAGCACGAGTGCCAGGTGGCGGGAGCGGGCCGGGGTGCTCGTCCAGCTCGCTGTCGCGATGGTGCTCGGGGCGCGGAGCCTGCTGGAGGCCGAGCAGCTTCAGCTTCACCACCAGGGCCTGTTCGGCCCTGCGGCCTCGGACTCAACGATGCGCCGTCTGCTGGCCGAGCTGGACGACAAGACTCTGAGAAAGATCGCGAAGGTGCGCCGACGGGTGCGCCGGCATGTGTGGACGCTGCTCCACCTGCGGCCCGGCGGCTTCCCGTGGCTCACGGTCGCCGGACGGAGGTTGACAGGCTGGATCGTCATCGACCTGGACGCCACGGTCATCACGAGCGTGTCCCGGAAACAAGGGGCCGCGGCCACGTTCAAGGGCACGTTCGGCTTCCATCCGCTGGGCAGTTGGCTGGCGAACACCGGCGAGAGCCTCGCGATGGAACTCCGCCCGGGCAACGCAGGGGCGAACACTGTGGACGACCACGTCCGCGTCCTGGCCGCCGCGCTGGATCAGATACCGCACTCCTCCCAGTCGAAGATCCTCGTGCGGGTCGACGGCGCGGGCGCCACCCATGGCCTGCTCCAGCACCTGGAGGCGCTGAACACGAAGCGGCGCACGGTCCGTTACACGGTCGGATGGAAGATCACGCCCGAGGACGAGGCGGCGATCGCGAGGCTCCCCGAAAGCGCCTGGGAGACCTCGCTGACACAGGGCGGCGACCTTCAAACGGGTTACCAGGTTGCGGAGTTGACCTACCTGAACACCCGCGAGGGCTGGCCGGAGGGCATGCGCCTGATCGTCCGCCGCGTGCGCCCGTCGAGGCGGCACATGAAGAAGCTGACCGCCTTCGAGCAGAAGACCGGCTGGCGCTACTCGATCACCGTCACGAACATCCGGCACATGTGGGGCATCGCCGGCTCCCACCAGATCCAGTTCCTCGACGCCCTGCACCGCGACCACGCCGAGGTCGAAGACCGTATCCGTACCGGCAAGGCCATGGGGCTGACGAATCTGCCCTCACAGTCGTGGCAGATCAACACAGGCTGGATGCTCGCCGCGAACCTCGCCGCCGATCTCGACACCTGGCTGCGGCTGCTCACCCTGCATGACCAGGACGGCCTCGAAGACGCCGAGCCGGACACGATGCGCCTGCGCCTCTACCACCTACCGGCCCGCCTCGCGCGTCACGCTCGCC
>NZ_JBEXPK010000300.1:0-1466 GCF_040612015.1 Streptomyces sp. NPDC006476 | reverse complement strand
CATCCGGGATCGCCCGCTTCACCAGCGCGGCCGTCGCCGCCTCGACATCACCGGCATGCTCTTCGAGCGCGGCCGCGACCGCCGAGCCGATCAGGTCGGGGGTGTCGGAGGCCGCCTGCACCCGGCGGCCGACGGGCACCACCGTGACACCGCGCGCCGCCCGGCCCTGCCGTCCGGCGGTCGCCGGCTGCCGCGGCTTCTCCCGGGCCGCGGGCTTCGTCGGCTGCGCCGGCTCGGCCGTGCCGCACTCGGCCGGGTCCAGGTGCTGCGGGTATCCCGCGACCTGGTGACGGGCCGGCTGCCCGCACAGCACACACGGCTCAGGCGCGGCCAGGACATCGACGTCGTCCGCGCCGACACTCGGCTCCGCTTCCGCCGGGCCGTCGACCTCGGGGTGGCCGGCGGGTGCCTCCGCGGCCGCGGCCAGCTTGGCGCGGGCGGCCTCGAGGAAGTACGCGTACTGCTCCCGTACCTCGCCGCTCGGATCCCGGCCGGACTCCCAGCCGCCGACCGTGGACGGGCTGACGCCCAAGGCCTGCGCCAACTGCGCGCGAGAGGTTCAGCCCCTCGCGCCGCGCACGCCGCTCCAAGGCCGGCGGCAACGGGATGCGGCCGGGCGCCGTGGACGCCAGTAGCGCGTCGATCGCCTGGAAGCTACTCATCGTCTGCCCCTTCCTGAGCTGGCTCTTCCGGCCCTTCAGGTCTGCGCCATGTCGACGAAACGGGAGTAGTGCAGCTGGCTGGCGGCGGTGATCGTGGCGGTGGGGCCGTTGCGGTGCTTGGCCACGATCAGGTCCGCTTCGCCGGCCCGGATCCTTCTCGTAGACGTCCTCGCGGTGCAACAGGATCACGACGTCGGCGTCCTGTTCGATGGCGCCGGATTCCCGCAGGTCGGAGATCATGGGCTTTTTGTCGGCCCGCTTCTCCGACTCCCGGTTCAGCTGGGACAGGGCGATGACCGGGACTTCCAGTTCCTTGGCGAGCAGTTTCAGGCCGCGGGAGATCTCGGCGACCTGCTGCTGCCGGCTGTCCGCGTACTTGCTGAATCCGGATTCAATGAGCTGGATGTAGTCCACGATGATCAGGGACAGCCCGCTCTTCGCCTTCCGCCTGCGGGCCCTGGACCGGATGTGGTTCAGCGTGATGTTCGGGGAGTCGTCGATGAACAGCGGCGCCGCGGAGATGTCCGGCATCCTGCGGGCCAGCCGCGTCCAGTCCTCCTCCGTCATCTCCCCGGACCGCATATGGTGCAGCGGCACCTTCGCCTCAGCAGACGCGAGCCGCATGGTCAGCTCCGTGCGGCCCATCTCCGCAACGATCACTGGAAACCGCCGCGTCTACCCCGTCGTCTTCGTGGACGCCATCAACGTGAAGATTCGGGTTCTGTCGACGATCTTGTGATCCGGATAGTTCAGACTCACCGTGCGAGTAGGACGCGTTTGCGTAGGAGATCGAGGCTGGCCCTG
>NZ_JBEXPK010000299.1:0-1524 GCF_040612015.1 Streptomyces sp. NPDC006476 | reverse complement strand
CGCTGGAACAGTTCCCACAACTCGTCCGGCACCAGCCGCTCAACGATTCCCACGTCAACAGGGTATCGAACACGCCAAATGAGATGACGTCTTAGGCGACCCCCGCGGTGTGGACACTCTGACAATGGATCTTGTTGATCCGAGGAAGGGTGTCCTGGTGGGACGGAAGTCTCCGTATCCGGCGGAGTTCAGGAACGATGCGGTAGCGCTGTACCGCGCGGCGGGCGGGAAGCGCACGTATGCGGCGGTGGCGGCGGATGTCGGGGTGACCGGCGAGACGCTGGGCAGTTGGGTGCGCCAGGCCGATGAGCAGGCGAGCCGTGGCAACCGCGACGAGCCTGTCGCCGAGGGCAGGGATGAGGAACTCGCCCGGCTGCGTGCGGAGAACGGCCGGCTGCGCAGGGCCGAGAAGGAGTGGGAACTCGAGCGGGAGATCCTGCGCCGGGCGGCCCAGAATTTCGCGAAGGAGATGAGGGCGTGATCCTCCGCTGGGGCTTCATCTCCAACAACCGGGCCGACTTCGGCGTGCAGCGGATATGCCGGGTGCTTCAGGTCTCGCGCTCGGGCTTCTACCGGTGGATCGCTGGTGCCAAGGCACGCGAGGTGCGGCAGGCCGCCGATGATGCGCCGGCCGCGGAGATCCGCGAGATCCACACCGACCACAAGGGAACGTACCGGAGTGCGGCGTGTCCATGCCGAGCCGCGGGGCTTCGGACACACGGTGAACCGCAAGCGCGTCGAGCGGCTCATGCGCAAGCACGGCCTGGAGGGGCTGCATCTGCGGCGCCGCAAACGCACCACGATCCCGGACCGCCTTGCACCGCCTGCCCCGGACCTCGTCCGCCGCGACTTCTCCGCCGGGCAGCTGGACGAGAAGTGGTGCGGGGACATCACATACGTGCAGGTCGGCGGCTCGTGGATGTATCTCGCCTGCATCCTGGATATCTGCTCACGCCGGGTGCTCGGCTACTCGATGGCCACCCACATGCGGGCCGAACTGGTCATTGAGCCCTTCTCGGTAACGGCTCGTCACGGTTGGTGATCTTCGTTCAGGTGGTTCGGCCGTGTTCGAGCTGGAGCAGGACGAGGGCGGCGCGGGCGATGCGGGTGATCGCGGCGGGGTCGAGGCTGACCCGTCGCAGAGCCTTGAAGGTCACCTTGAGCAGGGCGTTGGCGCGTTCCGCGACGCCGTGGATGCCGCGGATGACGGCGTTGAACGTCCGTTGTTCTTCGGTGAGTTCGGCGCCATTGGGCTTTTTGACCGGATGGCGGATGCCCGGCCCGGCGTTCTCGTAGCCGAGATCGGTGAGCGTGGGGATGCCCAGGGTGGCGGCGAGCCGGTTCAGCGCGTCGACCAGGCCGTGCGTGCGGGCGCAGGTGGTGTCGTGCTCGCGCCCGGGGCGGACCGGGGAGACCCAGATCGGCCCGGCCGACGCCCTGGACCGCATCGCCGCCGAAACGGGCATGCCGACCCTGGTCGACCTCGGCTACGAGAACGCCGGCCCCGGCTTCCGCCACCCCGTC
>NZ_JBEXPK010000298.1:0-1530 GCF_040612015.1 Streptomyces sp. NPDC006476 | reverse complement strand
TGCCGGTGTTTGCCGACGGGGTGGCGGGGTGCGGCGCTGCTGGTACGGCCTCGTGGGCGGCCTGGGCCGGGACGGGTGGCTTTCGGCGGTTTCGCGGGAGTGCCCAGGATCTTGCGGATGCGGGGATAGCCGCGGCGGACCCGGCCGGGAGTGAGCTGGTCCGGTGTGAGGGTCCTCTCCCAGGGCCGGCGCAGATCGCCGGTGAGGGTGCGGGCGAGTCGGAGCTGGGTGTAGGCGGCGAGGATCAGCCAGACCCAGAGGTCGGCCTGGGCCGGGTGACGCAGGCGGGGGCGGGTCATGCCCAGGGCCTGCTTGAAGAACCGGAAGGTGTGTTCGATGTCGAATCTTCTGAGGAAGATCCGCCACAGGCGGTCGACGTCGTGCGCATCGGCGTCGGGGACCGAGTGCCATAGCCATAGCGGCTTGGGATCGCGGTTGCCGGGCAGGAACTCGACCGCGAGGTGCACCAACGTTCCCTCCACGTTGGGCAGGTCACCTGGGTGGTCTGCCCAACCGCCCTGGCGGCGTTCCAGTTTGGGGTGCAGGTGTCCCCAGCAGCGGGCGGTCACGGCACCGAACCGGTCGTGGCGGGTGGTGGACTCCTGCACGGGTGCGGGGTGGGTGGCCGGGTCGGCCAGCCGGAAGGGCTCGCCGTGACGCGGCCCGCGGCCTTTGGTGGGTCCCTTGCGGCGCCCTGGCGGGTGGTGCATGACGCGGTCGGCGCGGATCCGCCCGAGCAGGCGGACCGGTGCGTCACGCAAAAGCCAGGTCAGGCGCACGATGTCGTAGCCGGCGTCCAGGACGAACAGCACCTCGGGGTCGCCTTCGCACCACTGCCCGGCTTCGCGCAGGCGCGCGAGCAGGTCCCGGATCTGGGCGGCGGTGACCTCGGTCGCATCGTCGTCCGGGCCGAGGCGGACCACATCCAGCGGCCCGGTCCACGACGTGCGGCCACCGCCCAGCGTGGCGGCGACCTGGTAGGGCCAACCCGGAATCGTCTGCCGCACCCCGTCGCAGCGGCACGGCCGGTGACAGTGCAGCCGGTCCGGCGAGCACTCCGCGTCCGGGCGCGGCCACGGTGTCACATCCAGCGCGATCGAGATCTGCCGGTCCCTCCCGCGCGGCAGCTCCAGCCCGGCCAGCACCAACCGCAGCCGCGACACATTCAAGCGGCCCTGCGCGAGCGCGTCGTACATCGCCCCGTGCCCACGCCGGTGCACCACCTGAAGCGACAACTCCGGCAGCGACACCACCGGGCCGCCCGCACACAACACCGCATCCGTGAGCTCGAACAACGCATCAGCACGGCGCGGCATCGCCGCATACAACTCCATCCGAAAGGAGGACAGTTCGGCAAGCGCCTGCCGATGAGCGACTTCAAGGACGACACTCGACACCGGCGACCTCCTGGCCCGTTGTGCGACTCGACATCACACAGCGTGAAAGGGAGGTCGTCGTCATGTCCGGAAGATTCCCGTGTGGGTGAACGACTCGAACCTCAAACGATCACCGAAGGTTTAATTTCAAGCT
>NZ_JBEXPK010000297.1:0-1549 GCF_040612015.1 Streptomyces sp. NPDC006476 | reverse complement strand
GGGGGGGTGCCTCTATGTCCTTCGTCAAGGCACCCCTGCTGGGTTTGGGGTGATTCGGTCTTGTTGGGGTTATGCGGCGAGCTCGACGTCCGCGGGCGTGCGGGAATCGTAGAAGGTGCCGTCGCGGAGCATGGCGAACAGGACGCTGACGCGTTGGCGGGCGAGGCGGAGAAGGGCCTGGGTGTGGGTCTTGCCGCGGTTGCGTTGCTTGTCGTAGTAGGCGCGGGAGGCCGGGTCGGCGTTCATGCAGGCGAAGGCGGATAGGAACATCGCCCGTTTGAGCTGGCGGTTTCCGCCCCGTGGCGCGTGTTCGCCGTGGATCGAGGTGCCGGACGACTTCGTGGTCGGGGCGAGGCCGGCGTAGGAGGCGAGGTGGGCGGCGGTGGGGAAGCTGGTGCCGTCGCCGACGGTGACCAGCAGGACGGCGGCGGTCCTGACGCCGACGCCGGGCATCGACGTCAGGACTGGGGAAAGAGGGTGCGCCTCCAGCAGGGCGTTGATCTGGGCTTCCATTGCCCGGCGCTGGGTGTGGACGGCGGCCAGGGAGGCGGCCAGGGAGGGGATGACGATGTCGAGGGTGCCGGTGCCGGGGACGACGACGGTCTGTTCGTCCAGCGCGTCGAAGACGTCGTCGATCAGCCGGGCGGCCATGCGGGGGGCTTTCGGGCGGATCAGCTCCACGAGTCTGCGGCGACCGGCCCTGCGCAGGGCGGCCGGGGAGCCGTAGCGTTCCAGCAACCAGGTGATGGCGTGGTGGTCGAGGCGGGGGCCGAGGACGCGTTCGAGGCTGGGGTGGAACTGGGTGAGCAGGCCGCGTATCCGGTTGGAGGTGCGGGTGGCCTCGGCTGCCAGATCCTGGTCGAAGCCCACCAGCACGGTCAGCTCGGCGGTGATCTCGTCAGTCAGCTGAAGCGAGCGCAGCGTGTGCGGCATGGTGCGGGCCGCGTCCGCGATCACCGCGGCGTCTTTCGCGTCGGTCTTCGCCTCGCCCGGATACAGGTCGGCGATCCGCCGCATCGCAAGTCCGGGCAGGTAGGCGACCTTGCAGCCCGCGTCCCGGGCCACGGTCAGCGGGAGGGCGCCGATGGAAGCGGGCTGGTCCACGATCACCAGGACGGTGCCGAACTTCGCGGTCAGCTTGTCGAAGACGGCCCGCAGCTTCGGTTCACTGTTGGGCAGCTGCTTGTCGAGGACCTTCTTCCCGGCCGGGGTGAGCCCGTGGCCATGATGAGCAGTCTTGCCGACGTCCAGGCCGAGGAACACGCCTACGTCTTCGGTGTCGAACATCGGTCCCTTCCAGGAGCGTTGAACGTGCCGGCTCGGCAGTGGTGTCGTACGCGCGCATCCACGTTATGCAGACCTGCCGCCCGCGAGCTGTCCGGCATTGCGCCGGACCGGGCGGTGGCCGGACCTCTCATCAGCGTCTCCGACGGCACCTCCCGGGCCCGGTGACACCACCCCCCAGGTCATCCGCTCGACAGGGGGACACAGTCATGCCGGGCCCGGAGGCCAGCGGCCCTCTTGCAGGACCGCGAAGAAGATAACGGGG
>NZ_JBEXPK010000296.1:0-1552 GCF_040612015.1 Streptomyces sp. NPDC006476 | reverse complement strand
GGCCGAACACCGATTCCCACCAGCCGCCACACCGCTGGCCAGCAGGTTCGACCTCATCCAAGGCCCAGAACCCCGATTAACTGCGGAACCCGGGCAAGACGCTGACCAACACAGACGCCGAAACTGCAGCTGCCGTGACCGACGGCTGTCCTCTATTCCAGCCCAATGGCCGCACATCTCGCCGCGTAGGGCGCGGTGCAGATCTGCCGGATGGTATAGACGCCGTCGGCGATCACTGTCTGCCTGATGGTGTTCTGCGTGAGGGCGATCACTGGTACGAGCCTCGTGGGGATGTCCTTTTGCGTCGGACTGTCGACTTTATCCGGCGTCAGTCCGTCGAACTCGATGCTGCGGCCCCGTACCTTGTCTACCGCCAACTCTGCTGCGTCGGTGGCCTCATCGACGAAGGGCTTGTACACGGACATGTACTGCTGTCCTGCGACGATGCGCTGCACTGCGTCCAAGTTCGCGTCCTGTCCGGTCACCGGCGGTATGGCGGTGGCTCCCGCCTTCTTCAGCGCATCGATGGCAGCGCCGGCCAAGCCGTCATTGGCCGCGTAGACGGCGGTGATGTTCCTGAGTCCGATGGACCGAATCGCATGGTTCATGTCTCTTTCGGCGACCACGGGCGACCACTTTGTGACGTTGTACTGCTGGACAATGTGGACCTTGTCGGTGAGTTCGCCGAGTGCACCTTTCTTGAACTGAGCCGAGTTCGGATCAGCGGGGTCTCCGTTCAGCATGACCACGTTACTCCCCGACGCGCGATCGCCCAGTGCCTCCTCGATCGCGCGTCCCTGTTCCTCGCCGACGAGTTCGTTGTCGTGCGAGACGAACGCATCGATCGGGCCCTGCGCAAGACGGTCGTAGGCGATGACTGGTATGCCCGCGTCTTGCGCTTCCCGCACGTCCGGCGCGATGCGTTTGGCGTCCAAGGCGTCGACGAGGATGACGTCCACTTTCTCTGAAACCATGCGCTGGAACTGCTGACTCTGTCTGGACACACTTGCTTCGGCGTTGGCGTAGTCAACCTTTCCCTTGCCATGCGTGAGCGCAGCGACTTCCCTCTTAACGGTCGGATAGTCGAATTTCTCGAAGCGTGCAGTGTCCCGATCAGGCAGAAGAAGTCCCACTGTGATGTCTTCACGATACAAGGATGCTGAGCTAGTCCTGGTGTCGCCTCCGCCAGCGACGGCGCAAGCGGTGAACAAGAGCACGGACGACGAAGCGGCCAGGGCTATGGCCGGTTTCCGGTATCCGGTCCTGCGTATGCGTGGAGTGTTCATTTCACTGGCCTTCCGGAGCTGTGATGGACGCGTCCTGGCAGGTGATGAACCCACTTGTGTGACCTGCGGAAACGCTAACTACCCGACCTTGGTGTAATGCCTCCGATTTTGGACGGGACGCCAGTGACTCACTAACCGCATCAGGGATACGGTTAGTGGGCTGCTGACCTGCTGTTCAGTAGGCGGGTGGCATGTACTTGACACGTCCCCCACCGGCCATGAACAGTCATGAAGGGCCACTTCCGTCACTCCTCCCATCCACGTAT
>NZ_JBEXPK010000295.1:0-1555 GCF_040612015.1 Streptomyces sp. NPDC006476 | reverse complement strand
GACAGGGCAAGCCGCAGGCACGGCTTGCCCTGTCGCCGTCATGAGGGAGCCGCGCCTCCAGCGGCGTCGTCGCCCAGGCCGGCGCAACCGGCGTATACGGTGCGGGCTTGTCGGCCTGGCGTTGCTCACCTGAAGTGGGAGCCGAGGAGGGCTGCGATGAGCGCGGCAGTAGGCAGCGCTCCTGCCCTGCGGCGTGGAGCTGTTTGGTTGTGCTGGGTGGCCGGGGCGAGCGGCGGTGCTTCATCAGCGCCGTTCCATGTTTCTTCGTCTTCTTGGTGTGGGGGTAGCACCAGGGGGACGGCCGGTGTGTGCAGGGGTGGTTCGTCGTACGTCAGGGCGGGGAGGGGGCTGGCCAACGGTCCCTCGATGTCCCATGTGCTGTGCACGGGGTGCCCCACGTCCACACGTCGGCCGGTGCGTCATACAAGGGGTAGGAAGGCAGTGTCGCGTCTGCTGGATAGCCGGCCGGGATGAGTTGGGTGTCCGCGGGGCTGCCCGCGAACAGTTCGGCGTACGTCGGCTCGGCGTACGTCCCGTAGTCGTAGTCGTAGTCGTAGTCGTAGTCGTAGTCGTAGTCGTAGTCGTAGTCGTAGTCGTAGTCGGGGAGGGGTGTCGTCCCGTACGGCTCGTACGGCAGATCCGGCCAGGCGACCTGCCCCTGAGGAGGGCTCGCCGCTTCGACGGGGTTTGCGGCCGCTGCCACTGTCTCGAGGCCGGGCTGGAGCGGGACGGAGACGTGTTGCGGCGACGTGTAGCCGCCGAGCTGCGTTGACGGGGCGGGAACAGCGGATTCTTCTTCGATGAGCCGACGGTTTTGCTCGCGCAGGACACCGACTTCCTTCACGAGCTGCTCCGCCTGCTCCTTCTGTTCGGCGAGCTCGGCTTCGATGCGGCGGGTGTAGTCCTGTGCCTGGCGCAGGCTCTGGTCCTGTTCGGCGAGCCGTTTCTCGAGGTACTTGCGTGCGCGTTCCGTGTTCCGCGCGCGGACCAGGGCCTTCCGCAACTGCTCGGTGAGATGGCGCAGCTGGCGTTCCAGAGCATGCAGACGCCCCTCGGCGATCCGCCGCCGATCGCCTATCACAACTCGGGCGGTACAGCGCTCAAGTAGGCGAAGCTGACGAAATGCGCCCCCATCGCTTCGATGGGGGCGCATTTCGTCATCTTCGTCGGGCTGAGGACTTCTCTGGGCGGCGCCGGCCATGCCGCCGTCGGTGCGGGCGCCGATCGAGGCGGCCTTGGCGAAGGGGATGCTCGTGCTGACGCAGGACCAGGAGCCCACCCATCAGCCCGACAAGCCTGGCCGAGCCTCTGGTCCCCAAACGATGGGAACCCCAGCCGGCTCACGGCTGGGGTTCCTCGATGCGGTGAGTAGCGGTCAGCTGATGAGGGTGCCCACGCCGTAGACCGCTCGTCTACGCGCCGGCGGACCGCACCCGATCGCGATCACCGTGGATCAGGCGGGTCAGCGCTGCAGGGTGAGGACGCCCGGCCGCCACGGCAGCTGGTCGTAGGGGCCGCTCGCGGAGGGGGACTTGCCCTGGTAGAGGAACTGCAG
>NZ_JBEXPK010000294.1:0-1555 GCF_040612015.1 Streptomyces sp. NPDC006476 | reverse complement strand
CCCACCGGACAGTTATGGGACTGCCAGACGGGCGATATTCGGGGCATACGGCCCGAGGCAACGGGGGAGGGCCGGCGTGCCCCGGGCCGTATGTGCGCCCCACCGCAACACATGAGTTGACCACCGCGTATTCGCGGCCCCACATGCTGTGGTTTCTTCATGATCACCTTTGGGCTCCTGACTCAACAGAGTCATATGACCCGTGCTTCCTGTCTGTCACGGACGGCAGCTCTGTGCAGCCCGCCAGGCCTCTGGGCAACGTCGGTGCGCAGGTGTGAGCGGCATGGGGCCCGGAGGAGTGGGTGTTCGAGGCGCGGGGGGTGCGCGATGCGTTGGTGGCGGTGGGGGAGATCCCCCTGCCGGAGTGTCTGCCTGGTGAGCCGGAGGATTGCGGCACGTCGGCGCGGGATCATCGCGGGGTGTGGCTGGCCATGTTGAAGGCGCGGGCACAGCTCATGAACGATGCAGACGTCGTCGATTCCGCGGTTGCGTAGTTCGGACAGCACCGTCACTCGCCGTGGACTGACCGAACCTACGACTTCCATCGCGCCAGTCTCGATCAAACCCGGAGTGGTTCAAGGTGGTGGCATACGTATAGGTTGTTGCGCGGGCGGGAGACGGATCCTGACCGGATCTTGATCCACAGTGCGTCGATGTAGATGATCGGCCGCCGATGCGAAGAAGTGCGTGCTGAACAACTGCCGCACCGATGCAGCGTCCGGGCGGTGGAGCAGGGGGACAGCGGGCGGCGGCAACGGCGCTGTTGCGGCAGGGTGTTGCGGTAGAGGTGCGTCAAGGTGTTGCGGTGAGGGTTGCGGTAGACGTTGCGCAGCCTCATGGCGGGCGTTCCCGTCACCGCTGGTGAGCGCCCGACCGGAGCGTGGTCGGGGGTCTGACATCCCCCTCAGAGCACCCCACGACCGGCCCCACCTGGAAGAAGAAGGGGTGGGACGGAGCGGGCGGGACGCGGGCCGCGCCTCGAGGGGATCGGGGCCCGCCGGTCCCCTCGCGCGCGTCGGCGGGGCCGCGCGCGGCCGGGGCAGCCTGCCCCGGCACCGTTAATCGGCGGTCATCGTCGGAGTGACGGTCATCAGCGTCACCAGGAGTTCACCAGGTGACCGCGTCCTTGATTGATCTCAAGGTGATGTCGGTGGCCTTGGTCTACCGTTACCTGGTACCAGGCTACTGAGCCCGTGCCTTCCGGGAGTTGGCCCGGAGGGGTGTCCGGTCTCCGGGCCACTTGCTGGAAACGCCCACCGGACAGTTATGGGCCCCCTGCCAGACGGGCGATATTCGGGGGCATACGGCCCGAGGCTCCACAGGAGAGCCAGGCGTTGGTTGGCTGTGGTGCCCCGGGCTGTATGTGCACCCACAGCAACACAGGAGTTGCCCATCGCGTGTTCCCGCGGCGTCGCATGTTCGCCGCATGCGGTGGTTCCTCCATGATCATCCTTGGGCTCCTGACTCAACAGAGTCATACGACCCGCACTTCCGGCCGCTTCGGCACCGAAGTACCAGGCCAGCCGCACCCTGACGGCACAACGGCAGACCGTCT
>NZ_JBEXPK010000293.1:0-1565 GCF_040612015.1 Streptomyces sp. NPDC006476 | reverse complement strand
GACCCAAAGCCATTCATCTGGACCAAGACAGCCGAAGAGATCCTCGACTCCCTCGCCCGCTTCTGCCGACGGATCTCTGGCGCAGGACACTAGTACTCCAGCCGTAGTTCGGTATCTGGGCTGGTCAGCGGCCTGGTGGCGTGTAGTGTAGCGGGGTGCCAGGTGGGCGGGACGGACCCCACTGCGCCCCGGCGAATAGGTAGCCGCGCCGTTCGTAGTGGCTCTGGCGGGCGCGTGCCTGGTGGCGTCGTCTCCACCGTGACCAGGTCAGCGTGTGGTTGTGGCGTGCGGGGTGGTGCGGGGATTCAGCTGCCAGGAGACGGCGGATCTCGGCCGGCGTGAGGTCCACGAGATCGGGCGTGTCGTCGCCGGGGCCCCCCTTTCGCGTTCCTGGGCGGCGATGGCGGCGAGGAATGCGTGGGCGAGCATGGCGAGGGTGATGTGCCGGTACCAGCCGGTGTAACGGCGGACCTCGTACTCGTCGAGGCCGCACTCGTTCTTCGCGGACTGGAAGCATTCTTCGATCTTCCAGCGGCATCCGGCGATCCGGGCCAGGTCGGCGAGGGTGGCGTCCAGCGGAGCGCTGGCCAGGAAGTAGGCGATGTCCTCGGAGTCGGTGATGCTGCGGCGGGCCAGCATCCACCGCCTGCGGGTGGGCTTGTCGCCGTCGCGTTCCTCGACGACGGGCAGGAGGGCGCCGACCCAGTCGTAGCAGCGTTCGCCTTTGGCTCCGGGGCCGGCGGACAAGCGCTGCCATGCCTCTGGCGGGGCCTCACGGCGGATACGGTCCTCGATGCGCGGGCCGTGGACCTGCTGGGACTTGGGGACGGCCACGACGTAGTGGAGCTTCAGGTCGTCTTCGAGGAAGCGGCGGAAGCGGCTGTCCTGGCCGTAGGCGGCGTCCGCGGTGACCCAGCGGAAGCGCAGCGGGGAGGCATGGGCCCGGCGGATCATGTCGCGGGCGAGGGCGTTCTTGGTGGCGAAAGTTCGGTCGTCGGGGATGTGGGCGGCCTGGCAGCGGCCGCGGTCGTCGGTCCAGGACCTGGGCAGATAGAGGTCACGGTCGACGAGGGCGTGTCCCCGGCTGGTGGCGTAGGCGGCGAACACGCCGATTTGGCAATTTTCGGTGCGTCCGGGGGCCCGTATTTCAATTAGTGCTCGGCAGAGGGGTGTTGGTGGGAGTCTGAGATATGACTTCGTGTCTGTCAGGCCCCGTTGCGGCTCGTGTTCTGCGGGCCAAGTTCGATCAGATCCTGCCGCACCTCGATGAGCGCCGCCGTCGGTTGTACCTGGCCAGTGAAGCGACGGCCCTCGGCCGCGGCGGGATCGTCCGGGTGGCCGCCGCCTCCGGCACCAGCACTGCAACCATCGCGCGAGGCATGGCCGAGTTAGCCGGTCATCCCTCACCGACCCAGCGGGTCCGAGCTCAAGGTGCGGGCCGCAAGCGACTGACAGACACCGACCCTGGTCTGCTGCCCGCGCTGGAGTCACTGATCGAGCCGCACACCCGAGGCGACCCCGTCTCCCCGTTACGGTGGACCACGCTGTCGTTACGGGCCCTGGCC
>NZ_JBEXPK010000292.1:0-1567 GCF_040612015.1 Streptomyces sp. NPDC006476 | reverse complement strand
GCAGCAGAAGTCACACAACTACTAACGATCAACTACTGGCGCAGGACACTAGCGGCGCTACCGCGGCCCACCTCCTGAACCGCTACTGCGCCTTGCGCAGTGGTGAGCCGGTCCCGTGGAGAAGATCGTTGATGAGCTGTTCCGTCTCCGTCTCGAGATCGCAGTCCAGTGACCTGTTGACCTGTTGGACCTGCGTGATGGCGGTGTGCAGGCCGGAGCGGTTCCCGGCCGCATGCTCAACGCGCATCCAGTCCCTGTAGAGGAGCTCGGCACTGGGATCGGCTTCGAGGCCGATCGCGATGGCCTGCCGGGCGGCGCTGAGGTCGTGGTGCGGGCCCGCCGGGGTGCGGTGCGTGGCCACCGTGTGAGCGACGTCGATGATCCTCGTGATCATCTCCTGCTGGTAGGGACCAGCCCAGGGCAGCGGCCTCGAACCGAACGGCCGTCCCCTCACCAGCCCGAGAGCCTTCTCCAGATCCTCCAGCCTGGCCGGTCCCTGCGGCAGGGCACGCTCGGCGAGCTCGAGAAACCTCGTCCAGTCACACCGTACGGCGGGGGAAAGGCTGTAGGGATCGTCGCCGGCACGTCGGCGCGGCACGTACGGGTTGCCGGCGGGGTCATGTCGTCGCCCAGTTTTTCTGGGTTGTTGCTGTGGGATGTGAGCTGGGGTTTCTCAGTTTCTGTGGGCGGGGTTCGCGGTGTTTCGTAGTGGGGTGGGGTGGGCTGGTGTCTGTCTGACCTGTGTGTACGCGGGTGTGCAGGTTGATCGCGCGTCGTGTAGTTCCAGTGGGCTGCTACTTGGGGGGGCGGGTCAGGTGGTGTCGGGGTTGGTGAGGTCGTCTTTGGTGAGGGTGATGCGGGTGGCTTTGCCGGCTTTGCTGGCGGTGGTGGTGGGTGGCAGGACGCGGACGTGGATGAAGTAGACGCGGACGCCGGTGAGTTCGGTGTAGGGGGGCCAGGTGCCGGGGGTGCCGTCGGTGGGCAGTTCGAGGAGCTTGTCGGTGATGTTGTAGATGACGAGGTAGGCGGTGTGCTGTCCGCAGTCGTGGGCGACTTGATGATCTGGTGCACGCCTTTGACGAGGTAGCCCTTGCCGCGGCCGCTCCCGTCGAAGATTTTGCCGTCGCAGACCAGGGGGTCGCGGCCGTCGAGGTCGCCGATGAGGTCTGCTTCGCCGGATGCTGAGCGCGGCTTGGCGTGGGTGATGTGGTCGCCTTCGAGGAAGAGGAAGCGTTGCAGGTCGAGGTTGTAGACCTCTTCGCCGTTAACGGTGTCGGCGGTGAAGCGGGTGTAGAGCTCGTCGCGGTCGAACCATTCGATGCGGGTGCGGTACCGCTCGAGGGTGTGCAGGATGCTGCTCTCGGCGCCGAGGCGTTCGCTGAGGAAGTTGAACAAGACTCGGCGCTTTCGGCGGGCGTGCCGCACACTCGGCGTGACCCAGTCCATGGGCCGGGTCGGGTCATGTTTCGACTCAACGCCGTGAGCGAGGCGTTCAACAGCGTGCTGAAGGTCGAGTACGTCCACCGGCACACCTTCCGCACCCGCACCGAGGCCCGCATCAGGATCG
>NZ_JBEXPK010000291.1:0-1575 GCF_040612015.1 Streptomyces sp. NPDC006476 | reverse complement strand
CGATCCGCGCCCGCAGCGCCAGGGCCTGGGCCGATGTCGCCCGACGCGTCCACCTTTCCAACACCGCCCGCTCGTCGTCAGACAGAAGCAGCGGTCCCAACTTCGGGCCGCGACGGGGAACTGACGCACCAGCAGCAGAAGTCACACAACTACCAACGATCAACTACTGGCGCAGGACACTAGCTTGACACCGTCGGGGATCTTGGAGTTTCGGGGTGCGGCAGCATGGCCAACAGGCAAGCTCGGGTGGTTCCGATGACCGATGGAGCTGTCGAGGCGCCCGTTGTCCCTCCGTCCCCGTTCCGGTGAGCACGTCCCGCCCCTGACCGCGCAGGTCGCGCGGGCGAGCAACCCAGGCGGTACGACGGCGATGTGGGTGAGAGACCGCCTGGACGGGCTGTGGCATGACGAGGACTTCGCCGACTGGTATCCGCGTGATGGGCGTCCGGGTCTCTCGCCCGTCCAGCTGGCCACCGTCTGTGTGCTGCAGTTCGTGCTCAACCTGTCGGACCGGCAGGCCGCCGAGGCGGTCCGCTGCCGCATCGACTTCAAGTACGCCATGGCCATGGAGCTGGACGATCCCGGCTTCCACCCCAGTGTGCTGGCCGACTTCCGCGAACGTCTCACCGAGGGCGACCGCGCCGACCACCTCCTCGACCTCGCCCTGGCCCGCCTCAAGAAGGCCGGCTGGGTGCGCGAGCGCACCGACTCCACCCATCTCCTGGCCGCGGTCCGCGACCTGACCCGGCTGGAGCTGGTCACCGAGGCGGTCCGCGCCGCGCTGGAGGAAGTGGCCGGCACCGCCCCGCACCTGCTGGACGGGCTGGTCGACGAGGACTGGGGGCGCCGCTACGGCCGTCCGGTCCGCCTGGGCAAGAACCCCACCAAGCCCAAGACCAGGATCCTCGCCACCGGCGACGCCGTCCGGCTCCTGGAACACCTCTACCAGCACGGTAGCGGACCGTGCGTCGGGCCCTCGTATCCAAGCCCTGCGCCAGATCATGGTGCAGAACTATCACCGTGACGCCTTGGGCCGCCTGCGCTGGCGCACCGCCGAGACCGAAGGCGGACCCGGGCTGCCGCCCTCGTCCCGGGCGATCGCCTCGGGCGGCTGGGAGTCGGCCCGTACAGTGCTGGATCCATTGCTGCGTGCCCATCCCGGCGTCGTGGCTCGGGCCGTCCACGAGGCCATCCCACAGGCTGCGTTCGTGAAGGAGGGTCCTTGGCCGGACCTGCAAGCTGACGTGGTCAGCCAGCGCCTGCAAGAAACCCTCGATGCCTGGCAGGCGGCGCTCAGCCCGGCAGGGGACCGCATCTTTTTCTCCATGGGGTGGACTGGCCCAGTAACCGTCGATGCCTCCCTTGAGGGCAACAGGCTGGGACTTCACATCCTGCGACGCGACGGTGGCCACACCCCGGGGCTCGCGATCCCAGTTGCCACCGGTGGACGGAACGGCCCGGGATACGCCCCGTGACGGCACTAGGCGCTGTTTCTCGGATCATGTGCGGAGCCAGACGATGAGTGCTGCGAGGGTGACTGTGCCGAGGTAGGTGTAGGCCCGTTTCTCGTAGCGT
>NZ_JBEXPK010000290.1:0-1583 GCF_040612015.1 Streptomyces sp. NPDC006476 | reverse complement strand
ACGGGCCAAGGATCGCTTCACAACCTTCCCAACTCGTACGGCTCTTCTCGCGTCACGGCTTGCTCAGCGCTTGCTGTCGTGCACCACGTCGTAAGTGATCTTCGGTCGTAAGCTCGTTGTCACCTGCCGGTTGAAATCCGGTCCGGGTAGCTGCCAGGAGGCCCGGTAGCAGACTGGCGGCGTCAGGGGGAAACGCCCGGCGTCGAAACCTCTGTCATCACACTGCACCTCATCGGGTCGTTTCGGAGTGTTCGGGGTCCAGGACGCTGCGGCGAGGTCGGCCGATGGTGGGGCGGACGAACTCGGGTCCGGGCAGGTGGAAGACGTACTCGCCCTTGTCGTTGGCGAGGACGCCGGTGATGATGCCGTCCCGGCGCCAGTGCTTGATCGTCTGGAAGTGGACGCCGAGGTGGCGGGCGAGTTCGGAGACGGTCAACAGACCTTGGTCCAGGAGTCGTTGGCGGTGGCTGCGTAGCTGGTAGGCGTTTCGCAGATGTATGATCATGCCGTGGGTGAAGGGCTGGCCCATGCCGCTGGGCAGGCCGCGTTCGTTGAGGATGGCCGCGCTCTGGGCGTCGGTGTACTTATCGAGGAGTGCGGCGATGACGGCTGGGTCGGTCTGCCGCAGTTCCCAGGCGGTCAGCGGGCGGGGCAGGGTGAGCTGGTGGCTCTGGCCGCCGCGCAGGACGACGCCGATGGCGATGTGGTCGGTCTTGGTGAGGGTGACGTCGGTGACCAGGAGGCGGATCATGCGTTTGCGTTCCCGCATCGGGGTGGCCGGGTCGTTCCAGAGCCGGGGGAAGTCGGCGGCCAGCGCGGTGATCCTGGCCCGGGTCTGGGGCGAGAGCGGGCCGATCGCCGTGTGCTGCGCGCGCTCGTAGTCCTCAGTGGTCTCGGCGAGTTCGCGCAGGGCGTGGTTCCAGTCGGCCTCCAGGGTGTCGGCGACCAGCCGGTTGGCGGGGTCGACGGCCAGATAGCGGCGCCGGGCGAGGTCGGCTCGGTAACGCGCGCGTTCAACGCCGGGGGCGCGGAGCCGGTCGGCTTCCTCGGCGCGGGCGGCCAGCTCGTCGCTGACCCGGAGCGCGACCTCGAGGCTGAGCGGGGTCAGGGTGGTCAGCAGCAGTTCGCCGACGGCGGCGTCGATCTGGTCGCCGACCATGGTCTGGCAGACGGGGATGGCGTTGCGGATGCCCTCGAACTGGCAGAGGTAGACGGGCTTTTGGTGCCGGTAGCGCACGGTGATCCGGCGTCCGCACTTGCCGCAGGAGACCACGCCCTGCAGCAGGGCTGTGCCTTCGCGGGGCGGGGAGGCTTTGCGGTCGCTGCCGTGGGCGGCGGCGAGTTCGGCGAGCCGGGTCTGGTTGGCCTCGAACTCGGCCCAGGTGAGGTATCCGGGGTGGGCGTCGGTGATCAGCACGGTCCACTCCTCGCGGGGCAGCACGTGGCTGGTCATCTTGCCGCTGGGGCCGCGGCGTTCGCGGCGCCGTCCCCCCTCCAACCGCTGCCACTGCACGGGCGACAACCGTTCGACCGCCATCGGCCCCGCCGACTCCAACGCGGCCACACCCCCGCGCCGCCAGGCC
>NZ_JBEXPK010000289.1:0-1599 GCF_040612015.1 Streptomyces sp. NPDC006476 | reverse complement strand
CAGCCCGCCCCCATGCGCGTACCGCATGACGATGTCGTACCGCAGCGATCAAGAACCGTCACGGGCCACCGGACTCCACGAGTTCAACCTGAGTATGCGCTGATGCCTCTTCGAGGCAGCCGGGGGCCGTCAGCCAGTCCGCGATGGCCTGCGCTATCGGCTGCCCTGTCTCCATCTCCACGAACCCGAATTGGCCGGACTGGTCGCATTCCAGAAACCACCAGATGCCGTAATCGTCCTCCGCGAAGTCGAACGCCCCATAGAAGAGTTCGGCCTGTCTGAGATACGCTCTCACACCGTCCCCAATACTCGATGGGACATAAACTGGTTGCCACGGCGCCGTCGAATCCGCGTATGGTACATCGACCTCGCTCTGATCGAGGTCCGGTCCGGCCGCCTTGCGGGCGGCAAAAAATCTGTTGCCTACCGCGGTCAGACGGATCTCGGCCCGCTTGGAAACTCGGCGCTGCAACAGCGTCGGGCCGAAGGAAACAGCTGCGAAGGCCTCGTCGGGCCCGCCCCGACTGGTGGGCAGCACGCCATGCGGGTCTTGTGGTTCCGTACCCGATAGGGACTTGATTACCAGGTCTGGGAAGCGGGCCGCGAAGTCGCGGGCCGCCTGCGGACAAGTGGTGATCAACGTGGCCGGCACGGGTAGTCGGCTGTGCTGGGCAACTCGTACTTGCCACGGCTTGTGACGAGCCCGAATCGCCGCGTCCGGATGGTTCATCCAGCGCGCGTCGGTGCACCGCAGCATGGCGTAGAGCAACTGCGAGGACTCGTCGGTGGGCCACTCGGACGGTTCGGCGACCCCACTCGCTGGTATGCCGGGGCGCCGGACCCATATCGACCGCAGACTCCTCATACACACAAGCCGACTTTCGGTGGACAGGTATCCGTGGAATGTGCCGTGTGTGTACTCACTGGACAGAGCGGCACGGCCGGGTAAATTAATTGCGGCGAGTCGGACTACCGGAACACCCCTGCCGTTAAGTTTTGCCACAACCATGTCGGCGGTTACATCTTGTTCAGAGGTCAGGATCAGAACAGACACCGAAGGGATTTCCCCTCAGTCGTCGAAGTGTGTTTTTGAGCCTGCAGTAGACGTCGTAGTGCTCAATTCTCGCAACAAAGCGTGATCATGTGCTGCAGGATTTCCGTCAGACAGCAGATTCAACTGCAGTTCGGGGTCGTAAATGTATGGAGCACTCTCCTCCGCCCGCTGAATGGGGCGTGAATAGTTCAGTGCAAACTGGTGCATATTTTCTCCAGGTGATGCTGAATCCATGGTTGCGATCCGGCGTCCACCTCTTGCGGGCAGCGAATGGTCGCGTCACTCTGTAGTTGCTGCTGGTTCAGGGAAGAGATACCCGGTTGCACGGTTGCGGCCATGGATCTGCCAGTTGTGATCGAAATTCTCAGGTGACCAAATCTTGAAGCAGAGAAAGCCCCGTAGTCAAGCCGCCAAGGCCCTGGCAGGGAATTCTTAAGAATCCGATAAGGTGGGGTCGCTGCGGATGGGACAGACGACCCTATTCAGCGCCGAAGTTGGACGCCTGAGCTTGATCTTTAACCTGTGCGGCCGTAGTGCTGGTCGAG
>NZ_JBEXPK010000288.1:0-1644 GCF_040612015.1 Streptomyces sp. NPDC006476 | reverse complement strand
CCGGGGCAGGTGCTGGACCTGATGTCCGCCCTGCAGCAGTCGGTGGACAAGGCGCGCTCCTCACGCGGCGAGGCCGCCGACGCCGACGTCCACGAGCTGACCCGGGCCAAGAAGAGTCCGGCGAAGAAGACGCCGGCCAAGAAGACCGCGGCCAAGACCGCCAAGAAGACGACCACCGCCAAGAAGACGGCGAAGAAGACCGCCGGCCGCAAGCCGCGCAGCGCCTGACCCCGGCGCACCCGCGTGTCGGCACGGCGGGAATGTCGGGCGGGCCGGGGCTGTTGTGGAGGGCGTGGGAGTGAAGGGGACTGTGTCCCCGGGCCTCACCTATTGCATGCAGGGACGATTTGCGCTTCACCGCGCGGGTGATCTGGCCGAGGTCGGCCGCAGCGAGGTTGCCGATGTCACGCTTGACCAGCGACCAGACGCCCTCGGTCGGGTTGAGGTCCGGGGCATAAGTGGGCAGCTGGAATACGGTGAGCCACTCGGCGTTCGCGTCGATGAACTCGCGCATGCCGACCGTCAGGTGCAGGCGGACGTTGTCCCAGACCAGCACGATCGGTCCGCCGAGCTGGATGCGAGCGCGGACGATGAGGTCGCGGAAGTCGCGCCAGCCAAAGCCCTTCGGCTCGTCCTTGCGGTCCCGATACTCGCGGATCGCGTAGATCAGCCGGACTGCTGGCCCGGCTTGTAGCAGGCCATACCCGCCATCTACACGTGCCCCGAGCCCCGGCCCCTCACCCTCACGACCGGGTCTGGCCGATCCGGCCCCAGGTCCTGGCGCGCGGCGGAGTCATCGACTGCCCGGCCTCGTCCTCGAAAACGATCCAGGCCCCGCGCTCCGCCGCGGTGCTCTTACCCGCGGCCCAGGAGGTCTCCTTCTTCCACACCTCGACCGCTTCGTCATCGCGCTCGATCGCGCGCCTGGTGGGCTGCTGCCAGCTCCAGCCGTGGCGCTTCAGCAGCCGCCAGGTGCCCTCGACCGTGTAGGAGACGTGGAAGAGCCGGCCAATCAGCGTCTTGATCCGTGCCAGGGTCCACCGCTGGTCCGCCCAGCCGTGAGCCAGTGGACCACGCTCCAACTCCCGCTCCAGCCTGGCGATCTGGGCGTCACTGAGTCGAGGTCTTCCCGGCGACCCCTTCGACAGGACTCCCGCCTCGCCGCCCTCGCGCCAAGCCCGGCGCCACCGCTCGACCGACCGCACGCTGATCCGCAGGGCAGCGGCAATCTCCGCGATCTTCTGCCCGCCCTCGAAACGCTCCACGGCCTGGAGCCGTAACCGCTCCCGCGTGGTCCTCTCGGCGTCGGTCAGCCCGCCGCCCTGCGCATACCTCACACCCAACGGCTACAGGTGCCGACGGCCAACTGTCAGGCGAACGGCACCGACATCACCCAATCAAGTTCAGTACCTCAGCCGCGAGCGAGATGGACGACGCACGCGATACACCCTCCGCCTGGACGGAAGACTTCGACACCCGGCGGAGGCTCACCTGCCTGTCACAGCCCGGCTGGAGCTCTTCACCGGCCACGACCACGTGGGCCTTAGGTGCTGTTTCTCGGATCATGTGCGGAGCCAGACGATGAGTGCTGCGAGGGTGACTGTGCCGAGGTAGGTGTAGGCCCGTTTCTCGTAGCGTGTGGCG
>NZ_JBEXPK010000287.1:0-1646 GCF_040612015.1 Streptomyces sp. NPDC006476 | reverse complement strand
GGCGAGCCAGCAGAGCAGGACGTGAGCGCGGATGCGCTCTTCCTTGCGGTGGAACACCGGCCGCAGGTCGATGACCTGCTTCATGTCCCGCCAGCCGCGTTCGACTTCGAGGAGCTGCTTGTAGCCGAGTGCGATGTCCTCGGTGGTCATCTTGGGGTCGGAGGTGCGCAGCAGGTACTTGCCGTCCAGGTTCTCCTCGGCCTTGATCTTCGCGGCGTCGATGCGCAGCAGCCCGCCGGGCGTGACGCGCAGGTAGCGGTTCAGTCCGGGCTTGGTGGAGATCACCCCGCGCAGTTCGGCCCGCTTGGTCGGGGTGAGCTTGTCGGTGCCGTCGATCAGGTCGGTGAGGTGGGCGACGAGGCGGTCTCTGACCTTCGCGTCGCGGTCGGCGGCGTCGGGGTTGAAGCAGATGACGAACCGCTCGTCCTCACGGATGCGGACCTCCTTGACCCGCAAGTTGTCCCGGACGTCCTGGTAACGGCCCTGGCGGGCCAGGGCCTCGGTGGCCTCGGCCGACCCGGAGCGCAGCTTCTCGCCGATGATGTAGTGGTGGTCGCCGGCGCGGAGGTGGTGGCGGTTGCGTTCGGAGGCGAAGCCGCGGTCGGCGACCCACACAATCCTGGAGAGCGTCCAGTCGCGCATGTCGTCCTTGACCTGCCTGATCAGCGCCGAGTCGCTGGTGCAGCCGGGCCAGGACCACACGCGCACCGGGATGCCGGTGCGGGTGACGGCCATCCCGATCACGACCTGCGGCAGGTCATCGCGGTGGTCCTTGGACTTGCCGAACGACCTGAACCCCCGCGCCTGGTGCTCGTCACTCGCCTCGCTCTCGGGGACGGGCCTGCCCCGCTCGTCCCGGGCGACGGCCTCGTCGGCGTCCTCGGTCTCGAAGTAGGTGGAGGTGGTGTCGAAGAACAGCAGGTCGACCTCCAGGTTGAGGAGGTTGGCGACCTGGTGGAACACCTCTTCCTCGAGCGTGGCGGAGATCTCGATCAGCCAGTCCATCGCCCGGTAGCAGGCGTCGTCGCTGGTGGCGGGCAGCCCGTCGATCGCGACGTCGTCGTTGACCCAGCGGGCCGCCGCGAGCTTCGACGACGGTGCCAGGGCGCGGTTGGCGACCAGCGCGAACAGAACCCGCTCCGCGCTGGGATCGAGGCGGCGCTTCTTGAGCAGCCGTTTCATCGCCTTGCCGATCTCCAGCTGCTGCCAGAGCCCGTCCAGCACCCAAGTACCGCCCAGCGGCCGGGACTCCACGAACACCAGCCCGTCGGCCGTCGCGGACAGGGCGGCGTCGGGATCCAGGAACCGGGTCACCGAGGCCACCAGCCGCTGCAGCGCGTCCCGGTTGGAGGCGTCCTCCCGGCCGAAGTTGTAGATGACCTGCACCTTGGACCGCTTCGCCGCCGGGTCCCACACGTTGTGCGCCAACTGCAGATAGCGCACCACCGTGCCGTCCTTGTTCCGCCGAGGGGTCGACCGCAGATACATGGACTAGAACCTAGCGCCCAATCCCAAGGCACGTCAGGGAAATCACTTACAAGCGTGTATCTAGGCCGAACACCGATTCCCACCAGCCGCCACACCGCTGGCCAGCAGGTTCGACCTCATCCAAGGCCCAGAACCCCGATTAACTGCGGAACCCGGGC
>NZ_JBEXPK010000286.1:0-1652 GCF_040612015.1 Streptomyces sp. NPDC006476 | reverse complement strand
GCTCGGCGGCTCTTCAACCGAATCTCCTCTCCCATCCGCCACGCCATCCAACATGCACTCGACTGGTCCCTATGGCGAAGAAGAAGCCAAGCCCGCGCCCGCATCAGCCACTACAGACGAAGAGGGCATCACGGAGTGTCGTTGCAGTACTAAACTAGACCTCGATGTAGGCAACCACGACAACGGTGCGCAGGGTGGTGACGACGTACAGGACACGGACGTGCTCGATGTCGTCGGTGTACTGACGCAGTTGCGGGCCGGACATGTCGCCGGGGATCGGTTCGCCGACCTCGGGGTCGATGGAGATGACGACCAGGGTGCGGTCCAGAGCGTGGAGTTCTCCCTCGTCGGTGATTGACTCCAACTGCTTTGCGGCGGCGTCGGAGAAGGCGATCCGGGCGCGGCGTGGGCCGTGCTGACTGGGCATACACCGTCCACCACCCACTACCTTGGCGCAGTCGATAGCCGGCCGCCCGTTCTTCGACGTTCTCAACCACCGTTTCAAGTTGGGATGTTCGATCAGCGCGCACACTCGGCACGCACGTGGTCGGCCTCCGCCCCTACGGGGAGAACGAAATGGCCGTTGACATGGAGGCTTGCCCGATGCGCAGTCCGGGTTAGGCATACGGCCCGAGGACGCCGGGGTGTCGGACGCCCCGGGCCGTATGCGCGCCACAGCACTACAAGACTTCCCCATCGAGTGCTCGCGCGCGTCGCCGCACGCTGTGGTTCCTCCATGATCACCCTTGGGCTCCTGACCCAACAGAGTCATACGACCCGCACGCAGGCCGTTGACGGGCGCGCGCGAAATCCGGCGCCCTGTTATTTGGAATGCGATTGTGTGGCGCGGAGTTTCCGGGCGCGTATTTATCCGGTGGCTTTCTCTGCGGTCTGGTCACGACGGAACTCAGCGGTCCTTCCTGGTGGGAATCGAGGGGGGAGCTGTCCGGCTCCCCTGGACCGCGCCCGGACCGGCCACCGCACGAGGCGCGGGGCCGGGCCGGGCGAGGCAGGCAGCCGACAGAAGTGGCGGTGTCGGGCTGGGGAAGCGTCAGCGCCGTTGCCGGTACTGACGGTGGATCAAGTGCGGCATCAATGCCCGAGGTTCTGGCACACGCTGCAGGTTCAGGCGGTTTCCTGACCGGCACCGCGGCGATGCCGAACCAGCCGCCGCAGACCTCGCACTGCACGCCGGTGCCGGCCGTGGCAGGGACCGGGGAGGCGGACGGCGGAGGACAGCGGGCACTCGCTCGGGTTGCAGCTCCACAGCCCGCACAGCGGGCAGGCGTCGTTCTGCCCAGTACCGACCATCGCGAGGCGGGCCCACATCTCGGCAACCGTGCGCGGTGCGGGCCGGGGGCGTGTCATGCTGTCAGTCACAGGAACCTTCGCTTCCTGTATGGACGGCCCCGGAGCGGCTCTCACCTTTCCGGGGCCGTCGCCCTGTGGCTGGCCGGACGGCCAGCCACAGCCCGTCTCCCATCCCCTAACGCTGCGGGGAGGGTGGGAGACGGACTGTGGCGGATCGTCAGGCAGCCGGGGCGTAAGGCGGCGCGCGGCTGCGCGGCTCCCCTGGACGGCCGCCCGGCCCTGTCGCCCCCCCCCGGCCGGGCGCGCCGCGCCGGGGAGGCCCCCCCCCCACGCCCACAAAG
>NZ_JBEXPK010000285.1:0-1656 GCF_040612015.1 Streptomyces sp. NPDC006476 | reverse complement strand
AGAAGCTGTTGTCTTTCCGGACTTGAGGACTGCGTTTCCGCTGGTCGGGCATAGGGTCGGCGATCTCGTGGGAGTTGTGGCCTGTCGTGCTGTCGCTGTCCGGGAGGTTGTGGATGCCGTCGGTGGTTGGGCTGTTGGAACAGCGTGAGCTGGGTGCTCGCCGTCGTGTGGACGAGCTGCGGGAGGAAGCTGACCGCGTCCAGGCCGAGTTGGCCGTGGCCGAGCGGGAATGGCAGGAGTGGGCCATCGCCTGCTCGCGGGTCGGCGAGGTGCTGGCCCCCGTGGACGAGAGCGGGCAGGACCCCGCCCGGGCTGAGGGGGCCGCGCCAGCTGCCGAGGAGCAGACCGGAAAGACGCCGCAGGTGCCGGAGGCAGCGAAGACGAAATCGCAGGTTCCCATGTGGCGTGAGGGGCTTGCCTGGTCGGTGCTGTCGGTGGACTACCAGCGCATCCTGAGGGCGCTCGCGGACCGGGCCCGTCTCCATCAAGGGCCGCTGACCTGCCAGGAGATGGCCGCCGTGTTCGGCATGGACGTGGTGCCGGCACGGGTGGAGGCACTGCGGTCGAAGGCGAAGCGCCTGGTCGCGCGCGGCTGGCTGGCCGAGCCGCAGCCGGGCCGGTTCACGCTCGCGCAGGGTGTGGCCGGGCCAGGCGGCGGGTCATGAGCAGGGCCATCGACCAGTAGACCATCGCCTCGGCGCTGGTGGTGCGCCGCTCGTAGTCGCGTGCCAGGCGGCGGGTGCGCATCAGGTGGGCGAAGAGGCGCTCGACGATCCACCGCTTGGGCAGCACCACGAAGCCGCGCATGGCGTCGCTGCGTTTGACGATCGCCAGGACCAGGGCGAGCGTGGCCAGGCAGTACTCGATGAGGCTGCCGGTGTAGCCGCCGTCGGCCCAGACCAGCTCCAACTGGTGGTGCGCGTCGGCGACTTGCCGCAGCAGCACCTGGGCGGCGGTGCGGTCGCCGACGTCCGCGGCGGTGACCATCACGCCCAGCAGCAGGCCGAGGGTATCGACCACGACGTGCCGCTTGCGCCCGTTGATCAGCTTGCCGCCGTCGAACCCGCGACTGTCCGCACCGACAACAGCGTCCGCCTTCACCGACTGCGAGTCGATCACTCCGGCCGTCGGCTCCGCGTCGCGGCCCACCTTCTCGCGGACCTGGGCACGTAGCCGGTCGTGGAACTCCTTGACCAGGCCATGGTCGCGCCAGCGGCGGAAGAACGCGTACACCCGGTCCCACGGCGGGAAGTCGGCCGGCATCGCCCGCCACTTGATGCCGTTGTCAACGAGGTAGCGGATCGCATCGAGTGCAGCCCGGTGGCAGTACGCCTCCGGCCGGCCGCCGCGACCGCGCATCCAGCCCGGCACCGGCAGCAGCGGCCGGACCACGGCCCACTCCGCGTCCGTCATGTCCGTCGGATAGCGCGGCTGCCGCACCCCGGTGTCGGCAGCGTTTCCGAACCGGTGAGCCAGACAGTCACACTCCCAGGTGACCGCACTGGACTGCCCGGCCGTCGGCACGGAAGACTGCTGCATCAGGGCCTCCTGCTGCTCGGTGATTCGACACCAACGAGCTGTTCAGGAGGCCCTGTCCGTATGCGCCAAGCGCCCCACGATCACCCAATCGGGACTCCCGTTCGACGCGCATCTCTC
>NZ_JBEXPK010000284.1:0-1663 GCF_040612015.1 Streptomyces sp. NPDC006476 | reverse complement strand
GCCGACTGTTCGCGATCATGCATCGCGTGCTCTCGTGATGTGCTCTTGGAGCTGTTTCCGTACCTGTCCCCGCTGCTGATCGAGGAGGTCGAACGACGGCCGGACAACGTGGTGCTGAGGACGCGCGTGCGGGCGACGACTGGGGCCTGCCGATGCGGCCAGAGGTCGGCTCGGGTGCACGGTCGGTACGTACGGAGGTTGCGCGATGTCGCCGTTGGCGGGCTCGGCGTGGTGATCGAGTTGTGCGTGCGCCGATTCCGCTGCGAGAACCCTGACTGCACAGCGGTGACGTTCGCCGAACAGATCGCGGGGCTGACCACCCCGCACAGTCGCTACAGCCCGCTGCTGCGTGGGATGTTAACGCGGGTCGGGCTGGCGCTGGCCGGCAGGGCAGGAGTCCGACTCGCGGCCGCGGCCGGTATCACCGTGGGCAAGGACACGCTGCTGCGGCTGGTCAGAGCCCTGCCAGACCCGGAGATCGGCGAGGTGGAGGTACTCGGTGTCGACGACTTCGCCTTCCGCAAAGGCCGCCACTACGGCACCGTGCTCATCGACATGGCCACCCACCGTCCACTGCATCTCTACGACGGACGTGAGGGAGAGGACCTGGCTGCCTGGCTCCGCGGTCACCCTGAGGTGAAGGTCATCTGCCGTGACCGTTCCGGCGGATACGCGGAAGGTGCACGGGTCGGGGCACCGCAGGCCGAGCAAGTCGCTGATCGCTATCACCTGTGGGCCAACCTCGGCCAGGCGGTCGAGAAGTCGGTGAACGCCCATCGTTCCCGCCTGACCGAACCACTTCCCGGAAAGGACGGTAACTCCGATGCCCTGGAGGCGGAACCCGAGGAGGTCCAGCCAACGACGGAGCTGAAGATCGTGACTCGATTGCGTGAGCAGCATGCCGCCGCCCACGAACTGTGGGAGAAGGGCATGTCCAAGGCGGCGATCGGCCGGAAACTCGGGCTACACCAGGCCACCGTCCGCAAGCTGGTCAACGCCCGCTCGGCGGACGATGTCGTCGCCAAGAGCCTGCAGCGGGCGCATATCGTCGATCCGTACGTCGGCCACCTGCACCGGCGCTGGAACGAAGGTATCAGAAACGCCGCCCAGCTCTACCGCGAGATCCAACAACTGAGCTATCCAGGTGGCGAGTTGGCCGTCCAGCGTCATCTGCGGCGCTACCGGACCGGGCGCGGACACGCACCCGTCCCCGGCCCCAAGCCTCCATCGGTCCGCGAAGTCACCTCCTGGATCATGACCCACCCCGAGCACCTCCGGGACGAGGACGCCGACAAGCTCCACCGCCTACGCAAACGGGATCCGGAACTCGACCGGCTCACCCTCCATGTCAGGAAGTTCGCCGCAATGCTGACCGGACGCCACGGCGACCGCCTCGAAGACTGGATCACCAACGCCGAGCAAGACACGCTGACCCCGCTCGCGGGCTTCGCCCGCAACCTCCGCCGCGACTTCGACGCCGTCCGCAACGGACTGTCCCTTCCCCACAGTTCCGGCGCCGTCGAAGGCAACATCAACCGGCTGAAGATGCTGAAACGCCAGATGTTCGGCAGGGCCAGCCTCGATCTCCTACGCAAACGCGTCCTACTCGCACGGTGAGTCTGAACTATCCGGATCACAAGATCGTCGACAGAACCCGAATCTT
>NZ_JBEXPK010000283.1:0-1666 GCF_040612015.1 Streptomyces sp. NPDC006476 | reverse complement strand
CTACACCGAAGTCATCCGCCCGTGACCAGCCCGAGCACACCGCAACCCGCACACACCAGATCCGTGAACTGCAACTTCACGATGCACCCCCCTCATAGAGCAGCAGGAGGCCCCGGTGCCGCAGTCTTCCGTGTCGATGGCCGGGCAGTCCAACTCGGCTGCCCCATCGTGTGATTGCCTCGCGCATGTGTACGGCAATGCGGCCGACCAGCCCGAACGGCAGCGCCGGTACCCGACGGACATGACGGACGCGGAGTGGGCTGAGGTCCGGCCACTGCTGCCGTTGCCGGGCTGGATGCGCGGGCGGGGCGGCCGGCCGGAGGGGTATTGCCACCGTGCGATGCTCGATGCGATCCGCTATCTCGTGGACAACGGAATCAAGTGGCGGGCGATGCCGGTGGACTTCCCGCCGTGGGACCGGATTTACGCATTCTTCCGCCGCTGGCGCGATACCGCGCTGGTCAGGGAGTTCCACGACCGGCTGCGCGCCAGAGTCCGCGAGAAGCTGGGCAGGGATACGGAGCCCACGGCCGGGGTGATCGACTCGCAGTCGGTCAAGGCGGACGCTGTTGTCGGCACCGACAGCCGCGGCTACGACGGCGGCAAGCAGATCAACGGGCGCAAGCGGCACGTCGTGTCGACACCCTCGGCCTGCTGCTGGGGGGTGATGGTCACGGCCGCGGATGTCGGCGACCGAACCGCCGCGCAGGTCCTGCTGGCCCAGGTGGCCGCCGCGCACCACCGCCTCGCCCTTGTCTGGGCCGACGGCGCCTATACCGGCAGCCTGGTCGAGCACTGCCTGGCCGCCTTCGCATTCGTGCTGGCGATCGTCAAACGCAGCGACGACATGCGCGGCTTCGTGGTGCTGCCCAAGCGGTGGATCGTCGAGCGTCTTTTCGCCCACCTCATGCGCAGCCGCCGCCTGGCCCGCGAACGAGCGCCGCACCGCCAGTGCCGAGGCGGTGGTCTACTGGTCGATGACCATGGTCCTGAGCCGCCGCCTGGCCCGGCCGCACCGGGGGCGGGCGTGAACCGGCCTGCGGCTGGCTCGGCCAGCCAGCCGCGCGCGACCAGGCGTTTCGCCTTCGACCGCAGAGCCTCCACCCGTGCCGGCACCACGTCCATGCCGAACTCGGCCGCCATCTCCTGGCAGGTCACCGGCCCCTGCCCGAGCCGGGCCCGGTCGGCCGCCACCTTGAGGATGCGCTGGTAGTCCACCGACAACACCGACCAGGCCAGACCCTCACGCCACACGGGCACCTGCGACTTCGTCTTCGCCGCGTCCCGGACGGCCCCCTGCGCATCCGTGTCCCGCTGTTCCTGGGCGACCTCCACGGCCGCGGTGCCGCTGTCCGGAGCCAGCACGGCACCGACTCGCCTGCGGGCGATCACCCATTCATGCCACTCCTGCTCGGCCGCGGCCAACTCGGCCTGAGCGAGCAGCGAGTTCGTGCTGTTCCAGCAGTCCAACAACCGACGGCATCCACGACCTCCCGGGCAGCGACAACCCAACACGCCACTACTCCCACGAGACCGCCAACCTACGCCCACCAGCAGAAACGCAGTCCTCAAGTCCGGAAAGACAACAACTTCTTAGCTTGGTTTTTAACCTCGGGTGTCACCCGACCTGCTGATCTGCGGTTCTTCCCGGGACAGCCGAGGCGGC
>NZ_JBEXPK010000282.1:0-1686 GCF_040612015.1 Streptomyces sp. NPDC006476 | reverse complement strand
ACATTATAAGGGTGTTTGAATGCCATACAAGAAGTTTGCCTTACCACTCCACCCACTACAGCTGCCCCCCCTTCGGGCCGGGCGGGCCGCCCCACGCCCCCCCCCCAACCGCCAGCCCACCACGACCTCCGGAAGGATCTCCCGCACGTGAGCACCACCGATCCCACCAATCCCCCCGCTTCACCGCGCCACAGGCTCGGCGAGCCCGACGCCGAATGCCGCTACCCCGTCCTGATCGCGGACGACCAGTGCCTCGGCCACATCTTCCGCTGGCATGGCGCATGGTTCGCCATCGCCGCAGGCGGCAGCTCCGAGACCCGCATCGGAGACGGCCGCCTCGGCCGCGACGGCGCACCCCAGCACCTGGTCGACGAGTTCGAGGCGGGCCGTATCTCGCCGTTGCCCCCGGCCGAGTGCTCTCTGACGGCTACGGAGCCGGACGGACCGCCGCCGCTTCTGCACCCGCGCATGCCAGCGACGGACAGCAACATCAAACGTGCACAGGAAGTGCTGGCCAAGCTCGCCGAGTACCGCTGGACGCCGCTCGGCGGTTACCCCGGCAGCGACAACCCGTGGCTGCTGAAGTGCCAGTTCGACGGCTGGACGGGCGTGAAGTACTGGAGCCACCTGCGCGAGAGGCGCAACCGCCTGCCCAGCCCCTTCCGACACCCCGGCTGCATCAGCGCCGACGAGGTACGCGCCCGCATCCCCGCCTACCAGAAGTAGCCCCACCCGGTGCCGGGCCCGGAAAGGCACTCCCAGCCCGGCACCCCGAAGGCCCAACACGTGCGCCCGGCTCCAGCATGGCCGGCGGCGCACAGGCGACAACGGCACGCACCGCTGCGCCGCCCACAGGTGGTGGGAGCGCGGCAACGCTCCCACCACCCCGGCCCACCAAGGACCAGCACATGCAGCCAGCAGACACAGCCCACCCGCCCCGCCGTCCGGCCGGCGGCGCGCACATCCCAGCCGAGCGGCACGTCGTGCAGTTCAGCGCCGGGATCGGCTCGTTCGCCGCCGCCGTGCGCATCGCCGAGCGATACGGCACCGACCGCCTCACCCTCCTGATCGCCGACACCGGCATCGAAGACGAGGACCTGTGGCGGTTCGCCGACGACACCAGCCGACTCCTGGACGTGCCCCTGACCCGGGTCCGCGACGGCCGCACACCCTGGGAGGTCTTCCACGACAAACGGTTCCTCGGCAACGACCGCCTCGCCCCCTGCTCCCAGATCCTCAAGCAGATCCCGTGCCGGGCCTGGATGGCGGAGAACACCGACCCCGCGGACACCCTGGTGTACGTCGGAATCGAGGACACCCCCCGCGACCGCGCCCGGATCCCTGCCATCGCCCGTAACTGGAAGCCCTGGCAGACACGGTTCCCGCTGTGCAGCCGGCGGCAGCCGACTCTCACGAAAGACCAGCTGCTCAGCGAGGCCCGGGCCTTGGGCGTCGAGCCTCCGCGGCTGTACGCACTCGGATTTCCCCACAACAACTGTGGAGGCCGGTGTGTACGGGCCGGGCAGCGGCAATGGCTGCACCTGCTCAAGGTCATGCCCGAGCGCTACGCCGAGGCGGAAGCCGAGGAAGAGAAGCTGCGCGCCCAGCTGGGCAACGTCAGCATATTGCGCGACCGGCGGGGCGGCACGGCCCGGCCGCTGACGCTGCGAGAACTGCGCGCACGAG
>NZ_JBEXPK010000281.1:0-1698 GCF_040612015.1 Streptomyces sp. NPDC006476 | reverse complement strand
CCGGTGGCGAAGCCGCAGACCCGCTCGTACGCGGCCAGCCGCGCGAGGTCGACGCGCAGGCCGGGCAGGACGAGGCGGGTGCGCGGGAACTCCGCGTCGGGGCTCGGCCGTTTGAAGGGGGACAGGAGGGCGCCCCGGGCGAGCAGGGGCGGGAGGGAAGGGGAGCCGGTGAGGACGAGGGACATCACGCCCCCAGCAGGCTCTGGCCGCATACGCGGACGATCTGGCCGTTGACGGCGCCGGACGCCGGATGCGCGAGCCAGGCGGTGGTCTCGGCGACGTCGGCCGGAAGCCCGCCCTGCGCCAGGGAGTTCATCCGCCGCCCCGCCTCCCGGATGAACAGGGGGATCGCGGCCGTCATCGTCGTCTCGATGAACCCGGGCGCCACCGCGTTCACGGTCACCCCGTGCTCGGCGAGGGCGCGGGGCGCGAGCGAGCGGACCAGTCCGACGACGCCCGCCTTGCTCGCGCCGTAGTTCGTCTGCCCCGCGTTGCCCGCGAGCCCGGCGATCGAGGCGGTGGCGACGATCCGGCCGCCGCGCCGCAGCGCCCCGGCGTCGAGCAGCGCGTCCGTCGTGCGCAGCACGCTCGCGAGGTTCACGTCGAGCACCGAACTCCACCGCTCGGCGGGCATGTTGACCAGCCGCCGGTCCCGGGTGATCCCGGCGTTGTGCACGAGCACGTCCAGCCCGTCGGGCAGGGCGTCGGCGATCCGTGCCCCCGCGTCGGGCGCGGTGATGTCGAGCGCGAGCGCCCGCCCACCGAGCCGCTCGGCCACCCGCCGGGCATCCTCTTCGGCCTGCGGCACATCGAGTACGACGACCCGTGCCCCGTCCCTGGCCAGCACCTCCGCGACCGCCGCACCGATACCGCGCGCGGCTCCGGTGACGAGGGCGGTGCGTCCGACGAGGGGCAGCTCCCAGTCGACGGTGGCCCCCGCCTCCGCACCCACGACGATCACCTGCCCGCTCACATACGCCGACCTGGGTGAGAGCAGGAAGCGCAGGGTCGACTCCGCCGCGGCGGCGTCTGTCAGGCGGACCAGGTTCACCGTCCGTCCGCGCCCGATCTCCTTGCCGAGGGAGCGGACGAAGCCCTCCAACGCCTGCTGCGCGGCGGCCTGGTGATGGTCCGTGGGGTCGAGCGGCGCGCCCAGGACGACGATCCGGCCGCTGCTCGCGACCGACCGCACGACCGGGTGCAGCGCCGCGTGCACCTCGGCGAGCGTCTCGACGTCCCGCACCCCGGTCGCGTCCAGGACGACCGCGGCCGGTGCGTCGGCGCTCTCGGTCAGTCCCGTGCGGGCGAGGACGGGGGAGAGGTCGAGGTCCGACTTGCCGGCGGTGAGGGCCAGCAGCCCGCCGGTGAGCGCGGGGCGTCCGGGCGACCAGCGGTGCAGCGGCGCCGGTTGCGGCAACCCGAGCCGGCGGGTCAGGAAGCGGCCGGGCGCGGTGCCGGCGAAGCGCAGATAGCGGTCGGCCATGTCCAGATCTCCCCAGGCGGCGACTTGCTTACTCCAGAGTCAGGTTACCCGAGGTAATAGCAGGTGGGGAGGTGAAAAACGTTCAACATACCGCCCGGTAACGTCCTTTCGGCATGAAAAGCGACGACCTTGCACATCCCTGACGCACGCCCACCGCCGGACCACCTCCGTACCCTCACCGGACCATCACGCAGGCACCGTACGATCTCCTCCCC
>NZ_JBEXPK010000280.1:0-1708 GCF_040612015.1 Streptomyces sp. NPDC006476 | reverse complement strand
GCCCGGTGCGGGGTGCCGTTCCCGCACCGGGCACAGGCGGATCAGGGTGTTGGAGGCGCCGACGGTGTCGAGGCCTCACCGCACTGCCGGAGACGGTAGAGGGGCTCCAAGCCCACGGACTTCCCCACGTCCGGGTGTGTGTGGGTCCGGCCCCGTGGTGGGGTGGGTGGTGGGTTAGGGGGTGGTGCCGAGGTGGTGGATGGTGGTGGGGATGGTGGTGCGGTTGCCGGTGCGGGGGTTGATGCCGTAGCGGCCGGTGGCGGCGGGGACGGCGCCGTCGGTGAGGGCGTAGAGGTTGTTGGCGACGGCGTATTTGTTGGGGCGTGGGGTGTCGGGGGTGGTGGCTTTGCGGATGGCGGTGGTGGCGGTGAGGACGGCGTCGTGGGCGAGGACGGGCCAGTAGCCGCGGCTGGCGTGGTGGGTGGGGAACTGTTGTCCGTGGTGGTCGCGGGTGAAGGCCTTCAGGTATTGCTCGTAGAGGCCGTGGTCGCTGTTGGTGTGGCTGCGCAGGGTGGAGGCGGTTGGCAGGGAGGCGTAGAGCACGGTGATGGGTGCCTCGCCTTGCTGTTGGAGGCCGGTGAGGGTGTTGGGGTCGAGGGCGGCGGTGTCGGATCCGGCGACGACGGTGATGTGCTGGCTGTGGCAGCTGCGCTGGCTGAGTGCCGTGAGGAAGTCGGGCAGGTATTTTTCGCGGGCGGCGAAGTAGACGGTGTCGATGGGGTGTCCGGCGGTGCAGATGTTCTGGCCGATGCTGCCCAGGATGGAGGAGGGGCCGCCGCGGGGGTCGAAGGAGAAGTCGGAGGCGGGGTCGAGGTGCTGCTTGAGCCCGTCGGTGGTGAGGAAGTCGTGGTAGAGGGAGTCGGTGTAGTAGTCGGTGGTTCCGTTGGGGGTCACGCTCGTGCGGACGATGGCCGCGGTGCGGGTGTCGTCCTTGAGTTCTGCGCCGAGCGCCTTGAGCTGGACGGCGTTGGTCAGGGTGACGCGGGTCAGGCCGTTGATGGGCTGGGGTGTGTGGCCGTGGCTGTCGATGGTGCCGGTGGTGTCGAACCCGTCGGCGGTGATGAGGTCGGCCACCATGGGCAGGTTCTGCCTGCTCAGGGCGCGGGCCGCGTCGACGGACTCCTGCTGGCTTAGGCCCATGCCGGCGACGGCGACCAGGTTCCTGACCTTCTTCAGGCCCTCGACGGCGTGCTGCCAGTGCTGCTCGCCGCTGCCCATGTTGGCCAGGACCAGCCGGATCTTCAGCGGGCTGTCGCCCGTGTTGGCCCGCTCGACGGCCGTGTAGGCGCCCTCGGCCTCCCCGACGAACTGATCGAGGGTGAGGTCCGCGGCTTTGCCGGCCGAGGTCAGCGGCGCCAGGAAGGCGATGGTGACGTACCGGCCGCCCTGCACCGCCCGGGCGTTCTCGATGCCCATCGCGGTCAGCACGGGCTCCATGGCCAAGCCGAACACGTCGGAATGCTCCTCGAGTCCGCCGGCCACCCCCGTGCACTCGCCGTCGGCCTCGGTCACCAGCGCCGGGTTCAGGGTCCCGCAGTGCTTCTTGCGGATCTCCTTGGTCCGCTGCTCCTCCCGCTTGTGCTGCTCCTGCTGCCGCACGTTCTGGGTGTGGACTTCCACGGCGTACCCGCCGGCGGTCACCGCGAGCACGAGCGCGGCGCAGACCGCGACGGCGGCGCGCCGCCGCTTGGCCAGGCGGGCACAGCGC
>NZ_JBEXPK010000279.1:0-1711 GCF_040612015.1 Streptomyces sp. NPDC006476 | reverse complement strand
GCCTGGTCTCCGACCGCACCGCCCTGCGCTAATCACCCAACAGCCAACCCGCCAGGCCAGCACGCTCCCACCTCAGTCGTGCACCACGTCGTTACAACATCAAGACCTCCAATCTGCTGGGCGCGCGAAAGCCCGAGGCTAGACTCAATACCGGTAACTTAGGGGCAATCCGGTCGTTGTTGTTGGCGTGGCAAGAGCGGGTCAGTCGAAGTCATCTGGTGAGCGGTTGTCGGACCGGGTCGCGGTCGGGGTGCTGACACAGGCGTTTCCTCAGTCGCTTGTGGACGAGGTGTTGGCGGAGACGGGTCGGGTGCAGCAGCGCAACCGGCTGTTGCCGGCCCGGCTGGTGGTCTACTTCGTGTTGGCGATGTGCCTGTTCTCCGGGCAGAGCTATGAGGAGGTCGCCCGGCTGCTGACCGCGGGTTTGCAGGGTGCGCGGCGTTGGCGTGCGTCGTGGGTGGTGCCGAGTACGGCGGCGATCTGGAAGGCCAGGTCCCGGCTGGGGGTAGCGCCGTTGCGGCAGTTGTTCGCGAGGGTGTGCCGTCCGGTTGCCACACCGGGCACTCAGGGCGCCTTCTACCGCGACTGGCGGCTGACCGCGATCGACGGCACCACCTTCGACCTGCCCGACACGAAGGCGAACGTGGAGGCGTTCGGCCGTCCGCCCCGCTCCGGGCGTGGTGAACAGGACGTCGGCTAGCCGCAGTTGCGCATGGTCAGCCTGGTGGAGTGCGGTACCCACGCCGTCTTCGATGCTGCGATCGGAGGTCTGCGGACCGGAGAGCAGGCTCTGGCCCGGGCGGTCCTGGTGTCCCTGCGGCCTGGGATGCTGCTGCTGGCCGACCGTGGCTTCTACAGCGTGGACCTGTGGCGCACAGCCGCGGCGACGGGGGCGGACCTGCTGTGGCGAGTCCGCAAAGACCTCGTGCTGCCGGTGGTCGAGCAGCTGTCGGACGGCTCCTACCTCACCGAGATCTTCGACCGGAGCGACATCCACCACATCCGTCCCGGGCTGCGGGTACGCGCGGTGGAGTACACCATCGCCGGCCACGAGGGCGTCTACCGGCTCATCACCACGATCCTCGACGCGGACCAGGCCCCGGGCGCGGAACTGGCCGCGCTCTCTACGCCCAGCGATGGGAGTTCGAGTCCACCCTGGACGAAATCAAGACCCACCTCGGCGGGCCGCACCTGGTGCTGCGTTCGCAGCACCCTGACGGGGCCGAGCAGGAACTTTACGGCTTCCTGCTCGTCCACCACGCCATCCGGCACCTGATGCACCAGGCCGCACGACAAGCCGACCAGGACCCCGACCGGATCTCCTTCACCCGCTCACTGCGCGTCATGCGCCGCCAGGTCACCGACCAGGCGGCATTTTCCCCCCGGCCGACTCGCCCACGCGGTCAAAGCCACCCACGCTGAACTCCTCGAACGCCTCCTGCCACCGCGACGCCGCCGGGCCAACCCCCGCGTCATCAAACGCAAAGTCGCCAACTGGCCCCTCAAACGCGCCGCCCACCACGTTGCAGACCGCCCAAGTGTCCCGGCCGTCACCATCGTTGGTGCCACCAAACCGAAACGGGTCAAGCGAACACCAAAACCCTAAGTTACCGGTATGACTCTGTTGGTGATCTTGTGGGAAGGGCTGACGGGAGGGCGGTGGGGTGCTTCGCTGAGCATGTGCGGGGTGACCTCGGGTTCTGGGGTGTGG
>NZ_JBEXPK010000278.1:0-1770 GCF_040612015.1 Streptomyces sp. NPDC006476 | reverse complement strand
CGCGGACGGCCTTGTAGCGGCCGGGGCGGGCCAGAGCGGCGGTGACCTCGGGAGAGCCGGAGCGGAGTTTCTCGCCGATGATGTAGCCGCCGCCTCCTCGCTACATCCCGCTACAACATCTGGAACCGCGACGGGCGGCCTCGCGACAGTACGCCGATCACCGCCATTGTCATCACCGTGCATCCACCGGTTCTCCCCACCACGCCTGCCCCAGACCGGGCCGCTTCCGGCCGCTGGGGACAGGTCTGCCGGATCTTGGCGGAGAACTCCAACCAGGCCATGCACGCCCGTGACATCGCAGGGCATCTCGGCCTCATCGCCACCGGGCGTGTGCTGAGCGGCTTCAACGCGCAGCTCTGCTACTGGGCGCGTAACGGCCGACTCATCCGAACGGCACCGAGTACGTACAAGCTCCCTCATCCTGGGGCCTTGACATCGTCAACTGAGCCTTAACTTCGTGGCATTGGATGCTCGACGCGGTGCGCTATGTCGTGGACAACGGCGTGAAGTGGGCCAACCTGCCCGCGGACTTTCCGCCGTATCGGCGCGTGCATGCCTTCGCCCGCCGCTGGCAGGTCACGGGGCTGCTCGCTGAACTCCACGACCGGCTGCGCGACCGCGTCCGGGAGAAGGAGGGCCGAACGGCGGACCCGACGGCCGCGATCGTGGACTCCCAGTCGGTGCGGGCGGCGGGGAACATCCCGCGGTCGACGTCCGGCTGGGACGGCGGGAAGAAGGTGGGCGGCCGCAAGCGTCACCTGGTGGTGGACTGCCTCGGCCTGGTCCTGGCCGTGACGGTGAGTGCGGCGAGCGTGCAGGACCGCGACGCCGCCGTGCCCCTGCTTGAGCGGCTACGACGCCAGTACTTCTCCGTCCGTCTCATCTGGGCGGACGGCGGATACGCCGGGAGCCTGGTCGGCTGGGCCCGCGAGAAACTCCGGCTCACCCTGGAGATCGTCAAACGATCTGATGACGTGACGGGGTTCGTGGTGCTGCCGCGCAGGTGGGTGGTGGAGCGCACCCTGAGCTGGCTGATGCGCTCGCGTCGCCTGGTGCGCGACTACGAGACGCTGCCGGCCATGCACGAGGCCATGGTGCTGTGGTCGATGACCATGCTCATGAGCGGTCGCCTGGCCGGACGCCGGCCGGCCGGCTTCAGAGGACCTACACCGAGGAAGCGATGAATACTCCTGGCCGCACCTGGAGTGCCCATCCTCGTTCCACCAGGCGTTTCGCCTTCGACCGCAGCCCCTCGACCTTCGCCGGGATAACCTCCAGTCCCAGCGCGAGGGCCAGTTGCTGGCAGCGCATGCCCTCCCGGCCCGCTTCCGACTCCAGCACCGCCAGGATCCGCTGGTAGTCCGGCGCGAGGACGGTCGCCGCCATGCCCGTCTCCCGCCGGGGCACCGTCGAACCGGGCACCGCGGTGCCCGGCGGCTCCGCAATCACCGAAGGCGGACCGGCCAGCACCTCGGTCACCGTCACCCGGGCATCCACCAGACGCTGAAGCGCAGCTTCGGCCTCGCCGAGCGCGGCCTGCACCCGCTCGACCTCCTCCCGCAACCGCGCGATCTCCTCCCGGACCCTCTTCTCCCTGGCCTCCAGCAGACCGAGCACCGACGCCACCAACGACCTCCACGAGCCAGACGAGCGGACCAACCACGTCCATCTCTCCCCCGGGTTCCGCAGGTGATGTAGCGGGATAGTCCGTGGATTTGGGGGGTGACGTGCGGAAACGCGCCGTCGGCTGGTGGGACGGCGTGTATCTAG
>NZ_JBEXPK010000277.1:0-1826 GCF_040612015.1 Streptomyces sp. NPDC006476 | reverse complement strand
GAGGCGAGTTTTCCGGCCGCGACGGCCGACAGCGTCTCGGGAGCCGGGCGCGGGCTCGGCTCACTGGCGTTCGCAGTCTGGAGGGTGACTCCCGCGGCGATCAGGGCGGCTATGCCCGCACCTGCCACGGCCACACGCCGCTTGGGCATGCGTCGATGTTTCAACTGACGTCTTCCTATGGGGGGTCGGAACCTGTGATGTGGGAGAACCGGTTCCGCTATGGACGGCGCCCAAGTATTCCCAGCCCGGCCGCCGACGACAGCGGCATCTGACCCGGACCAACCTCACAAGCCTTCCGCAGAGTTGAACGACAAGGCTGATTCAACGGCAACTGCAGGGAGCGTGGAGGCTCCTCAGCCCTTGCGTCCTGGGGAGGCGCTTGGACATTGGTGCCGCAGGATGCGCGAGAGGGCAGTTAGCCCCGCAACCTCGCTCTGACCAGCACAGACACCAGATCTGTGAGCCTGGTCACGCAACTTGCCGTCTGGAAGTCCTCCATACCCGCTATCGATCTCCCTACCGTTTCCCCTACCGGTCTACCGGCGGCCCTGTGTGAACTGCGCATGGTTTTCGCAGTTCACGCGCCTCGTCGACCCGGTCCCCGACAGCCCTCTTTCCTCTCCTCTGTCCGTCTTGTCTGTCTGATGTAGTTGGGTGGGGGTGGGTGGGGGCGGAATGGTAGGAGAGCAGGGGCGAGGGTCGGGCGGGTGTCTGGCTGTATTGCGCGTCGGCGGGGGCCTCCGCGCCAAGGGCGGGCCGGGAGCCCGCCCCCGGGTCTCCTTGGGTGGGGGCGCTTGTTCGGCCGTCAGGTCGCCGTATGGCGTGTCTGATTGGCGGGTGGTGCTGTGCCTGGATCCTGGCTCGGACGGACCGTCCTGTGAGGTGTGAGGCTCACACCCCGCGTTTCGCCTGGCCATGCTGCGCTTGTCGCTTGTCTTGTCGCTTGTCGCCTCGCAGGTCAAAGGCACGGTATCCGGTGTCACGGCTGGGCCCGAGACCAGGACGACAAGCGACAAGACAAGCGACAAGCGAGAAGAGTCTGCCGGGCCTGCGCCGGCGGGCGGGGTTCGTCGGCGGTCATCGTCGGAGTGACGGTCATCAGCGTCGCCGGGAGTCCACCAGGTGACCGCGACCTTGATTGATCTCAAGGTGATGTCGGTGGCCTTGGTCTATCGCTACCTGGCACCAGGGCTACTGAGCCCGTGCCGTCCGGGAGTGGCCCGGAGGGGTGTGCGATCTCCGGGCCACTCGCTGAAACGCCCACCGGACAGTTATGGGACTTGACAGACGGGCTATATTCGGGGCATACGGCCCGAGGCCACGGGGGTGTGCCCCGGGCCGTATGCGCACCCCACAGCAACACATGAGTTGACCTCCGCGTATTCGCGGCCCCGCATGCTGTGGTTCCTCCATGATCACCCTTGGGCTCCTGACCCACCAGAGTCATACGACCCGTACCTCTGCCTATCCCGGACGGCGGCTCCGCGCAGCTCGCCACGCCCCCGTCCCCGTCCGGCCGCGCGGCCGGACGGGTGTCCGCTCGCCCGTGCCCGCCGTCCCGGCAGCCACCGCGGCGAAGCCCGCTCCCCGGACGCGCCGCGCTCTGGGTGCCGGCCCCCGGGACCGTCAGGAGCTGTGACCACGGCGGTGACCGACGCGGTGACGCGGACGGACACGGCCGGACAGGCCTAGTCTTCGGCCAGGACGCGCTGGCCTTGTGCCGGGCCGCCTGGTCCCCCGGCGCCCCGGTGTGGATCCGTGAGATCGAGGCGGTCGCCCTGCTGAGGCAGGTCCTCGTGCAGACCTACACCGTCCGCGTCGATGCC
>NZ_JBEXPK010000276.1:0-1852 GCF_040612015.1 Streptomyces sp. NPDC006476 | reverse complement strand
CGCCAAGGGCGGCCTCATCATGCTCGCCAAGGGCGCGGCGATCGAATGGGCCCCGCGCAACATCCGCGTCAACGTCGTCGCTCCGGGTCTGACCGCCACCCCGATCATCGAAGCAGCGATCCAGCGCAGCGCTGATCCGGAGGCCTACCGCCGCGAGCGCGAGACCCAGATCCCGCTGCAACGCCTCGCCACCCCCGAAGAAGTCGCCGACGCGGTCCTCTTCTTCGCGTCATCTGAGTCCTCGTACGTCACCGGAGCAGTCCTCCCCGTCGACGGCGGATACACCGCCTTCTGAACACCCCTGCGTTGCGGCACCCCACGGGGCCCAACGCCCAGCCCGACCCGTTCCGGATCACCCGGCCAGTTCCGAACACCCACTCATCCGGGATCTGAGCGGCTTCCAGCACGCCTCCCCGTTTTGTCAGGAGCAAACCCATGCGGATCAGAAGAGACTTGAGCGTCCCGATCGTCACCACCGCCCTGGCCCTCGCGCTCGCCGCGTGCGGGGCGGGCGGCACCGGGCAGAACGTGGGGGCGAAGAGCACGGCACAGGGCGGAGGATCCGGGCCGTCCGCCGAGCACACCGACGACATCTCCGTCGGTGTCAAGCCGGACCAGAACGCGGTGAAGCTGCTGCCCGCGGCGGTGAAGGCCAAGGGCACGCTCTCGGTGGCCATGGACCTGGCCTATCCGCCCACCACGTTCATGGCGTCGGACAACAAGACCCCGATCGGGTTCAACCCGGACATCGCCCGGCTGATCGCCGCCAAGCTCGGCCTGAAGCTGCAGATCAACAACGTCAAGTTCGACACCATCATCACCGGCCTGCAGGCCGACCGCTACGACTTCACCGCCTCCACCATGGGCGCCACGAAGGAACGGCTGCAGGTGCTCGACATGGTCGACTACTTCAACGCCGGGACCGGGGTGTCCGTCCCGTACGGCAACCCGCAGAAGCTGGGCACCCACACGCTGTGCGGGCACCACGTCGGTGTCACCTCCGGCAGCACCGCGGAGTTGCAGTGGCTGCCCCAGCTGTCCAAGCAGGACTGTACGGACAAGGGCAAGCCGGCCATCAAGGCCGTGACCCTGCCCAGCCTGAACGACGCGCTCACCCAGCTGGTCTCCAAGCGGATCGACGCGGTCATGTACGACTTCACCGGGCTTGAGTGGGCGGCCACGCAGCAGCCCAAGACGTTTGAGGTCCTCAAGCCTTTGGTGGCCACCAAGACCGTGGCCGTCGCGCTGAAGAAGGGCTCTGCGCTGACGCCCGCGGTGAAGGCAGCCATCCAATCGATCATCGACAGCCCCCAGTACGCCCAGGCGCTGGGCCGCTGGGGGCTGCAGGACCTCGGGATCAAGACCGCGGCCGCGGCCGTCCCGCAGGACTGACATGTCGACGGAAATGATCGATACGAAGCGCGGGAGCCGGCCCGTGTCACCACTACCCGCCGAGGAAAAGAAGCGGATCACGCCGAAACGTCCGCGCGACTACGTCGCCTGGGTCGTCGCGATCGCGATCGTGGCCGGTCTGGTGTGGACCGCGGTGACGAACGAGAACTATCGCTGGCCGGTGGTGTTCAGCTACTTCACCACCCAGACCATCCTCAACGGCCTGCTGGTCACGCTGCTTCTGACCGTGGCGAGCATGGCTCTGGGCACCCTGCTGGGGCTGGTGCTGGCGGTGATGCGGATGTCGCGCCAGCGGCCCGTCTCCGGGCTGGCCCAGCTCTACATCGCCTTCTTCCGCGGCACCCCGGTGCTGGTGCAGCTGATCTTCTGGTTCAACATCGCGGCGCTGTACCCGAACCTCTCCATCGGCATCCCGTTCACCTCCATCTCCACGCCGGTG
>NZ_JBEXPK010000275.1:0-1864 GCF_040612015.1 Streptomyces sp. NPDC006476 | reverse complement strand
GGCCGTATGCCCCGAATATCGCCCGTCTGGCAGTCCCATAACTGTCCGGTGGGCGTTTCCAGCGAGTGGCCCGGAGAGCGCACCCTCCGGGCCACTCCCGGAAGGCACGGGCTCGCAACCAGTTTCCACGGCTCGCCGACACATGGAGGCTGCGCAATGGTCGCTGATGCGAATGCTCAGCCGACTGCGCAGATCTCTGAGATGCGGAGGCGCAGCCGTCTATGTGCTGTCACCCGACAGACTTGACCACGCCCCTACGGGCATGGTGACCTGCGAAGACGCCGGAAGCGTGTGGAGGCTCGCGCAAGAGATGTCGCAGGAGATCGTGCAAGAGATGCCGCAAGAGTCGGCGCAGGAGATGTTGCCGCCGGACGGGGCCGGGGTCGGCCCGGAGAGGCTGGGTGCGCGGCGCGTCCGGCCCCGCGCCGCGTGCGCGGCCTGGCTGTCCGGTCGGGCCGCACACGGCTGTGACCTGCGATGGTCGGGGCCGTGGTCGGGGGTCGCGGTCAGGTGGTGGTGCGGCGGTCGAGGACGTCGGCCAGGCGGTCGGCCACCGGGCCGGGGCGGGCCGCGAGGTGGACCAGGGCGCGGACGATCTCGCTCTTGTCGACCGGGCGTCCGACCTGGCGGCGCAGTTCCAGCGCCAGGCCGTCGAAGACAAGGGCGTCGTCCTGGTCGAGCAGGATCGTGCACTTGCTGGGCTTGGGTGCCTTCGGTGCCTTCGGTGCTGCGGCGGGTTCGGGTGCCGTCGCACCGTCGTGACGGTCTGCCGTTGTGCCGTCAGGGTGCGGCTGGCCTGGTACTTCGGTGCCGAATCGGCCGGACAGGCCGGTGAGCAGGGCGCTGACGCCGCCGGTGTCCACGGCGAAGTCGTCCTTCTTCTTGGCGTTCATGCTGCGGGGGTCTCCGGGAGGTAGCCGGCCTTCACGGCCAGGTCGCGGAACATGCGCGCGACGTCGGACTTCGGTTCGTACTGGGCGATGGTCTGGCCCTTGTTCTTGGCTTCCGCCACGGCGGTGCGTAGGGGGATCTCGCCGACCACGGGCAGCGGCAGCTGGTGTATGGCGTCGTAGACCTTCTGGTGGAAGCCCGAGAACGGGCGGTCGATGCGGTTGATGACCAGCCCGCGGTAGTGCGGCATCGGCATGCGCGTCTCGTTCACCAGGGTCTGCACCTGGCCCAGCAGCAGCTCCAGGGCCTCGATGGAGAACTCGTCGACGTCGACCGGGATGAGGACGTGTTCGGCCCACCGCAGGACGTTGTCCGTGTCGACGTCCAGGGCCGGGCGGCAGTCCACCAGGCAGTGGTCGAACTCGTCCTCCAAGAGCTCCAGCACCCAGGCCAGGCGCTCCTCCTTGCTGCGCGTGCTGTGGAGCTGGCGCGGCAGGGTGAACAGGTCCAGCGCGCTCGGGATCACCCAGAGGTTCTCCGAGTGCCGGCGCACCAAGGACCGGGCCTGTTCCCGGGTGCAGGTCTCCAGCATCGCCCGGGCGAGCGTCAGTTCCCCGCCCGGGTGGAGCCTCGGCACCTTCAGCGCGGTGGTCAGGTTGCCCTGCCCGTCCAGATCCACCAGCAGTGTCCTGCGGCCTTCGGCCGCTCCTGCAGACCCCGCACGAGCCGACGCAGCCCGTCGCCCGCAAGCACCAGTTCGCCCCCGCCGCGCCGCCGGCCGACCCGGCCGCGCGGCCCGCCGCTATTCCGGCGAAGCCGGAATCGGATCCCCGTGTTGCTCGAGTCCGGCCTCGCCGCTCAGTAGTTGTTGTCTTTCCGAGAGATGCGCGTCGAACGGGAGTCCCGATTGGGTGATCGTGGGGCGCTTGGCGCATACGGACAGGGCCTCCTGAACAGCTCGTTGGTGTCGAAT
>NZ_JBEXPK010000274.1:0-1903 GCF_040612015.1 Streptomyces sp. NPDC006476 | reverse complement strand
GCACGTTGTGCATGTGATGGGCGTTCAGCAGCCAGCACGCAAGGCGGTCCTCCAGCGCGGCAAACACAGGCTTCCAGTAGATCCCGGTTGCCTCCATGCCCGCCAGTTCGATGTGCTCGGCGACCAGCCAATTACCGAGCTCACCGAGACCGCGCACGGTCGTCGGGTAGGTCCGGGTCTCATGATGGCGGCTGCCCCGGCGCTTGCCGGGAACCCGGATCGTGGCGACCGCGGTGTCGCGGTGCACGTCCACGCCGGCGACCCGGTCCACGAAAACGTCCATCCTCGCCTCCCCGACGATCGACCGCGGGCGGTGCCGCCCGAAGGGGCCTACCAGTCGAAGAGTCTGAGATTCGCGCTCGTGGCAGCAGTCAACGATCCCTCAGGCCCCAGCGTCATACTTTTTACGCCGACTCGAAGTACCACACGGCACCGACGTCAACCGGGCGTCACCATCCGCAGGATGACCCTGGCGAGCCTGGCGAACAGTAGCGCTGGGCTGGCGTCCCCCAGAGGCGATCCCGCCCCGATTCTCATCCCGCCACGGTGGCGCCGCGCAGCAGCGGCATAACTACTTTTACCAAGATCTCGTTCGCCTTCTTGACTTCGGCCAGCTCGCGGCGAACGCGACGCAACTCCTCACGCTCATCCGTCGTCAGCGCGCCCGCCGGCCCCTCGCCCCGGTCGGTCCTATCCTGCTTGACCCAGCCCCGCAGCCCCTCAGGGCTCACTCCCAGCTCCCGGGCAATCTCGGTAACGTTCCGATGCGGCGAGGACCGGACGAGCGCGATCGCGTCCCGCTTGAACTCGGCCGTGTACCGCTTACTCATGTTGCTCTTGCCGCTCACTATCTGGACTGCTTCCTCCGGGACTCAACCGTCCCAGTATCAGGCTGTCCAGTTCAGCGGGGGAACTTCAGGGGGCGGAAGACGGGCCGCCGAGGCGACCGCGGGTGGTGGCCAGCAGAACGAGGGCCGCCGCGGTAAAGGTGAGCAGGATGGCGTGTGCGGCCTTGCCCTGGGACAGGGACGGGAACATCGACGACCACGCCAGGGAGATGAAGTTGTTGACGCTGGTGTGCAGCAGCATGGCCAACGGCAGGCTCTCGCCGGTGCGGTTGAAGACCCACGTCATGACAAAGCTGATCGCCATCGCGGTGGCGATGAACTCCATCGGCCCGATCCACGACCCGCCCATCCAGTTGCCCCACTCGGTGAGGAACAGCGGCAGGTGCCAGGCACCCCCCAGCGGTCCGAGGATGAGGGCGCCGATCACAGGACCGTGGCGTCGCTGCAGGCGCGGCATGGCGAACTCGCGCCAGCCGGGCTCCTCGGCCAGACCCGTGGTGATCATCTGCAGGACTAGCCCCGGCAGATAGGCGGCCAGCACCGCGGCCGACGGCAGTACAGGCCCGCGTCCGGCCAGCGCGGACGAGGTCAGGATCAGTGAGGCGGGTACCGAGAGCAGGACAGCGCCGTACCAGCGCCAGCCGACCCGCAGCTTGGTCAATCGCCCTACCCAGGTCCGCAGTCCACGACGGCCCTCGGAGGCCGCGGTGACCAGGAACGCCGACAGGATCGGGCCCAGGTAGGCACCGGGCAGAACGCCCGGAAGTTCGCTCGTTCCGCCAGCTCCGGGAACGCGAAGTGCAGGATACCCAAGCCGTTCTCCGACAGGACGTACGGTGTCCAGGCCAACCAACTCAGCAGGTACGCCAGCGAGAAGAACCAGGTCAAGGGGGCACGGCCGATACTGCCCCGCAGACCCGCGTGGGTCTTCGGCCCGCGCACCCAGGTCGCGGCCCGCACCACCCTCGCCCGAGGCTCTGTTGAGGCTTGTCGGGCCGGGGCTACCGGGGGACACCATCCGGTGCGGCCCGGCCCTCCCGCCGGAGGGCCGGGCC
>NZ_JBEXPK010000273.1:0-1914 GCF_040612015.1 Streptomyces sp. NPDC006476 | reverse complement strand
GAGGCGAGTTTTCCGGCCGCGACGGCCGACAGCGTCTCGGGAGCCGGGCGCGGGCTCGGCTCACTGGCGTTCGCAGTCTGGAGGGTGACTCCCGCAGCGACCAGGGCAGCTATGCCCGCACCTGCCACGGCCACACGCCGCTTGGATATCCGTCGATGCTTCAACTGAGTCCTCCTGTGGGGGGTCGGAATCTGTGATGGTGGGGAACCGGTTCCGCATTTACGTGCAGCACTATCCAAGGCATCGGTCTTCCGGCCCCTGCCTGTCCAGGCCGAAGCCCGTCCCGTCGACGAAGGAGACCTCAAAACCCTGCGTCGGACGCACCCCCACCGGTCGTACATGACCGCCACACCGGGGTGCGGGAAGCCGACGGCGGTGTGCCGAGGCCGGTGCGGGCATGGACGAACTCACCCGTCCTCGTCACCCGATATGAACACCGCTGCCATCGAAGATGACGTTGACGGACTCGGACCCATTGTGCGGTGCCCGAAGTTAAGTTCACCTATGTTGCTACCGCTGCAATCATCCGTAGCGTAAACCTGGATGTAAGGCCGATCGCCGCGAAGGCCAGCCACGTTATAGACCCGGCTGCTTGGCGTGGAGATCTTCGAGCACACGTCACCAACGCTCCGGCTGGTATCAGTCGAACGAAGAGGGAGGTTCGAGATCCGCGTATGCAGGCTGGGAAGCCGCGACACCGACCCCGGCGACACCTGCCACCACGAGACCGGCAATGATCTTCTTGATGCGTTCGGGTCGGGGAGTAAACATCATCGAGGTCAGCACCCTTCGTTGAGATCCGCGCAAGCACCGGAAACTCCAGGCACTATCGAAGACGTGCGACCGCCGACGATAGAGGCATCTGACCCGGACCAACATCACAGGCCTGGAGCAGAGAGGCAACGACCAAACTGACACCGCAACCACAGTTATTGATCAACGCCTGGTCCAGCTGGTCAGAGGGCGGCAGTTAAACTCGATTCGCCGTAAGCATTCAGCCTCGATCCACCGTGTGAATTCTGATGGGTGTGTCAACTTAACGGCTGATCTTGGTTGTTGGGTTATCGCTGGTTGGTGGGGGTCAGGCGGCCATCGAAGGCGATCTGGAAGGCGTTCAGGGGTGCCTTCCAGCGCATCGTCCAGCGACGGCGGCCCTTGCCCGTCGGGTCCAGGCTCATCAGTGCCATGTAGACGCACTTCAACGCGGCGGCCTCTGTGGGGAAGTGGCCGCGGGCCCGAACCGCCTTGCGGATCCGGGCGTTCACACTCTCAATGGCGTTCGTGCTGCAGATGACCTTGCGGATCTCGACGTCGAAGGACAAGAAGGGCACCATCTCGGCCCAGGCGTCGGACCACAGCTTGATCACGGCCGGATACTTGGTGCCCCACTTCTCGGAGAACTCCAAGAAGCGTTCAGTGGCTGCGGCCTCGCTGGGAGCGGTGTAGACGGGCTTGAGATCCTTGGCGACGTTGTCCCAGTCCTGGCGGGCACAGTAGCGGATGCTGTTGCGAATCAAGTGAACGATGCACGTCTGGACGACCGTGCGGGGCCAGACCGTCTCGACCGCGTCCGGCAGGCCCTTTAGCCCGTCGCAGACGAGCATGAGGACATCTTCAACTCCGCGATTTTTCAGCTCGGTGAAGACCTGGAGCCAGTGCTTGGCGCCCTCGCCGCCGTCACCGGCCCAGATCCCGAGAATGTCCCGGGTGCCCTCGACCGTGACGGCCATCGCAACGTAAATGGGCCGGTTGGCGACCTTGCCATCGCGAATCTTGGTTCTGTCGACGATCTTGTGATCCGGACGGTTGTACGGGTCGCGCCGACTGTTCGCGATCATGCATCGCGTGCTCTCGTGATGTGCTCTTGGAGCTGTTTCCGTACCTGTCCCCGCTGCTGATCGAGGAGGTCGAACG
>NZ_JBEXPK010000272.1:0-1955 GCF_040612015.1 Streptomyces sp. NPDC006476 | reverse complement strand
ACCCTCCACAACCCGGCCGACATCACCCGCCGCGACCTGCGCCTGGGCGACCACGTCATGGTCCACCGGGCCGGCGACGTCATCCCCCGCATCGAGGCCCCCGTCGCCCACCTGCGCACCGACGACGAACAGCCCATCGTCTTCCCTGAAGCCTGCCCGCGCTGCGGATCCGGCATCGACACCAGCCAGGAACGCTGGCGGTGCGAGCAGGGCCGCAACTGCCACCTGGTCGCCTCCCTGTCCTACGCCGCCGGCCGCGCCCAGCGCGACATCGAAGGCCTCGGCGCCACCCCGCGTCGTCCAGCCCGTCGACGCCGGTCTCGTGGCCGATCTCGCCGACCTGTTCACCCTCACCCGCAACCAGTTGCTGGGCCTGGAGCGGATCGGTGAGACCAGCACCGACAACCTGCTGGCCGCCATCGCCGCGGCCAAGGGCCAGCCGCTGTCACGGGTCCTGTGCGCGCTCGGGGTGCGCAGCACCGGCCGGTCCATGTCCCGACGCATCGCCCGGCACTTCGCCACCATGGACAACATCCGCGCCGCTGACGCGGACGCGATGCAGCAGGTCGAGGGCATTGGCACCGAAAAGGCGCCCTTGATCGTGGCCGAGCTCGCCGACCTCGCCCCGCTCATCGGGTCCATGTCGGTGCACAGCGCATCGGCGAAGCGACCGGGCCGGAAGTAGATCAAGGCGGCGAGCTGTGCGATCCGGGGGCCGTGCCCTGAGGCGGACACGCCGCCGACCTCGACCGGCCCCAGAACACGGATCTCCGGGGCATGCAGATCGTGGGCCTCCGCCTCGGAGGAACTCCTGGCAGTGAAGATCCCCCGCCCATGGCACGCTCAGGCTGTCGCGGTGCGGCGGCTTTCTGCGGATCATCGGGAGCGCGGGCGTGGCCTGTCGGCCGGCTGGGTCGTTGAGCGGATGTGAGTGTGCTACAGCGTGAGGGCGGCAGTGTGGTTTCCGCTGAGCTGAGCGGCGGGTACTGGCTGGAGGGTGAACCGGGGGCCTGCCGGCAGTGCGGGACGGGTCAGGCGAGCGGCGTGGCGCTGTACGGCTTCCGGCGGCAGCGGATCCGCTGGGAACGGCACGCCGGCACCCACCCGGCGCTCCTCGAATCCGCCCGCCGTCCGATCATCCACCGACAACTCGGCGCAGGCCGCTACGACCTGTCGGGCGGCGGCAACAACCCGGCCGCTACGAAGTAGGAGAAGTACCGTTCGAGGATCTCGGGGCCGACCGCCGGGAAGTCCCAGCCGACGTCGGCGAGCCCCGCCAGGAGGTTGCGCCGGTCGTAGCATGTGGGAACGTTGCCCGGCACGGCGCGAGTCCCACTGGTGAGCAAAGCGACGGCGTGGAGGGAACCGGAGCCGGAGACGGGCGTGTCGGCGGCGGCTTTCTCCACGCGCTTCCGCCATACGGACGGGGAGACCCTTTCCATCGGGTACCCGAACTCCTGCGCGTAGTCCAGCACGGCGTCCGCGGCCGTGCCTGCGGGGGCCGCGATGTTGTAGGTCCGGCCGTCGGGCCGCTGGGTGAGGGCCAGATGGACAAAGGCCCGCGCGGCGAAATCTACCGGTACCAGGTTCTGCCGCTCGACTGTGCCGTCGTCGCGCACGGGCCGGGCCCCGATCTCGGCGCATGCCCGCACCTTGTGCCAGAACCCGTCGTCGGGCCCCATGGCCCCGGTCTCGGTGTGGCCGCTGATCCGGGCCAGCCGGTATGTCGCGGTCGGAATGCCGCGATCGCGAGCCAGCCGGCCGATGGCTTCCCCGACCCACTTGGTGCACGCGTAGCCGTTGGTCCCGATGGCGTCCGGAGGGCTCAGCCAGTCCTCCGGCAGCGTGTCGGGGTCCTTCGCGACGACCTTGCACATCCCTGACGCACGCCCACCGCCGGACCACCTCCGTACCCTCACCGGACCATCACGCAGGCACCGTACGATCTCCTCCCC
>NZ_JBEXPK010000271.1:0-1989 GCF_040612015.1 Streptomyces sp. NPDC006476 | reverse complement strand
CCTGGCGGCGCATCGGCTTTCCCTGCCCTGCTCCGCAGGAGTCCGTTTCCTCCCCCGCCTGAAGGCGGGAGTATCCACGGAGGAATCCCGATGAAGGAATTCGGCTTCAGCCGCCGGAAGCTGGCCGAAGAGGTCAACAAGATCAGCGAGCGGATCTTCGGCCGCCCCGGCGCGGCCACCGACCGGCACGTCCGCCGCTGGCTCTCCGGCCAGGCCCGTTGGCCCAACGAGCGATACCTTCTGCCTCTCGTAGAGATTTTCGACCGGCCGCCCGAGGCCATGGGGTTCGTACCGCGCGGACGCTCCAGCAACCGCATGCCCGTCCCCCCGCCGATGACCCCGGGCACCGGGGAGGGGGACGACCCAGTGAAGCGCCGCCTGTTCGTCTTCGCGTCGGCCGCCATGACCGTCGCCCTGGCCCTGGGCCTCGATGAGACCCCGACCGTCGGCCGTCTCACTCTCACCGACGTCGCCCGCGCCGACAGCAAGATCGGGCGTATGGTCTTCCACTTCAACAGCGTGGGCGGGGGCGCCCTGTTCGAGGTGTCCATGGGCTACCTCGACCGGCTGCGCACGGCCCTCGATGGCTGCACGTACGGGCCGAGCGTCGAGCAGGCCCTGCACTCCGCGATCTCCAACCTGTGCTCCTCCGCCGGGTGGGCCGCCCACGATGCCGGGCAACCCGGCCAGGCCCGGGTGCTGTTCGCCGACGCCCTGCAGTCCGCCCTACTTGCCGGAGACAAGCGAGGCCAGGCCCGCGCCTGGTCCAACCTCTCCATGCAGGCCCGCCTTGACGGCCGCACCCGCGGGGCTTTGCGCGTCAACAGAGCGGCTCTCGACACACGCCAGGCCCGCCAGGACCCCCGCATCGCGGCCCTGCTCCACTCCCGCCTCGCCATCGGCCACGCCCGCGCTGGCGACCACCCCGCGGCGGCCCGCTCGATCCTCGCCGCGCAGCGCGCCCACGACCGGTTCGACACCGCTTCCCCGGCCCCGCCGTGGCTCCGCTTCCTCGACGGGGCCGAGATCTCCGGTCTCGCTGCCATCGCCCACCAGGCCATGGGCCAGCTCACCGAAGCCGAACTGGCCACGGCCCAGGCCCTGCAGATGCTCGGCAAAGGGATGCGCCGCAACCGCGCGTACTACGGCGTGCAGCTGGCCGAGCTGCAGGTCGCCCAGGGGAACCTGCAGAGTGCGGAGCGGACCGCCAGTCAGATCGACACCAGCGCACTCAACAGTCAGCGGATCGCTGACCGTCTTGCCACCGTCCACCGCGCCATCGCTGCCTAGGAGGCCCCTCCCGTGACCGTCGACTTCCGGCACTACACCACCGACCAGGCCGCCGCGGTCCGCGAGACCCTGCTGGAGGTGTACGCCGAGGTCTACGCCGACGACATCGCCAATGACCCGTTCGCCGGCGTCGAGCGGTTCGCTGGCGGACTCGACAACTGGAGCGCCCGGCCAGGCTGGAGCTGCGTCATCGGCTACGACGACGACCAGCCCGTCGGCTACGCCTACGGCGCCGTACTCCCGCCGAACGCCCGCTGGTGGGGCGGATTGCTCACCGAGGTCGACGAGGACCTCGTCCGCGAGACCGGTGCACGCACCTACGCTCTGTCCGAGCTGATGGTCCGCATCCCGTGGCGCAAGACCGGCATCTCTCGCCAGCTGCACGACGCCCTGCTTGCCGAGCGGACCGAGGAGCGCGCCACCCTCCTGGTCCGTCAGTCTCACCCCAAGGTCCACGCGCTGTACGAGAGTTGGGGCTGGAAGACGATCGGTGACCTACGCCCGCGCATTGAGCACGCGCCTCTCATGCACGCCATGTTGCTCGACCTATCCCAGAGCTGACCTTCCGCGTGAACTGCCCTGACCAAGCGTCCGTGAGGCCCCTCGGTCGGATCTTTTCTGTCGCAAGATCGTTCCTACCAGGGGCCTCACGCCTGCCGGGAGTTGAGGTCCCGGAGTCACAGAGTGATCACACCCCGT
>NZ_JBEXPK010000270.1:0-1996 GCF_040612015.1 Streptomyces sp. NPDC006476 | reverse complement strand
CACGGCTGCGGCGATCGCGCCGGTGTCCACACCGAGGTAGTCGTCGGCCATGGAAGCCTCCTGGTCATCCTTGATCACCAAACGAACGGGAACGCCCAACGAGAGGGGCCGCCTCTCACCGGCGAGGAGGGTTCTGATCCCGGCGGTAGCCGTGATTGACGTAGTCGCGCACCGAGTCCGGCATGGCGGGCTCCTCGGACAGCAGGGCCGTCGGGTCAGCCTTGCCCTCCAGCAGGTCGGCGGTGGTCACGCCGGCCGGCAGGTGCGGGTTCATCAGCTCCCCGACCGCCGTCATCGCCTTGACCCGCGCCTGCTGGATCGTGCTCATCAGCACGTCGGCGAGTTCCTTGGGCGCCAGCCTGCGGAAGGCGCCGGTGGGAAACTCGATCGCCGTGACCTCGCCCTGCGCGGAGACGGTCACCTTCACAACCTGCTTGGGAGCTGTGGCCGCGCCGGTGGTCTCGTTGATCCTGCTGCGGAGCGCCAAGGCGTTCTCCCGCTGACGGCGGTACTCCTGCAGGAGCTCCTCGATCTGCCGGTCGTACGGCGTGGTCATGGGGGTCTCTCCTCCGCTGCAAGGCGGCGTTACTGCGATCTTCCGGCCCGGCCGTCACTACTTCCAGCGGTCCTGGTGGGGGCCTCACGTAAGCACCCGCCCCGGCCGGCGTGACAGTCCAGGGCGGGAATCATGACCGGCGGTACACCAAGATGTGCCCAGACGGTCCCCAACGGTGACGCGTGGTGACGGCGCAGGTCGGGGCGGCGACCGAGGTCAGGCGAAGGCGTCGGCGCCCTCGCACACGGTGCCCCAGGCGGTCTCGTCCTGGTGCAGGAGCTTGGCGATGGTGTTGCCGCCGTCCTCCTCCTCTTCCTGCTCCTCGTCCGAGGCCGCCGCCGCGGCCTCGGCGGCCTGCGCCTGCCCCTCCTCCTCGTCGTCATCGTCATCGTCAGCGAAACCGCATGTCAGCGTCATGGGCATGGTGCCCGACAGCCCTTGGGCACCCGCACCCGAGCGGTTCGGCTTCCAGGTCACCCACTGCGACTGCTCTTCGGCCTCCTTGATGAGGGCCTGCCTGTCAGCGGCGGCCGCATCAGCGGACTCGACCGCTTCCTCTGTCTCGCCGTCCTGATCCGCGGTGGTCGAGGCGGCCGTGGCCTGCGCCTCACCGGTCCGCGTCTCCAGGGCTTCCGCGCTATAGCCGGGATCGAAGATCTCCTCCTCCTCGTCCTTCCGGCCACGGCCGAGGGACCACAGCAAGGGGGTGAACATCGAGCCGCCCTCGTCCCAGGCTGTGATGTCCTCCAGTTCCTCGCCGGCCGACGGTTGGACGACGGCCACCCGGTCATACGGAAGCGAATTTTCCGCTCCGTCCCCGCCCACGGTGTCCCGCTCCAAGGGTGCGCCGACGCCCCACTCGGAACCGTCAGTCTCCACCAGTTCGGAGCTCTGCGGCCGCCGCTCCTCGCTCGCCCGCTCACGCTCGCCGGCCACGGGTGGGATGCCCAAGACGGATGTCACGGCGGCCACCGGGGTGCTGCCGCCACCCGGAATGCCGAGGCCGGGGCCGCCCGCGGGCGTGCCGGGGGCCACCTCCTCTACGGCCGCACCGGGCTCGCCCGTCCACGGTTCGGCGAACGGTTCTATACGCCCGGAGGCGTCCGACGACTCGCCGCACTCCTTGCCGCCCGCCCCCGGGGCACCGCCCATCGGGGGCATGTACGGCATGCCCGCCCCAGCGCTGGCCGTAGCCGGCACCCCGGTCTCCGGCGCTGAACCCGCCCCGACCGGCACGGTGGAGGGCATGCCGGGATCGGGGCCCCCTCCGGCGCCGGAGCCCGTCCACGGCTCGGCCGACCCGGCGCCGCCGGCGAGGGAGAGGGGAGCGGTGGGGCCTCCGGCGGGCAACGTCAGGCCGCTGCCGCCACCCGACACACCCGCCGTCGGCAACGGGTCCTCACCGGCCACACCCGTGTCGCCCTTCCACGGATCCACACT
>NZ_JBEXPK010000269.1:0-1999 GCF_040612015.1 Streptomyces sp. NPDC006476 | reverse complement strand
ACCATCTCCAGTCGGGTCAGGTCGCGGACCGCGGCCAGGACGTGGGTGGAGTCGGTGCGTTGTGTAGTGCGCTCGCGTACCAGGCCGGCCTCCTTGAGGCGGGCCAGGGCGAGGTCGAGGAGGCGGTCGGCGCGGTCGCCCTCGGTGAGACGGTCGCGGAAGTCGGCTAGCACGCTGTGGTGGAAGCCGGGGTCGTCCAGCTCCATGGCCATGGCGTATTTGAAGTCGATGCGGCAGCGCACCGCCTCGGCGGCCTGCCGGTCCAACAGACCGAGCACGAACTGCAGGACGCAGACGGTGGCCAGCTGGGCAGGCGAGAGGCCCGGACGCCCGTCACGCGGATACCAGTCCGCGAAGTCCTCGTCACGCCACAGCCCGTCCAGGCGGTCTCTCACCCACATCGCCGCAGTGCCGCCCGGGTTGCTCGCCCTCGCGATCTGTGCGGTCAGAGGCGGGACTTGCTCACCGGAACGAGGACGGAGCGACAACGGACACCTCGACAACTGCATGGGCTCTCGGAAACACCCCGAGCATGCCCACCGATCACCCCGGCGCACTGAGAAACTCCAAGATCCCCGACAGAGTTAAGCAGAGCATGCGACGAAGTAGACGGAGCGACCGAAGCGACGCGCACAGGGACAAATGTCAATGACTGCCTGTCATGGCCGTTCTATTCTGCCGAGCTGGTACCCAACCGACGCGCCATGCTCGACAACCCCATACTCTTGCCGATCTCCCGCATCGTGGGCATCTCTCCGTGTCCGGCGGCTCACTCCCTGATGCACTGCAGGATGCGTTCTTGCTGGTCCGTGAAGCGGTCTTCCGCCGCTTTCAGCTCCCGGACCCGTTGACGCAGTTCGACCTCGGCGCAGGCGACCGGCCACACAGTCACGCAGGATAGAGCGTGAATGCCTCCCTGGGGCGCGTCCGCACCACGGTGAAGTGGCGCCTGTCGGGGCAGGACCGACAGGTAGGAGCCGTCGGGGAGTTCGGTGAACACCGGAAGCTTGCGCCGGCAGGGAGTACGGAAGATCAGGTGGGCGCCGGTGCGAACGATCTGCGACACCTGCGGAAAGCCGGTGAAGTACCGGTCGGCCAGCACCAGCATGCCCCGGCGCACTGCCCCGGTCTGCATGAGCTTGTCCAGCAGCGGCAGTTCGCCGACCGACCACGGTCCCCAGACCGCCTCCAGCACCGCCCGCGTCCCACTGGCGATCAACATGAGCACTCGTATCTGCGGATACCGTCCGGAGCCGAAGCGGCCGCGCGGCGGGTCGCCGAACGCCTTCCGGTTGGCCGGGGTGTCGGCCACGTCCAGGCGGATGCCGTCCACCGACACCTTCAGCAGTGCCAGGTCGCATCCGAAGGCCGACATCCCCGGAGCGCCGGGATCGCTATGAGGGCCGCGCAGACGCCGAAACAGCGCCCTGAGCGGGGCAGGGCCGAGCCGACGGCGGGCCTGGACCGCGGCCGCGGTCGAAGGGATCCGCCGCGCTCCGGCCCGCAGCTGCTCCTTGAACTGCTGGAACAGCATCCGCAGCACCTCGGGATAGCCAGCGGCCGGGCACAGCCACAGAGCGAGGACGAAGTACAACGTCACACGGGCCGGCAGGGCACGCACCCGCCGTTCCCGGCGCCCGCAGTCGGCGATCACCTGATCCACGAGCTCGGGAGACAGCAACTGTGGTAGGGCTCCCAGACCGAGATCATCTAAAGGATGAGGAGAGCCCGATGGCTTCAGCCTCACTCGGGCAGCGGGAACGGTGACAGGATGAGCAGACACGGGAGCCTCGGCACGGACGCGGTCTTCTTGGTCGAAAACCAGTCCTGCCGGGGCCCCTGTATGCCGTCAATCCCCCGAAAGGGCAGTTAACTTACCGGCGTTGCGTCATATCCGCCACCCAGAGCTGGTCCGGGCGGGAGGCTGTGAAGTCACGGTCGACCAGATCCGGCGGGCGGCAAGAGCGTCGCCCCGGCCCCGCTGGAGAACTGGCTCCGC
>NZ_JBEXPK010000268.1:0-2003 GCF_040612015.1 Streptomyces sp. NPDC006476 | reverse complement strand
TCAGATACCCCTGCGACGTCACCCGCAGGCCAAGTGCCGCAGCTGCGTCCAGACCCGAGGGCCCCGGCCACCAGGCGAGTGCCTCCCGCACCGGCTCGTCCGGATCGCCGTCGGCGGCGAAGTGCACCTACACCAAGCTGGATCCGCAGCCGCCGGCCGACAACCTGGCCATGCAGGACGGCAAGCGGCAGGGCGGCAAGGGCGCGGTCTATCAGGTGTACTGCCCAGCCACGGCCCGGATCGGCGTGGTGTGGGTCCCGGACGGCGCCCAGGCCCCCGCCCAGCCCGCCATCGACCCCGAGACCATCGCCCGCCAGGCGGTCGACTCCATGAAGCTGACCGGGCCCGACATCGCCAGCCCGCGCCCGGCCGGCCACTACGTGGTCGGCATGCCGATGTGGATGTGGGTCAACCAGAGCGCCACGACCTACGGACCGAACACCGCGTCGGCCACGGCGGGCGGTGTCAGCGTCACCGCCACCGCCCGGGTGTCCTCGGTCACCTGGAACATGGGCGACGACGGCACACCGGTGGTCTGTCCCGGTCCCGGCACCCGCTACCAGCCGTCCATGGGCCTGGCCAACTCCCCCGACTGCGGCTACCGCTACACCCGCCCCTCCAGCAGCAGGCCTGGCCACCGCTACACGGTGACCGCCACCTCAACCTGGACCATCACGTGGCAGGTCCAGGACGGAGCTGCCGCCGATACCGGCCAGTGGACCGAGACCCGCACCACCACCCAGACCGCCGCCATCGGCGAAGCGCAGGCCCTCACCTCCTGACCCCCTGAACACCCCGCATGCCACGGCCCCGGCCACTTGCGTCAGTACTTCAAGCCCGGCGCGGCCGCCCTCGCCGAAGTCACCAGCCTGCTCGCCCCCAGCGACAGTCAGCGCTGAGCTGGGGCCCGTTTGTCGGTGCGCCGGGCCAGGATGGCCACCACCAACGATCTCTGGGAGGAGACAGCGTGAAGCACGTCTGGATCATGAGGAAGAGGTATCGGCCGGCGAGCGGAGCCCCCAAGTCGACCCTGGTGCGGGCCGACGCCATCAGTTACCTGAGCATGCGCGAGAACCAGGTCCAGGCCTCCGAACTTGGCTCCGACGAGATCGTGGTGCTGGCCGACACCGAAGACGGCGGACACGGCGCTCCCGAGCTGCCGGAGGACTTCCACACCGATCTGCTGTTCGCGGTCGCCATGGCGCGGCGGGACGCACGAGACGCAGCCGACGACGCGGATGAGCAGGACCGCATCCTGCTGGCCCAACTCGGGGACGGCCACTGGGTCTGGAAGATGTTCCGGCCCTCGGAGCCGGAACCCAAGCCGAGCTGACGGCTCACGCTGCACGAAGCCCCGGGCCATGACGCCCGGGGCTTCTCTGTGCATGGGCGCGCCCGGTTCAACGACCCGGGTCCGGACCGGTCACCGGCCAGAGGCACTTCACTTTGAGCGTCGTGCTGTGACCTGCATGGTCGGGGCGGTGGGAGCCGTGGTCGGTCTCATGGTCGGCCTCTGGAGCACGGGGGTGGGTGCCGCCTCGGTGACGTCATCCTCGGTTGTTGGGCGTTCCCCATCCCGATGTGGTCGTGGGCCAGGGCCGGTCCGGTTCCGGGGCGGTGGGCCGTGCGGGGGTGGCTGGCGGGCGGTAGGCGCCCATCCAGCTGACCCTCTGTTTGGGGTCCTGGATGGGCCGCCAGACGGGCGCTGAGGGCCCGTCGCGGAGGATGTCGACCATTGGGGCGGCGAGGACGGGGATGGCGCGGAGCAGGCTGTGCAGGCCTGCGGCTTCGGTGATGCTGGCGTGCAGGGCACGCATCCGGGTGTCGATGCCGGCGGGGCCGGTGCCGTCCAGGACGAACAGCAGCCGGGGGAAGCGCGCGTAGCGCCGCTTCCATGTCTCCTGCAGGCGCGGCTCGGTGAACCTCCTGGGTCGGCCGACGGGGGTGGGGATGTAGTCGTGGAGGCGGGCGTAGGCGGTCAGCTTCGCGGCCAGGCGCTCGGG
>NZ_JBEXPK010000267.1:0-2010 GCF_040612015.1 Streptomyces sp. NPDC006476 | reverse complement strand
CAGCAGCAGACTCGCGGCCCTTGCCCCTCACCGCATCAAGAACGGTGCACTCTCATCCGTACGAGGTGGTGCACGTTCACTTGTACGCGGACATCGGCCAGGTTCTCTCCGGTTTCAACGAGGTCAAGGCATTCGTGAGGCAGGCTGGTCTTCGTGCCGTTCGGCAGCCTCACCAGCGCGTTTCCGTGCCGGTCTTCCAAGAAGACGACGAGTGTTGATGCCAGATCACCAGGGTTCATGGCGCGCACCGTACTCCGGGGTGCGGAGAGTCTTGGTGGTTGGGTCAAGCTGCCCTGCTGGTCGTCTCTGCGGGTGGGGTGGCGGTGAAGGTGCGGTTGTCGCGGAGCAGCGCCCATAAGACGTCGACGCGCCGGCGGGCGAGGGCGATGACGGCGGGGATGTGTTTGTGTCCCTCTGCTCGTTTCTTGAGGTAGTAGGTGCGGTTGGGGCCGTCGCGAATGATGCTGGTCTGGGCGGAGAGGTAGAACACGCGGCGCAGGCGTCGGCTGTAGCGCTGTGGTCGGTGCAGGTTGCCGGTGCGGCGTCCGGAGTCCTTGGAGACCGGGACGAGGCCAGCGGCGGAGGCGAGGTGGCCTGAGTCGGGGTAGGCCGCGAGGTCGCCCGCGGCGACGAGGAATTCAGCCCCCAGGATCGGGCCCATGCCGGGCAGCGATTCGATGACGGCGGCCTGCGGGTGGGAGTGGAAGGCGTCGCGGATCTGCCGGTCGAGTTGCTTGAGCCGGTCGTCCAGGGCCAGGGTCTGTTGGGCGAGGTCCGCGGTGATGCGTGCGGCGGTGTCCTGGCCGGGCAGAGTGACGTGCTGGGCGTGCGCGGCAGTGAGGGCGGTGTCGGCCACCGCGTCAGGGTGGCGCACGCCTCGGGCGGCGAGCCAGCGGGCGAGGCGCGCTGGCCCGCAGCGGCGCAGAGCGGCAGGCGTCTGATAGCTGGTGAGCAGAACCAGGGCACCTTTGTGGTCGGCGTAGTCGAAAGCCGACTCCAAAGCCGGGCTGATGCCGGTGAGTACGTCGTGGAGACGGTTGAGCAGACGGACCCGGTCGGCGATCAGGTCCGAGCGGTGTGTGGTGAGCAGCGCCAGGTCTGCGGCGAGACCGGTGCGCGCCTCAACAGGGGCAAAGTCCCGCCGCAGCCGGGCGGTGTCGGCGATGACGTAGGCGTCGCGGGCATCGGTCTTGGCCTCGCCGCGGTAGGCGCCGGCCATGCGGTTGACCGTTCGGCCGGGCACGTAGACAACCCGCTGTCCATGCGACGTGAGGAGCGCAAGCAGCAGGGCGGACGGGGTGCCGGGGATGTCCACGGCCCAGTGCACTTGCTCGGCCAGGCCAAGCACTTCAGTGAGGCCTGCAACGAGCGCGGCCTCGTCGTTGTGGATCTTCTTGCTCCACACCGTTGTTCCGGTGCCGTCAACAGCGACCCACCAGTGGTGGGCCTTGCCGGCGTCGATACCGACCCATAAACGTGGCAGCAGCGCGGTCATGAGCGTCTCCTCGGTTTCAGGCAGCGTGCCTTTTGGTCCGAGGACCCCCCGCCGTCAGCTCCGTAATCAGCGACCGTTTCGCACATCTCAATCAGCGGCCTGGGCGTCCCGAAGAGCGAAGCGGCCACTCCACCGGAGCCACCGGGGGCAAGCGACTTTAGAGCCACACCCCACTCTTCCGGACCGCCAAACAACTTACGGAGCGGCTTTGGGCTGGAGCTGCTTTGGGGCGAGTGATCTTGGCCCCGTAAGCTGATGGCGAGTCGGGCAGTCTGTGGACCTGCCCGTTAAAGCACGACGTTGGGGCCAAGATCTTAGAGGCTCGCCCCAAAGTGGCTGCCTAAAGCCGTGGAGCCGACCGCCCCAGCCACAGAGGGTGTCTCCCCCTTCATGCCCGCAGCCGCCGAGCGCGCCGCCGGGCGCGGCCAGCCAGGGCGAAGACAGGAGGCAGGCCGCGCCGCAGAGGCGGCGCGCGCCCGCGCCGTGCGCGGGTGGACGGAAGAGCCCACCTCTGT
>NZ_JBEXPK010000266.1:0-2015 GCF_040612015.1 Streptomyces sp. NPDC006476 | reverse complement strand
CCCGAGTTCGACAGTTGGTGGGCATGCGGGGCGGGTTGGCGGCGGATCTGTGCAGGTGGGAGACGTGAGGCAGCTCCGAAGCCGCTCGAAGGTGTGGGCAAACGGATTGGCGAGAGTATTGCTCTGATCTGGTCTGTTGCCCGATGATGCGGGCATGTACTTGCGGAAGATCCAGCGTCGGAACAAGGACGGCTCGGTGGTGCGCTACCTCCAGCTCGCCCACAACCGGCGCAAGGGCGGCACGACCCAGGCGGAGGTGCTGGTCAACTTCGGGCGCGAGGACCGCCTGGACGTCGACGGCCTGCGCCGCCTGGTCGCCTCGATCAACCGCTACCTCGGCGAGGAGGACGACGCCTCCGCCCCGCTGGGGGCCGAGGCCGGCCCGCTGGCGGTGGAGTCCTCCCGGCCGCTCGGCGCGAGCTGGCTGCTGGACGGGCTGTGGAAGCTGCTGGGCATCGATTCGGCACTGGCCTCCCGCATCGACGGGCGCCGGTTCCGCACCGATATCGAGCGCACGCTCTTCGCGCTGGTCGCCAACCGGGCCATCGCCCCCGCCTCCAAGCTTGCCGCCGCCGACTGGGCCACCCACGACCAGGTGATCCCCGGCCTGGACGCGCTCACCGAGCAGCACGCCTACCGGGCCATGGACCTGCTCATCGAGGCCGACACCCAGGGCGCCGTGCAGGAAGCGGTGTTCTTCTCCGCCGCCCACCTGCTCAACCTCGAAGTCGACCTGGTCTTCTTCGACACCACCTCGACCTACTTCGAACGCGACGAAGCCGACGACCCTGACGGCGAGGGCCGCAGCCTGCGCCAGTACGGGCACTCCAAGGACCACCGCAAGGACTTGCCGCAGATCGTCATCGGACTGGCCGTCACCCGCGAAGGCATCCCGGTCCGCTGCTGGATCTGGCCTGGTGGCACCAACGACCAGACCGTGATCACTGAGGTCAAGGACGGCCTGCGCGACTGGCGGCTCGGCCGAGTCGTCACCGTCGCCGACTCCGGATTCTCCTCCGAGGCCAACCAGACCTACCTCCGCAGGGCCGGCGGCCACTACATCACCGGCGTCAAGATGCGCGAAGGCTCGCGCCTCGCCAACCAGGCCCTGGCGCGCCAGGGCCGCTACCAGGCCGTCCGCGACAACCTGCGGGTCAAGGAAGTCCGTCTCGACGGCGACGAGGGCAGACGCTGGATCATCTGCCACAATCCCGCCGAAGCCGAGCGCGACCAGGCCCGCCGCGAAGACCAACTCAACGCCATCCGTGAAGAGTTGGCGCGGATCACGGCCGCTCGCGCAGCGGACGCGAAGAAGGCGAAGGCCAAGGCCGTCAAGGACGGCAAACGCCCCCTCGCCCCCTCCGACGCGCCGCACCGCAAGGCCGAGTGCGCGCTGCGCGACCACCCCGCCCTCGGCCGGTGGCTCAAGCAGCACCCCACCACCGGACGGCTGACCATCAACACCGCCAAGGTCACCGCCGAGGCCCGCCTCGACGGAAAGTACCTGCTCGCCACCAGCGACCCGGACCTGTCCGCCGAGGATGTCGCGCTCGGTTACAAGAACTTGCTGGAAGCCGAACGCGCCTTCCGCACGATGAAGTCGACCTTGGACCTGCGGCCGGTCTACCACCGCCTGGACGAGCGGATACGCGCCCACGTGCTGCTGTGCTGGCTCGCGCTTCTGCTGATCCGGGTCGCCGAACGCCGCACCGAGTGGACCTGGCCCAGGATCGCCACCGAACTCGGCCGGATCCACCAGGTCACCCTCTCCGGCCCGGCCGGCAGCCTCCAGCAGACCACCCGCCTCACCGACACCCAGGCCAAACTCTTCAAGGACTGTGGTGTGCCACTTCCACCAAAGATGAGCGGCCTCAAGACCCCCGAATAGTCCCTGACATGGGAAAACGCGCTCCGGAGCCGTGGGCAAACGGCCCCGGAGCCCCGTCATGCCCATCACCGCAGGTCACGCCACAGATTCCCCCCTGCCATGTGCCCACCTACTGTCGAACTCGGGT
>NZ_JBEXPK010000265.1:0-2018 GCF_040612015.1 Streptomyces sp. NPDC006476 | reverse complement strand
CAACATCTCGAAGCGTGGAGAACGGCCGCCTCGGCTGTCCCGGGAAGAACCGCAGATCAGCAGGTCGGGTGACACCCGAGGTTAAAAACCAAGCTGAGAAGCCGTATCTCAATCGAACGTGATCGTTTGATTTCCGCTGGTGAGGCATGGTGCCGCTCGGAGTGAGCCAGGGTTTCGGCGTCTTGTATCCGCTTCGTGGACGAGGGGTGCGCGGTGGCGTCGGTGCTGGGAATGCTGGAGGAGCGGGAGGCGGCTGCGCGTTTGCGGGTGGAGGGGCTGCGGGAGGAAGTCGCCCGGCTGGCCGGGGTGTTGGAGGCTGCCGAGATCGAGTTGGACCGGCGGGTGATCGCGCGGGAGGAGCTGGTCGAGGCCCTGGCCGCATCCGCGGCCGAGTCCACTGCTGTGACCGAGTGCGAGGCGGAGCGGGAGCCCGCGCCCTCGCCCGTGCCGGGCTCGACGGTGCCGCCCCGGCGGGACGGGTTGCCGGTGACGGTGCTGACGCCGGACTACCAGCGGATCCTGGGTGTGGTGGAGGAGGCGCGGACGGCGGGCAGGGAACCGCTGAAGGCCCGGGAGATCGCGCTGGAGCTGGGTCTGGAGTCGATTCCGGCGAAGGTCGAGGGGGTGCGTTCGAAGGCCAGGCGCCTGGCGGAGCGAGGGTGGCTCGTGCAGGAGGCGTCCGGGGCGTTCAGTGCCCCTCGGTGGCCTGTGCCCGTGCCAGACGCCGGCCCATCCGCGTGGTCATCGACCACCGGATCATCGCTTCGCTCGTAGCGGGCAGGGTTTCGTAGTCCCTCGCCAAGCGGCGGGAGTTCATCAGCCAGGCGAATGCGCGCTCGGCCACCCAGCGTCTGGGCAGCACGACGAACCATGACATGTCGTCGGTGCGCTTGACGATCTGCAGGGTGAGGGTGATCTGCTGCCGGCACCGGTCGACCAGGTCGCCGGTGTAGCCGCCGTCGGCCCAGACGAGGGTGATGTCACGGTGCAGGCGGCGCAGCCAGCTTCAGCGCCCGCCGCGGCGTCGCGGTCGCCGATGTTCGCGGCGGTGACGCAGACGACCAGGAGCAGTCCGAGGGTGTCGGTCACGATGTGGCGTTTGCGGCCTGGCACCTTCTTCCCGCCGTCGTAGCCGCGTGAGGCGGCCGGCACTGTCGCGGCGGCCCGCACCGACTGCGCGTCGATGATCCCCGCCGTGGGCTCGGCCTCGCGGCCCTCACGCTCACGGACCTTTCCGCGCAGCCGGTCGTGGAACTCGGCGATCAGCCCGTGCTCGCGCCAGCGCCGGAAGAAGGCGTAAACCCGGCCCCAGCCGGGGAAGTCGGCGGGCAGTGCGCGCCACGAGATCCCGCCCCCGACCAGGTAACGGATCGCGTCCAGCAGTTGCCGATGGCAGTAGCCCTCGGGCCGTCCGCCCCGCCCCTGAAGCCAGGCCGGCACCGGCAACAATGGCCGCACGGCCGCCCACTCTGCGTCCGTCATGTCCGACGGATACCGGCGCACCCGATCGGGATGATCGGCCGCATTGCCGTACACGTGCGCGAGGCAATCGCACGACACGGCGGGCGAGTTGAAGTCAACGGGCTCGGGCGCGTACAACAACGACAACAGGGCCTCCGGGAACCGCTCGGAATGGGGTCGCACCCCCGAGCTACCAGGGGCCGGGCTGGTCAAGGCCGGCGGCAAGCAGCGCACCGACTCCACCCATGTGATCAGCGCGGTCCGTGACCTCAACCGCACCGAGCTGGCCGGGGAGAGCGTGCGGGCAGCGCTGGAGGCTCTGGCGGTGGCGGCACCGTGCTGGCTGGCCGGGGTGATCGATGTCGCCGAGTTCGCCGACGCTACGGGCCGCGCGTCGATGGCTGGACGATGCCGTCGTCGAAGACCAAGCGGGATCGGCTCGCCCTAGTCTTCGGCCAGGATGCGCTGGCCTTGTGCCGGGCCGCCTGGTCCCCCGGCGCCCCGGTGTGGATCCGTGAGATCGAGGCGGTCGCCCTGCTGAGGCAGGTCCTCGTGCA
>NZ_JBEXPK010000264.1:0-2026 GCF_040612015.1 Streptomyces sp. NPDC006476 | reverse complement strand
CCTGCATGACCAGGACGGCCTCGAAGACGCCGAGCCGGACACGATGCGCCTGCGCCTCTACCACCTACCGGCCCGCCTCGCGCGTCACGCTCGCCACCGCTTGCTCCGCATCGAGCAGACCTGGCCCTGGGCCAATGCCCCGCAGTTAAGCGGAACCAGCGCTGGTCAACTCGTTGGTCGAGCGGTCCCTCGGCGGGAAGGCCTCGGGTCCAGGACGGTCAACCTTCCGGGAAGGACTGTCGATCACCGACCGGATCACATCAAGGGCGGGATCAGGGACTCCTCTTGTCCTGACAGACGAACGGGACCCCTGGTAGAAGCAGAGAAAACGACCAAGAATTCCTGCTCCGGGGGCCCCGTTGCCCGATCAGTGTGCCACCACCACGACGACTCGCGCCATCATGACCGCGTCGGGCATCTACGCCCCCGGGCACCTGGGAGAGCTGACGCAGTACATGCCGTTCGAGCTGGTCGAGGACGTGCTGGCCCAGACTCGCAGAGTTCAGCGGCGGCTGCGCCTGCTGCCCTCTCGAGTGGGGGTGTACTTCGTCTTGGCTCTGACGCTCTTCCCCGCCCTGGGCTACGCACGGGTATGGGACAAGCTCGTCGCGGGCCTTCCGCTTCACCTGCGCATCCGCCCGTCGGAACGCGCGCTGGGCGAGGTGCGCCGCCGCCTGGGGCCGCTCCCGTTCAGGATGCTGTTCGAGGTGATCTCCGGATCGCTGGCGCCGCCGGAAACGCCCGGAGTGTGTTATCGGCGCTGGCGCACGGTGGCCTTCGACGGCTGCAGTTCGATCAAAGCCCCCGACCGTCCGCGTCTGCGGACGGTGTTGGGCAAGTCGCGCAATCAGCAGGGTGACGCCGGCTACCCGGCGCTGCGGCTGACCGCGCTGTGCGAGACCGGGACCCGTGGCCTGCTCGCAGCAGTCTTCGGTTCCTGCTCGGTGGGTGAACTGGCCTCTGCTACCACCCTGTTAGGCCATCTCAACCCCAAGATGCTGTTGCTGGCCGACCGAGGCTTCGATGCCGATACCTTCCTGAGCTCGGTCAGCGATACCGGCGTCCAATACCTCGTTCGCCTCCGATCGAGTCGCCGCCCCCTGATCGAGACCGTTCTGTCCGACGGCTCCTACCTGACACACCTGGGCGGACGCCCGGTGCGCATCATCGTCGCCACGGTGACCGCGATCTGCGCCGACGGCAAGAAGGTGAGCGACTCCTATCAACTGGCCACCACCTTGCTCGATCCCGTCAACGACCCTGCCGGCGTACTGGTCCGCCTCTATCACGAGCGCTGGGAGGTCGAGTCCGCCTTCTACGCCCTGCGCCACACACTGCAGGACGGCCGGGTCCTGCGTTCGTGTGATCCGGCCGGACTTGAGCAGGAGCTGTGGTCCAGTCTCATCGTCTATCAACTCCTGCGCCGGGCGATGACGGACGCCGCACTGGGGCGCCCCGGTACAGACCCCGACCGCATGAGCTTCACCATCGCCCTGGAAAGCGCCCGCAACCAGGTGACCACCGCCTCCGGCATCGACGGCTGCGAGACCGATCCCACCGCTCCCGGCACCATCGGCGGTGCCGTGCTCACCGCTCAGATGCCCCCGCGACGCCCCCGCCTCAGCATCCGCAAGGTCAAGTGCTCAACGTCCCGTTACGCGGGCAAAGCCGACGACGACAGGGCAATGACCAGCACAAACGTCGTCCGTCTGGCCATCGACATCTACGACGGCCACATCGCCTTCCCGAGCGCACCCACCTACACCCCCGCCCAGGACGAACAACTCACGGCCTCCCGCTCCCGGCGCAAAGAACAGGTCATCCAGCTCCTGCAGACCGTTCCCGCCCGCTCCTGGACAGCCCGCGAGACCGCTCATTCCCTCGGCCTCCCCAAGCACAGCGTCATCGCAGGTCAGCTCTGCCAGTGGGCGCTGTCCGGAGTACTGGAACGGACCGCTCCCGGCGCCTACATCCTGACCCAGGCGTGGGCCGATCCAGCCCACCCAGGACGCGCCGGACACACGGC
>NZ_JBEXPK010000263.1:0-2027 GCF_040612015.1 Streptomyces sp. NPDC006476 | reverse complement strand
CCTCCGCGTCCAGCCCGGACGTGCCGCGGCCGGCCTGCAACCGCAGTAGTGCGACGACCGCGCCGGCGGAACCGGCGACCAACAGCGCCGCGAGCTGCATGCTCAACGTCCGCCGCTGGGAGCGGATCGTCGCTGCGTGGGTGGGCTGGTGGCGACGCGGCCCTGGACGACGCCTGGGTAAGCGATGCAACCGTCGATCTCGGCTCCGCATGGGGGGCCAGTATGAGTACGTCACCAACATCGGCTTCGCCGCTTGACGACCCCCCGTCGTCGGCTCCTCAAGGAGGCGACGGCCCGTCCCTGGCACGCACCCCTGCACCCGCGCCCTGAGCCCCGCCGGGCGGACCCGGGCCGCCGCGGTGACGACGATGCCCAAGATCTCCCCCGGCCGCGTCCGAACGGTGTGCACACGTGCACGTGCACCCGCGTGCACACAAGGCCATGACGGACCAGCAGGCGGCGTGCGGCGGCGCCAACGCGTGCCACGCGTACCGCGTCCCGCGCGTACGCACGAGGCTCACACCGGTCATGACGTGACGGCCTGCAGAACGGCGATGCAGACCCCAGTGAAGATGCCAACCGTGGTCAGCGCGATCCCGATCGGCTTGCCCAGCACCCCAGCAGCGCGTCCCGCGCCGTGAGGACGGCGCGCCTACGGTGGTGGTGCGGTGACCCGTCCTCCGACGCCGCTTCCGCGCCGGCCGCTGTATCGGTCCATGTCGCGTTTGGGAGGTCCGGAGACGGGTGGCTGGGCGAGGCGGACGGCCTGGCCCGGCTTGGGGGCGCTTCCTCGAGGGAGCGCAGGCCGTGCCGCCGCTGCTTGTTTGCCCGGCAGCGGCGGCACGCGGGAGGCTCCGGCCGGGCAGCGACATGAGACCGACCGGATGAGCCTGCCTGCACTGCCAGTCTGGGAGGCGGCATGGCTCAGAGCCAGCGGTGCGCCGCCGAATGAAGGAGCCCCTGTAGTCGGGCGGGTGGTGGGGGGAGGAAGGCGTCGGCGAAGAAGCCGAGAGGGGCCGCCGTGAGGAAGACCGCCGGCCGCAAGCCGTGCAGCGCCTGATCGCCCGTGACCTCTCATGTCGGCGTGGACGGGAGTGGCGGACCGGCCTGTTGGGGAGGGCGCGGGCGGGGGAAGGGAGCGTACCCTGGGCCCTCGCCCTATTGGCTGCGCTCCCACACGTCCGGGCCTGCCCCCAGCCATTCGATCTGCTCGGATGCGGCGATCTCGTCCTCGTCGGCGAAGCCGCTCTGCAGCCCGGCACGCTGGAGGAACACACCTACGTCCCACAGGTCGTACGCGCATCCCGCCAGGACCCCGCGGACGTGGACGAGTCGTCCGCCCTCGTCATCGGGCGGCCCCACGGTCACCGGATACGAGCTGGACATGACTCGAATGTTTCCGCATGCGGGGCTGCTATGCGGCAAGTGCGCAGGACCCACGTGCCGGCGGGGAGTGGTGCTCCCCGCCACCGGACCACGCCGATCGCACGGAAGAGTTACGGCGACTGTCGCACCGCTTTGGACAGTGGCCGGGCCAGGCTGGCCCGGGCCGGGGCTGCGCTATGCGTCGGGGTGCTGGCGAAGGTCGAGGAAGCAGCGCAGCCGGACGCCCGGCTCGCCGGGCTCGCGGACCGTGTGGTCCGCTGGCGCGATCGCACACCGCGCTGCGAGCAGCTGCTGGATGGTGAAAGCGGTCTCGTCATCGGCGGCGGCGATCTCCACCACGGCCAGCCCGGGCTCCGCGACGTGCGCGTCGTTGATCGGTCTCATGCACGGCACCACGAGCCGGCGCCGGTGAAGGTTCTGCGGTCGGACGGGCTTCACCCGTCCGGGCACCGTGCCCGTCGGGGCGCCGGGAGATGCCGGTGTGAGGTCAGGCGCGGGTGCTGGTGTGCCGCACGCCAGGGCCCCACTTCTCCAGCATGTTTGCGGCAGGTTGATTCGGCCCCACTTTCTCCATGATCGACACTCGTTTTGGCCCCACCCTGTGATGCCCGAAGCTCACGCGCTCCGTGGGCTGAGGAAGG
>NZ_JBEXPK010000262.1:0-2028 GCF_040612015.1 Streptomyces sp. NPDC006476 | reverse complement strand
GAGAACCTGCTGGAGAAGTTCCGCATCGCGCTCAAGGACGCCCGGGACCGGGCCATCGCCGAAGAGGACGAGGTGACGCTGGAGTACGTCAAGGCCATGTTAGGCGTCTGACGCTGCCGATCTGGGCTGGTCTGAATCCTTGAGGTAGAAGCGGGGGCCGAGGATGGCGAGGAGCAGGGCCACCACCATGACGGCCACGGGCACACCGTAGAACAGCAGGTCGTACATGGGTGGTCAACTCCTTGGGCCGAGGCCGGCCACAGGGGCAGCCGTGGGGTGAGCGCGTATGGTGGCGACGGGCAGCCGGCCCGCGCGGGGGTCGAGGATGTAGGCAAGGCCGTAGACCACGATGTTGACCGCCACGCCGACGATCAGTGCGCTCACCCCGTACGGCTCGTGCAGGACCCATCGCCATGTCCCCATGGCCGCGCCGCCCGCCACGATCGCCAGGACCCCGGCGACACCACTGCGGTATCCCCACACCACGCCCAGGATCAGCGGGGCCACGACAGTGGGGGCCCACAGGTCGTAGGAGATCAGCAGAGCGTCGATGATCGACGGTGCTGCGAGGGCGAAGAACGCCGCTGCGACTCCCACTAGCACTGTGACCAGGCGCTGCACCGTCAACAGCAGTCGTGCGCCGGCGTCGCGGTGGATGAAGGAGACATAGATGTCCTTGGTGAAGCAGACCGCCGTGGCATTGAGATAGGAGTCCGCCGTCGACATGACCACCGCGAACAGGGCGGCCAGTACGATCCCGCTCAGGCCCATGGGCAGCAGTTCGGAGACGACGGTCGGCAGTGCTTGGTCAGGCGTGGCCTTCGGGTACAGGACGGTTGCCACCAGGCCGATCGAGGCGGTGACGAAGTAGAAACCCAGCGAGAAGATCCCCGCCACCAGAAAGCCGCGGCGAGAGTCTTGGGGGGTTCTGGCCGCGAAGGCACGCTGTGTGTAGGGCGGCACCAGCGTCTCGCCGAGCAGGAACGAGAGGAAGACCCCGATGAAGGCCAGCGGAGTCCAGCTGCCGAGAAATGAGAGATGCCCTTCGGGGACTTTCGCGATCAGGGCGTGGGGGCCTCCCGCGCGGACCCCTCGAAGATAAGGACGAGGGGCAGGAAAACACTGAAGAGCACAAACTGTGCGACGTTGGTCTTCACTACGGACCACAAGCCACCGAAGGTGGCGTACAGCAGCACGAACGTCGTTCCGGCGATCACGCCGACGAACTTCGAGACACCCATCAGCAGATGGAAGATCGTACCGAAGGCGAGTACCTGAGCACCGAGGATTCCCGCGCAGACGGCGATGGAGAGCAATCCGGTCAACAGCTGGGCGGCTGGCCCGTAGTGAACCGCCATCACATCGCCGACGGTGTGCGCACCCGTGTAATTGCGCAGTCGCGGTGCCACGAACTGGCCGACGAGGATAGTCTGGATGGAGAAAGCGCAGATGGTGACCAGGAAGACATAGCCGTCACGGAACGTGCCACTCGCGGTGCCCAGGACGGCTCCGCCGCCGATGAAGGACGCCGCGAGGCTTGCGAAGATCACGTCTCCGCCGATTCTGCGGCCCGCCACCGCGAAGTCCTCGGTACTGTCCCGGTCGACCGACTGAAGGCCTATGGCGATGATGACGTAAAAGTAGATGCATATGCAGAGCCAGTCGAACCAGCTGATGGACGCCACTGTGTCGCACTCCTCACGGTGCGTTGCCGTCTGAGACAGGTCACAGAGCGTAGGAGTGAAACTGCACATTGTCCCTGTACGCGGTGCAAGAAATTCGGCGCCTAAAATGGCGCCGAAACTGTGCGATGTGCACAGTGGCTTCGTATGTTACAGGGGGCAAATAGTGCTAAATCTTTCCCCGTTCGGACCGGTTCCGGCGTTCCACCTGCATGTTTCCCGCCAGGAAAAGTGGTTCATCGGGATTCCTGCGTGGATACTCCCGCCTTCAGGCGGGGGAGGAAACGGACTCCTGCGGAGCAGGGCAGGGAAAGCCGATGCGCCGCCAGGGCGGATCGGCGTCACC
>NZ_JBEXPK010000261.1:0-2072 GCF_040612015.1 Streptomyces sp. NPDC006476 | reverse complement strand
GGAGCAGATGTCCACCGACGAGACAGCCGCCGCCCTTGGCATAGCGCCCGGAACCGTCAAGAGCGCACTGCACCGGGCACTCGCCCAGCTCCGCCGGGACCTGCAGCACCGCCACCCCGACTCGGCCTCAACACCTGCAGCATGCACGGTTAGCCCTCCTGCCAGCCGACGGTCACCAGGATGAGCAGGCCACACCACATCCCAGCCCTGACGACGAGCGGCGTATGGCCGTCCAGCCACGGTCGTTGAAGGGCCGGCTAGGCGCCGCCAACGGCTTCTTCGCGGGCCGCTTTGACAGCGCGTTCCCATTTCCAGGCGGGCTCTCCGTGGATCTTTGCCAGCTCCGCAGCGGCGCCGCGGCGGTGTCCGCCGATCTTGTTGAGGTAGGCGGCTGCGGCGTCGATGCGCTGCTGGACTTCCGGGGTGCGCGCACTGCGATCAGGGCGGGGGCCGCCGGGGGCGCCGGCGCGGCCGGTGTTGTCTCCCTTGCGCCGGCGGTCGAAGTCCTGCAGGTCGCCGCGGCGGAATGCTGGGATGAGGCGTCCGGACGGGCCTTCTACCTGGCCGGCCACGGGGGCGAAGTAGCCGGGATTGTCTTTCAAGTACTTGCGGATCGCGGACGGGCTCTTGAAGTGGAAGTAGGCGGCGGCGTCGTTGATGGAGACCAGCTCGTTGGGGTCGCCCTCGTACAGTGCTGGGTCCGTGGGCAGCACCTTCTCGTGCTTGGACTGCTTCAGCCAGCGGTGGAAGGCGCGGACCTGCTCGAGGTCGAAGTAGTCCTCGCGGTCGACCCGCGGTCCCTTCTCCGGAAAGCGGGACTCGGCCGGCTGGACCTCTTCGGGCTGTTCTGCGCGCTTGGCGTACCACGAGCGGACGGTGGGCATGCTCGCGCCGGTCTCCGCGACGATCCAGGCGCGGTTGGCGTAGGTGCGGCCGTCGACCTCGATGGTCTTGGGTTCGGGAGCACGTGCCATGAGATGCCTCCGAGGCGTCGCGGACAGTCAGCGGCGAGAGATCCCGCGCTGCCCGTATGCTGGGGGTACTCCTTCCTGGTGGGTTGGAGTACTTGATGGCCGGTGGGACGTTCGGTCGGGGTTGCCGCCCTGGGCCGACACCGTGAGGTGATTCCCGCCGGCCATTTGCACGCCGACACCAAAGCGACGTTGATAATAATGCGCTCTCGGGGGTGGGGTGTCAACCTGGCCCCCACAGAACGGCTCGTCCCGCAGGGGCCGGCTGCGGCTCAGGTGCCGCGCAGCGCCTGCCGGGCAGCGGCGGCGCGCGCGGCGGTGTGAGCGCCTCGGGCCATGCCGTACATGCCGCGAGTCCACTCGGTGACCCGCTCGGCGAGGCGGCGCAGTTCCTGCGCGGCCGGGTGGCCGCCTTGACGCACGAGGCCGGCCAGACGCAGTTGCTCGGCCTCCACTTCCCGCACGGTGCGGCGCAGCACGGCGAGCGTTCCGCGTTCATGCTCGAGGCTGCTCCAGCTGCAGCGTGCGGGCTGGCTCTCCTGCTGGACGAGGGCGAGCGAGGCCTGCGGCCAGGCGGTCTCCCGACCGGGAGCCAGCACCAGGCTCATCAGGCAGGCGACCCGTTCGTCGTGAAGGGCGGCGTACGGGTAGTCGGCGGTGGGCGAGGGCAGGGTGGTGCGGCTGCGCATGTAGGCGATGAACGAGGACGCGGTCGGTGGTTCCCTGCGGTCGCAGCTGGCGTGCAGGTAGGAAACAAGGTTGGGCAGCTGCCAGGCGAGGGTGCCGAACGGGGCGGTCGGCATGGACAGAGAGGCGAACTCGACACCCCCCGAGGGGGTGGTGATCGTCGCCTGGACCACGCAGAGCGGGCCGCGGCGGGGGTCGAGCTGCATAGGAGAACACTCCTTGGTGCTGATCGGTGGGTTGGGACGGTGTCGCGGAGTTGCCGCTCGGGGACACCGCGGCAGTGAGGATCAGGAGGCCGAGGCCACCGCGGACGGAAGCCGATCGCACAGCCGGTGCGTGGCGCTGACGCCGACGGCGTTGCCGAACGGTTTGCTGCCGGCGCGTTCCGTGCCCTGCTGATCGGGGCCATTCATC
>NZ_JBEXPK010000260.1:0-2105 GCF_040612015.1 Streptomyces sp. NPDC006476 | reverse complement strand
GCCCGCGAAGTCCTGGCCAACCCACGCGAGAAACGAACCCAGGCCTTCCTCGAAAGGGTGCTGTAGACCCCTGCACGAACCTGCAGCAGCCGTTCGGCAGCCAGGCCGACCGGCTCTCGCTCCGGTCGAAAGCGTCTCCTTCGGCGCGCTTGTGAGCCCGGGCCGGGGCGGCACCGATGCCGTGACGGGTGGTCCGTTCCCGGGCCGCGGGTGGCGACCGGGGCCCATGCGGATCGAATGCTCCCTGCGGGGCGGCCTGACAGCAGAGGTCGGTCAGGGCTTCTGCCCAGAGCCGGGATCCGGTCCGGCCATGGGCCGCAACCTGCTGCCCGCCCGTTTCCGGCCTGCGCGGCGCCACCGCCCGGATCAAGCCGCCTTCCCTCTCCACCGACAACGAGTTCCGGCAGCTCATGGCCGCCATCGACACCGTCCTCCTTGCCCAGGAAGCCAAGTGACCCCCATACGTACCCTCCCCGACGCCGAGCCCACTGCCCTCGCCGACTCCGACAAAGTCCTGGCCGGCCTCCGCCTCGCCGTACCGGGCGTCACCCGCACTTTCGACGTCCACGATCCGGCCACCGGCCAGGTGATCGCCCAGGTCCCCGACTTCGACGCGGACCAGTCCCTCGACGCCGTCGCCCGTGCCGACGCAGCCGGCCGTTCCTGGGCTGCCACCAGCACCCGGCACCGCGCCGACATCCTCCGTGCCTGGCACGACCTCATCCTCGGCAACGCCGAGATGATCGCTCTGCTCATCACCCGTGAGATGGGCAAGCCGCTCGCCGAGGCCCGTGCCGAGATCTCCTACGGTGCCGATTTCATCCGCTGGTACGCCGAGGAAGCGGTACGCCCTGGGGGAAACCTTCGCGACGCTCCAGCCGGCGGCGCCCGTCTGCTCAGCCGACGCGCACCGGTGGGGTTGTCGGTGCTCATCACCCCGTGGAACTTCCCGCTCGCCATGGCTACCCGCAAGATCGCCCCGGCACTCGCCGCCGGCTGCCCCGTGGTCATCAAACCCGCGCCTCACACGCCTCTGACCACGATCTTCGCTGTCCAACTCGCAGTCGCAGCCGGTGTGCCCGAAGACCTGGTGCAGGTCGTGACCACGACCGGGGCCCCGTCCTTCAGTACGGCCGTTCTGGCCGATCCACGGGTGCGCAAGGTGTCCTTCACCGGATCGACCGCGGTCGGCAAGGTCCTGCTGCGTCTGGCTGCGGACAACGTACTGAAGAGCTCCATGGAACTGGGCGGCAACGCCCCCCTGTTGGTCTTCGACGACGCCGATCTGGAACGGGCGGTCGACGGCGCGTTCGCCGCCAAGATGCGCAACGGCGGCCAGTCATGCATTGCCGCCAACCGCATCTTCGTCCAAGACGGCATCGCCGACGCGTTCGTCGACGCCCTCACCGAGCGACTGGCCGCCGTGCAGATCGGCCACGGACTCGCCCCCGGTGTGGGGCTCGGTCCGGTGATCGACCACACTGCCGTGACGCGACTCACCGCCCTCGTCGCGGACGCGACCTCCCGCGGCGCACACCTCCTCACCGGCGGCTCGGCCCCCGGCAACCTTGGCTCGTTCTTCGCACCGACGCTCCTGGACCACGTACCGGCTGACGCCGACCTCGCCCACACCGAGATCTTCGGTCCCGTTGCCGCCGTCCAACGCTTCTCCCAGCAGGACGAGGCCATCGCCCGCGCCAACGACACGGAGCACGGCCTGGCGGGCTACGTCTTCACCGAGAACCTCGACCGTGCCTTCAACGTGGCCGACGAACTGGCCACCGGACTGGTCGGCATCAATCAGGGCGTTCCCTCGAACGCGGCCGCGCCGTTCGGCGGGGTCAAGCAGTCCGGCCTCGGACGCGAGGGCAGCAGCGAGGGACTCGAGGAATACCAGGAGATCCGCTACTACAACCTCGCACTGCGCCCGACCACTTGATTACCCAACAGCCCTCCAGGCGCCGCCTGGGAGTGTAAATATCTAACGGCCCTGTCTCACATTCGGTGGTAAGAAGCTGTTGTCTTTCCGGACTTGAGGACTGCGTTTCCGCTGGTCGGGCATAGGGTCGGCGATCTCGTGGGAGTTGTGGCCTGTCGTGCTGTCG
>NZ_JBEXPK010000259.1:0-2142 GCF_040612015.1 Streptomyces sp. NPDC006476 | reverse complement strand
GAACCGGCTCCAGGCCATCGAGCGAGACACCGACGTGGCCTGAGTGGTGCACAAAACCCCGTACTTGGTGGTGCACTCACACGAGTACGGGGACACTACCTCGACCAGCGCGAGATCCCCCGGCCGAAGTCCTGGCGAACCCTGGGCACTTGAACTCGGCAACTCCAAGATCCCCGACAGAGTCAAGCTTAGGCGCCCAGCTATACCCCGGCAGCATCGCCACACCTACGCCGCAGACATTCAGCGTGGCCTCCTCACCGCCGAACACAAACGGCTTCGGAGTTGGTGCCGCCCACAGGGCGGGACCACGCACTGCATACCGGCCCAAATCCGTCAGGTTGGAGCCGGCTCGACTCTTACGGGGCGTCACCCACTGGTTCACTCTCGTTGCACCTTCCGGCCTTGCTTGCCGGACCCGGACCGTCTGACGGTGCCGGTCCGTCCCGGCGTTGTCGGGGCTGCTTTCCACCCGTTCCCGGCGTTCCCCGGGGCAGGCTGCCCCCTGCTTCACCCGAGCCACTGCGATGGCCCGAGGGCGAAGTAGGGGTCGGACCGGGGCGCGGTGCTGGCTTTGTGACCAGCCCGTTTCCCCGGCCCGCCCTCCGCACCGGACATGCGGCTCTCACCGCATCCGGCGCTCCACGGACTCCCTTGGGACCGCGCGGGTCACACCGTCGCGGCCCTCACCCACGGTGTCGGGATGCTGTATCCGCGCCAGCGATAGCGGGTCACCTTCACCCGCTGCGGGACGAACAGCGTGATCCCGTCCTCCACGGGCCGCCAACCGGGCTCGCCGGTCAAGTAGCGGCGCCGCAGAGTCCTCCAGTCGATCCCGGGATGTTGCTTCCTCAGCCACAACGTCACTCGACGCCAGCAGAAGTCGTCGAGATAGTGGAACGTGGCTGTGGACGACCCGAACCGGAAGTAGTAACACCATCCCCGCACCGCTGAGTTGAGCTGGCGGAGCAGGTTGGCGAGAGTGCGTTGACCTCTCTTGTTCGTCATCGCCCGCACCTTGCCTGTGATGGAGGCCAGTGCCTTCTTCGACGGATAGGTGTAGACGTAGTGCTCGCTGGTGCCCTTCTTGCGCCTTCGCTGGATGTGAAAGCCGAGAAAGTCCAGCCCCTCGTCGATATGGCAGACGCGGGTCTTGGCCTCCGACAGGCGCAGCCCCAAAGGGGCGAGCACGGCCGTGACCTCCTCCCACAGCGCGTCCGCGTGAGCTCGGGCGCCGCACACCATGATCAGAAAATCGTCCGCGTAGCGGACGATCCGGTATGTGGCACCTCCGCGTCGGCGGTGTGCTGTTCGCCTGCCGCCGTTGCCGTGAGCGTCCCACTTGGCGCAGAAGTGTTCATCCAGCGCCGAGAGGGCGATGTTCGCCAACAGCGGTGAGGCGATGCCGCCTTGGGGTGTGCCGGTGTTCGTGTCCCTGGTCTCGCCGTCGGCGGCCATGATGCCCGCCTTCAGGAATGCCTTGACCAGGGAGAGGACCCGCTTGTCTCCGACTCGTCGGCGCATCCGCTCAAGGAGAGCGGAGTGTGCGATGTTGTCGAAGCACGCTTCGATGTCCGCATCCAGCACCCAGTGGTAGCCCTTGGTGCCGAAGTGGTGCACCTCGGCGATTGCGTCATGGGCTCGTCGTTCGGGGCGAAATCCGTAGCTGACCGGCTTGAATGACGCCTCGAAGATCGGCTCCAGAACCAGCACGAGCGCGGCTTGCACGAGCCTGTCCATCGCGGTGGGAATCCCCAGCCTCCTGAGCTTTCCCCCGCTGCCCGGCTTGGGGATCATGCGCTCCCGCACTGGCAGAGGGGTGAACGTGCGGGCTTTCAACTGCTCCCGCGTGTTCTTCAGGAAGGCCACGATGTCGGCGTCATCGGCGATGAAGGCCGGGATGACCCGGTCCACGCCGGCGGTGCGCGCGCCCTTGTTGCCCCTCACCCTCTCCCACGCGACGGTGAGGAAGTCGGGGTGATGGACAAGGTTGTAGAGATCGGGCCTTCCCCCAAGGCCGGGTAGTTAGCGTCATCGCAGGTGACGCAAGTGAGTTGAAGGATTTCCGACGCAGAGCAACGGAGCTCGTTGGTACAGGCAGTCGACCAAGACAGCTTGTCCCGAAGGAGCTCCGTTGCCCCGTCA
>NZ_JBEXPK010000258.1:0-2152 GCF_040612015.1 Streptomyces sp. NPDC006476 | reverse complement strand
CTCTTGGCCAGGCCGGTTGCCTCGGCGAGTGGCGTCTGGGCCATGGACCAGCGCTTCGTGAGGAGGAAGACGACAAGCTGGTCGGCGACGGAGAGTCGTCTGCTACCGGCGCCGGGGCCGCCGTCGGGGCGTTGCCGGGCAGGAAGATCGGCGGGTGCTCGATGGTGTCCCGCCGAGTGGCGTAGCACCGGCGCTGGAATGAGGGCATCAGGAACGCCGCCCAGCTCTACCGCGAGATCAAGCAACTCGGCTATCCCGGTGGCGAGTTGGCTGTTCAGCGGCATCTGCGGCGCTACCGGACCGGGCGCGGACCCGCACCCAACCCGGGATCGAAGCCTCCATCGGTCCGCGAGGTCACCGCCTGGATCATGACCCACCCCGAGCACCTGCGGGACGAGGACGCCGACAAGCTGAACCGGCTGCGTGAGCGCGATCCCGAACTCGACCTGCGCGGAGGGGACGCCGCCGGCCACGTCTTCGTGCGCCATGCGGCGATCGCCTCCTCGAGCCGCCAGGCCCCCCAGACCTCGTACGTGACGCCGAACCGCTCCTCGATCAGCCTGCCGATCCGCGCCAGCGTCCACCGCTGATCCTCCCGGCCGTGCTCCATCGCACCGGCCCGCAGCAAGACCCCCAGCTCCGCTTCCTGCCCGGCGGACAGGTACCAGCTGCCGCCCGGCCCCGTGAACAACAGCGCGCCTCTGCCGCCCTCTCGCCAGGCCCAGTCCCACAGGCTGGCCGCCTGCCGACACACCCCGAGCACCTCCACGACCTTGCTCTGCCGCATCCCCTGTCCGCATAAGCCGGCCGCCTGCAAACACCGCCGCTCCGCCTCAACCAGACTCAGCTGCCTGCAAGTTCGAGACCCCAAACATCTGGCATGCCGTACATGGCCGACTCGTCAACCACGGCCTCCAAGTCAGTACGACTGGGCCTGGATCCACATCGGCACCGGCGTCCATCGTCACCTGCTGATCCGCCGCATCCGGACCACCGGTGAACTCGCCTTCTACCTGTGCTGGTCACCTACCCAGGTCACTCTGCACGAGCTCGTCCGCGTCGCGGGTGTCCGCTGGAGCGTCGAGGAGTGCTTCCAGGCCGCCAAGAGCCAGTCGCCGCGCGGGCCGCGGACGAATTCCACCCGGGTGCCGGCGCGGGCGAACTCCTCGATCAGCAGGGCCTGGTAGGCGAATTTGCGGGCCAGGCGGTCCGGGGCGTAGACGACCACCACGTCCACGCCGACCTGCGCAATGAGATCCCGAAGCCGCTCCAGCGCGGGCCGCATCAAGGTGGCCCCGGAGTGGCCCTCGTCCTCGAAGACCCACTCCTCGGGCAGCTCAAGCCGCATCCGTTCGACGTACGCGCGCAGCGCCGCCGTCTGGGAGGCGATCGTCTGGTCCTTCTTCTGCCGCTGCGAGGACACCCTCGCGTAGATCGCCGCCGTGGTCACCGTGTGTTCCTTCCCGCGCCTGGCCTCGCTGACTGTCCCGGGTGCCGGCCTGGCGCCGGGGCACCAGCAGGGCGTAGGCCGCCTGCAGTTCTGCCTCGGCATGCCGGGAGAAGACCCACTCCAGCTCCACCGGCGGCTGGTTCACGGCCTGGCCCGCCGCTGTCCGCCGGAGTCGTCGCCGAGGTAGTCGGCCAGCGCCGCGGCCACCACGGAGGACAAGGTGGCCTCGCTCGCGCGGGCATGCGCGCGGACCTGCTCGGCGAGCGATCCGGGCAGCTTGACGGTGAATACCACGCTCGCCTCGGGGACGGCGACTCGGCCTTGCGCCACGGCCTGCTCCACATACCGGTGTGCCTGACGCACCGACACGCTGAAACGGGCAGCCAGCACACGGGCCGCCTCCGCGCCGGACGCCTCCACCGCGAGCAGGTCCGCAGCAGCGTTGACCCGCCGCGCGTACTCGATGCTGTCGACACGATCCCCGCGTACCATGTCATGAACGTACTATCCGTCATGACGCCGCCTACTCTCGGAGCGCGGCAGCTTCTCCAACCGCCGGTAACTGAACGTCACGTCGAAGCAGAAGTTGCCCATTGCGTTGGAGGCGTGATCACGCCGCCTTGAGGAGTTCCCTCCTCGGTCGGCGTGAGCCGGCCTTCCTCGACCACACCGGCTCGCAGCCACTGCCCGATCTGTTCCCGC
>NZ_JBEXPK010000257.1:0-2192 GCF_040612015.1 Streptomyces sp. NPDC006476 | reverse complement strand
TTCGTCCGCTCACCGATCGCCAGATACGAGGTGTCCTGACGGAACGGCACCGACTGATACAACGACGCCGCACCCGGCTCCGGACGCGGATCACGTGACGCAGGCGTCAGTCCACGCACCCGCTCCACCACGGCCCGCAGATGCTCCGGCGTCGTACCGCAGCAGCCGCCGACCAGCGACAACCCGTACTCGCCGACGAACGACTCCTGCGCGTCCGCCAACTCCCTTGCCGACAGCGGGTAGTGGGCGCCGTCCTTGCCCAGGACCGGCAGACCGGCGTTCGGCATGCAGGACAGCTGGACGCGGGCGTGCCGGGCCAGATGGCGCAGGTGCTCGCTCATCTCCGCCGGGCCGGTCGCACAGTTCAGGCCGATCATGTCGATGCCCAGCGGCTCCAGCGCGGTCAGCGCGGCACCGATCTCCGAGCCCAGCAGCATCGTGCCGGTCGTCTCCACCGTGACCGACACGATCAACGGGACGTCGGCGCCAAGTGCTTGGAGTGCGCGTCGGGCGCCCAGGACCGCCGCCTTCGTCTGGAGCAGGTCTTGCGTGGTCTCCACGAGCAGGGCGTCCGAGCCGCCCGTGAGCAGTCCCTCGGCATTCTGCTGATAGGCGTCGCGCAGCACTCCGTACGACACATGCCCCAGGGTCGGCAGTTTCGTGCCCGGGCCCATGGAGCCCAGCACCCAGCGCAGTCGGCCGTCCCGGGCGGCGAACTCGTCCGCCGTCTCGCGGGCGATCCGGGCGCCGGCCTCGGACAGCTCGGCGACGCGCTCGGGGATGTCGTACTCGGCGAGTGCCGCGTGGTTGGCGCCGAAGGTGTTGGTCTCGACGCAGTCGACGCCCGCGTCGAAGTAGGCCGAATGCACGGAGCGGACGATGTCGGGGCGGGTGACGTTGAGGACCTCGTTGCAGCCCTCCAGTTGCTGGAAGTCGTCTAGGGAGGGGTCCTGGGCCTGGAGCATGGTGCCCATCGCCCCGTCGGCCACCACCACCCGGGTGGCCAGGGCCTCGCGCAGCGCCGCGGCCCGGGCCGCCGGCGTCATGACAGCGCCCCCAGCCTGGGGATGAGACGGCGTACCGCGCCGGCGCCGTAGGTGTCGCACAGCCGGTCCAGGAGGTCGTTGCCGTCCAGGGCGTAGGTCTGCGTGCCGCGGCTCTCCAGCACCACCGAGGCGACGGCGCTGCCCAGCCGGGCCGCGTCCTCCAGGTCCAGCTCCCAGGCCAGGGCGGCCAGGAAGCCGGCCCGGTAGGCGTCGCCGGCGCCCGTGGGATCGACGGCGCCCCGCGATGCGACGGCCGGGACGAGGGTCGTGGTGCGGCCCGCGCGGGTGATCCGGGAGCCGCGCTCGCCCTGCGTGGTGACCCAGGTGCCGACGCGGCCCAGCACCTGCTGTTCCGTCCAGCCGGTGCGCTCCTGGATGAGCAGGGCCTCGTACTCGTTGGTGAACAGCCAGCGCGGGGAGTCGAGCAGGGCCCGCGTCTGGGCGCGGTCCAGCCGGGCCAGTTGCTGCGAGGGGTCGGCGACGAAGGGGACGCCGAGACGCACGCACTGGCGGACATGACGGACCATGGCGTCCGGGTCGTCGGGGGAGATGACGACGAGGTCGGCGCCGCCGGTACGGGCGAGCAGCTCGGGCAGGTCGATGTGGCGGGCCTCCGCCATCGCGCCGGCGTAGAAGAAGCCGATCTGGTTCTGGGCGGTGTCGGTGGCGCACACGAAGCGCGCGGTGTGCAGGGTGTCGCTGATGCGCACGCCCGACGTGTCGACCCCGTGTTCCTTCAGCCAGACCTCCTGGTCGGCGAAGTCGGCGCCGGCCGCGCCGACCAGCAGCGGGTCGAGGCCGAGCGAGCCGAGCCCGAAGGCGATGTTGGCGGCGACCCCGCCGTAGCGGATCTCGAGTTCGTCCGTCAGCAGGGAGAGCGAGATCCGGTCCAGGCGTTCCGCGAGGAGCTGGTCGGCGAACCTGTGCGGGAAGGACATGAGGTGGTCCTTGGCGATGGACCCGGTGACGGCGATACGCACCTCACACCCCCGCGGCCTTGCGCAGCGCGTCCACGCGGTCGGTCTTCTCCCAGGTGAAGTCGGGGAGTTCGCGGCCGAAGTGGCCGTAGGCGGCGGTCTGGGAGTAGATCGGGCGCAGCAGGTCGAGGTCGCGGATGATCGCGGCCGGGCGCAGGTCGAAGACCTC
>NZ_JBEXPK010000256.1:0-2224 GCF_040612015.1 Streptomyces sp. NPDC006476 | reverse complement strand
CAACGCCAGGCGCCGGACTGTCCAACAGAGCCGGATCCCAACCAGAGAGGTCAAAACTCCACGCCGGACTGTCGACCTGGTCACGCCCGTCGCCCGGCCCCGGCTGCCCAGACATCAGCGGCATGCCGACCACCACGTCCTGCCGAATGACGTCCTGCTCGTCGGGCCCATCGCCCGGACCGGAGCGCCTGACGCCCTCCACGTCGCCCCGCGGTGCCTGCGGTTCCTCGCCCGGCATGCCGGGCTCCCTCAGGGTGACGGAGTCGGTGGAGGGACCGGGGCCCGCGAGATCACCTCCGACCGCACCGGAGGGCTGGGGACCGGCCGACGGGGACTGGGCCGACGGTTCCAGCGTCCTGGCGGACGACACGCGCCACTGCCGTCCCGGCCCGCCGTCCGCCGGGGCGAAATGGACCGTCCAGCTGCCATCGCCATCGGGCGACCTCACCAGACTCCATCCGGTCGGGGGGCGCGTGCCGCCCCGCGTCATCAACTGCGGCTCGTCGTCCCATCCCGGCGACAACCGGGAGTAGCGCACCAGCATGTCCGTGTCCGGCAGGACAACCTTCCAGGCCGTGACGCCGCCGCCGCCGAACTCGAGAGCCGTATGCGTGTCGTCGAAGAACACATTGAAGCGCATGCGATTCGAGTGGGTCTTGATGCTCCACTTCCCGGCGTTCTCGGTGTCGGTCAGGCGGACCGCAACACGCACCCGCCACTTGAAGGACTTGCTCGCCGGCTCTTTTCCATTGAGGACCGGGCTGAGCCATGCCAGACTCACGCCCAGGCTGTCGGCCAACTGCGTGTACGTCTTGTGCCGCGTGGCCAGGCGGCGCAGTGAGGCCGTCCATGCCTCCAGGTCAGCTCCATCCTGCTGATGGACCCAATCGAGAAGACGGTGCGCCGGGTCCGCTCCCGCCTGCGACAGGCGCGTCGCGAGATCATCCCCGGCCGCACCGGCCGGATCCCCACCAGATAAGTCAAAACCCGCCGTCAAATCGTCCAGCCGGTGCTCCGACACCGGCACGCCCGAGACCGATCCCTCCGCCGGGCCCACCGGAACACCCGGACCACCCACGGACCCACCAACGCCAGGCGCCGGACTGTCCAACAGAGCCGGATCCCAACCAGAGAGGTCAAAACTCCACGCCGGACTGTCGACCTGGTCACGCCCGTCGCCCTCCGCACCCGTTCGCGGACGCTTCGCCGCCGGACCCCCCTCACCGCCCAACGCCTCCGCCGCGCCACGAACACGACCAACGGGACCGGACTCCTGGCCGACACCACCGCCGGACGGCGCAGCCCCGCCGGCCCCGAAGACAACCCCAGGCCCAGACCCGGAGCCGGCATCCTCCAAACTCCTCAGCACACCATCGCCACCGACGACGAGACGACGGTCACCGAACCCCGGATGGCTGACGGCATACCCCTGCGGATGCGACTCCACCGCCACGTCTTGGCGAACGACGTCCTGCTCGTCGGGCCCATCGCCCGGACCGGAGGGCCTGTCGCCGTGGGGGCTGCCGCCCACGCCGGCCCTGAGCCTGCCAGCACCGCCGAACTCCTCGGACACCTTCTGGGCCTCGTCCTCGGCACGCTGGAAGCGGTCGGGCTTCCCCTTGTTGTCGAGCAGCGTCCGCGCGACCCGCATCATCGCCCAGTACGTCCGCGGGTCACGCTCACGCATGCCGGCGGCGCCCTCTTGGACAGTGAGCTTGAAGGGCCTGTACTTGCCGGCGATGGTGATCGCCTCGCCCGACAGCTTGCGCGCGACGGTCTTCTCCAGCTTTCCGAAACGCACCTCGAACTCACGCAGGTCGTCCGGCACCTGGAAGCCGGCGTTCTCCACACCGCGCACCGGGTCGGTCTTCGAGCCGGAATCGTCCCGGTCGGGCGCGTTCTGGAATTCGTGGAGGGCTCGGGCGACCTGCATCGTCGCCCAGTACCGCTGCGGGTCCCGGTCCCGCAGCGATGCCGCGCCCTCCTTGATGGTCAGCGGGTACGGGTTGTGCCTGGCGGTGATCCGCGTCGCCTCCTCCCACAGCCGCCTGGCCTCCGGCTCTTCGAGCGGTTCGAGCTGCTCGGCGAAGCGACGGGTTGCCGGGTCGGGTGCGGCATCCCGGCTGCTCGGAGAGTGCGGGCCGGGCTGGCCGGTGTCGGTCTGGCGGGGTGGCTCCTCCCCGGTCGTGGTGGGCGTGGTGGGCGGTGGGTCGCCGGCCGGGTC
>NZ_JBEXPK010000255.1:0-2256 GCF_040612015.1 Streptomyces sp. NPDC006476 | reverse complement strand
GTGTCGGCGTCGGCTGAACCTGGACCCACTTTGGTCGGTTGAAATCTGACCCGGGTGTCTTCGGCTTGGTCGTTTCAGTCGTTGTCGCTGGTGGCCGGGACGCGTCCGAGTTCGCGTCCTCGCATGCGGAACGAGTCGCCTTTGAGGGAGTGGACCTCGGCGTGGTGGACGAGACGGTCGATCATGGCGGCGGCCACGGTCTCGTCGCCGAAGACCTCTCCCCAGCGTCCGAAGGGTTTGTTGCTGGTGACGATCACGGACGCGCGTTCGTATCGGTTCGAGATGAGCTGGAAGAACAGGTTCGCGGCCTCGGCTTCGAAGGGGATGTAGCCGACCTCGTCGACCACGATCAGCGGGTAACGGCTCAGCTTGGTGAGCTCGGCCTGGAGACGTCCGGCGTGGTGGGCGGCGGCCAGGCGGTCGACCCACTCGGCGGCGGTGGCGAAGGCCACGCGGTGTCCGGCCTGGCAAGCGCGGACGGCGAGGCCGATCGCCAGGTGTGTCTTCCCGGTGCCAGGCGGTCCCAGGAAGACGGTGTTCTCCTTGCCGGCGATGAAGTCCAACCTGCCCAGATGCGCGAGCTGTTGTCGCGTCACGCCGCGCAGATGGGTGACGTCGAGTTCCTCGATCGTCTTGATCGCGGGGAAGCGGGCGGCCCGTACTCTCGCCTCGCCGCCGTGTGATTCGCGGGCGGAGACCTCGCGTTGCAGGCAGGCAACCAGGTATTCGGCATGGGTCCAGGACTCCTTGCGGGCGCGTTCGGCGAGCCGGTCGGCGGCGTCCAGCAGGGCCGGTGCCTTCATTGCGCGAGCCAGGAAAGCGAGGTCGGCGGCCGTTTGAGACCCGGTCCTGCGGCCCGCTGTGGTGCTGCCGGCCGGGGTGGTGGTGCGTGGCATCAGCCGGCCTCCCTGTCGCCGCCGCCTTCGATGACGGTGAACAGCCGGTCATAGGAGCCCAGTTCGCGTTGCTCGACCTCGACGACCGGGCCGGAGGCATCCTGGGCTGTGGCCTGGCGGGTGGCCTGCTGGTGGTGCAGCTGTCCGCGCATCGTCTTGCCCGCCTCCGCGTGATCGGGATCGGTGATGGTCTGGTGGCGGGCCCAGCAGCGGGGGTGGCGGGCGACGATCACGCCGCCGGGCGCCAGCGCGATGACCTCGTCGTTGTCGGTGAGCACGGTGACGGTGCGGCCGATCGCGTCGGGGTGCACCGAGTAGTCGTTGGTGTCGACGCGGACGTAGTGGTCGCGGCCGATCCGGGTCTGCATCCGCCACCAGGCGGGCGGGTCGACGGGCGGCAGGGCGAGCATCCCGGCCCGGTCGGCCTCCCACCGCTCGGTGGGGCGGGTCTGCAGAGTGCGGTGGACGCGCCGGTTGGCGACCGTCAGCCAGGTGGTCAGCTGGGTGTTGAAATCGCCGGGGCCGCTGAACGTGCGGCCGGGCAGGAAACTCGTCTCCAGGTAGCCATTGGCCCTCTCGACCAGCCCTTTCGCTTCTGGATCACGCGGACGGCAGAGGTGGATCTTCGTGGCGAGCAGGCCCGCGAACGCGGCGAACTCTGCCGTCAGCCTGCCGCGGCCGACCCCGGCCTCGTTGTCCCAGACGAGCGTCTTGGGCACCGCACCCCAAGCGGACAGCAGCCGCCAGTGACCGTCGATCAGGTCGCCGGTCGTCCGGGAGGGCAGCATCCGTGCCGCGATCACCCGCGAGTAGCCGGACACCATCACCAATACCGGCGGGCGGCCGCTCTGCCCGTAGCCGAGCGGGATGTCCGCCTCGGGAAACCACAGGTCGCACTGGGCCAGCTCACCCGGCTGATAGGTCGTGCGGGAGACCGGATCAACGGGAACGTAGGCGGGCCGCAGTTCCCGCACCCGCTCCTTGAGTACCGTCATCCCGCGTTCCCACCCGATCCGCTCGGCGATCACCGTGGCGGGCATCGTCGGCGTCTCCCGCAGCAGTTCACGGATCTGTACCTCGACGGCGTCGACCACCGAGCCCTTGGTCGGACGCTCGTACTTCGGCGGCCGGTCACTCGCCAGTGCCCGCTTGACCGTGTTCTTCGAGATGCCCAGATGCCTCGCGATCGCCCGGATCGGCATCTGCTCGGCCCGGTGCAGCCTGCGAATCTCTGCCCAGTCCTCCACGCAGATCACCCTCTCCCTCCTGACCTCAGATCAAGATCAGGTTCAGGCGAAGATCACCGAGTGGGTCACTTTTGATCCGCCGTCAGAGGGTCAGGATTCGAGCGACGCCGAGA
>NZ_JBEXPK010000254.1:0-2262 GCF_040612015.1 Streptomyces sp. NPDC006476 | reverse complement strand
CAACCAGGCCCTCGACGTCACCGGCATACGCCGGGCCCGCTACCGCGGCCTGCCGAAAGTCCGAATCCAACACGCCTTCTCCGCCACCGCCCTCAGCATCGTCCGCCTCGACGCCTGGTGGACCACCGACCCACTACGCAAACCCCGCACCAGCAGACTCAAACGCCTCAGCCACCGACTCACCAGCTGACAAATTCAGCAACGGAGTCCTCGAAAGGGTCAAAGCGCACCGGTAGCTCCGCCGGACGGGGACGGAGACGACGTGGTGCGTGAGGAGCGGCGGCGTTTACGGCGGCGGCGCAGAGCCTGGCTCCGTGCGGCTGAACTGGGCCGTTCCCGGGGTGGGCTGACCACCAAGACCCACCTGGCGGCCGAGCGCCGGTGCCGGCCGCTGTCGTTCGTGTGGCGGGCGGGTTCGAGGAACACCACGCGTTCAAACTCACCGCCCGCATCACCACCCGCCTCACCGACCTGTCCACAACCCCCGACGCCCCAGACGACGACCAGCCCGGACAGGGCATGCTGATGCCGCTGACCGACGTCGAGCGCCTGGACGAAATCCCCGGCGTCGGACCCGCCACCGCCCAGGTCATCCTCGCCGAGATCGGCACCGACATGAGCGTGTTCCCCACCGCTGACCACCTCGCCTCCTGGGCCCGCCTGTCCCCACGCACCTTCCAGTCCGGCCCGAAGAACACCTCAGGACCGCCGGCAAAGGCAACCCCTGGCTGCGCGGAGCCCTCGGCGAAGCAGCCGTCTCCGCCGCCCGCACCGACACCTTCCTCGGCGCCCGCTACCGCCGCATCGTCAAACGCCGAGGTCACCTCAAGGCCCTGGTCGCCGTCGCCCGCTCCATCCTGGTCATGGGCTGGCACCTCATGAACGACCCCACCGCCCGCTACCGCGACCTCCGCCCCGACTGGCACACCAAGAACCTCGATCCGGCCCGCAAGACCCGCGACCTCGTCAGCCAGCTCAAGGCCCTCGGCCACGACGTCACCCTCACCCCGGCAGGCGCCTGACGACCCACCGCACCGCCCCTCAACCCCGCCGTCACAGCCCCAGGGGCTACACCGCCATACCTGTCGAACCCTCGAGTTTTCCGGTCAGAAGCATTGAATGGGAGATCCGGCAGGGAAAGAGTCGACGCCAGCCGCCACGTCTCGCCTGCCCTGTGACCAGGGCCGCCTACGTCGTGAACTGGCTGGTCAGAGCGGGGTTGCGGAGCTAACCCCCGCGCCGAGCACTCTGAGCCCCGGCCAGAACCACGGCCTCCTGATGTGGGGATGTGCAACGCATCTCCGCCCAACCAACGCACGCCCTATCCGGGCGTGCCCGGTCCCGAGGCGGAACCGTTCGTGTCCACGCTCGCTCTGCTCGTGCTGCTGCTCCTGGTCGTCGTCGTGCTGCTGTTCGCGGCTGGAGTCGCCTACGTCGTGCACTGCCATCCGTCCTGGAGCCAGCCGCTCGGCGCCGCGCTCACCGCAGTGATGGTGATGGCCACCCTGGTTGGCGTGATCCTCGCGCGGTGAGTGGCGCGCCCGTGCGTGGTCGGGGCAGCGGGGAGCCCCGACCATCGCAGGTCGCGGGGCCGGACGCGCTGCGCGCCCCGGCCCACCCGTCGGAGGCCCGTCCACACCCGCTACCGATGTCCCTACCGTTTTCCCTGCCGGTCTTCCTACCGAATCCCTTACCGGCTGCTCTGTGTGACTGCGCACGGTTTTCGCAGCTCACGCCCCTTGTCTTCCCCTGACCATGGTTCCCAACTACCCTCTTTCCTTTCCCCTGTCCGCCTTGCCCGTCTGAAGTAGGTGGGTGGGGGTGGGCAGGGGGCAGATCGGCAGGAGAACGGGGCGAGGGTCGGGTGGGCGTCTGGTTGTGTTGCGCGTCGGCGGGGGCTCCGCGCCAAGGGCGGGCCGGGGCCCCCGCCCCCCGGGGCTTCTTGGGTGGGGCGGCGCTTGTTCGGCCGTCAGGCCGTGGGTCCGAGACCAGGACGACAAGGGACAAGACAGCGACAAGCGGCCAGTGAGAGTCTGCCGGGCATGTGCCGGCGGGCGGGGGGTTGTCGACGGTCATCAGCGTCGCCGGGAGTCCATCAGGTGGACCGCGGCCTTGATCGATCTCAAGGTGATGACGGTGGCCTTGGTCTACCGCTACCTGGCACCAGGCTAGTGTCCTGCGCCAGAGATCCGTCGGCAGAAGCGGGCGAGGGAGTCGAGGATCTCTTCGGCTGTCTTGGTCCAGATGAATGGCTTTGGGTCT
>NZ_JBEXPK010000253.1:0-2282 GCF_040612015.1 Streptomyces sp. NPDC006476 | reverse complement strand
GCCGACCGCGCGATGCGGCTGAGTTCGTCCACGCGATGGTGCACCTGCGGCTGCGGCGAGTCAGGCCGCAGCCCGGGTACGGACGGCAGATCCTGGACAAGAGCCCGCGGCGACGGATCCGGCAGCTGCGACGCATCGAACGGCTCCGGCACATGCGGCAGGCCGAGGTGCTCACCGACGTGCTCACCGACGTGCTCACCGACCAAGTACCCACCGGGTACGGGCGTGCCCTGCCGTATCGGCTCAATGGGCTGCGCCTGGCGGGCAGCGTCGGTGGAGGCCTGCTCCTGCGGCGCGTGCGACGCCGTGCCCGGGGCGCTCCGCGGCGCCCCAGCACCGCCTCCGATCCGCGTCTCGCCGGACTGCCCGGACGTGGACGTGCCCCGCTCGCCGCCGTGCTGCGCCGCGAGCTCCGGCGAGGCGCCTTCGGCGCCGCGAGTGCCCGTCTCCTGCCGCGGCACGGTACTGGTCCCCGGCAGGGTCGCGTCGTCGTGCACCCCACCCGCACCCGACATCGTTGTCCGCTCCGACGGGGCGACCGACCCCGACACGGCCCCGTCCCCGTGCGCAATGCGCGCACCCATCCCCGGCACGGTGGTGTGCTCCGGCGTGGCCGTGTCGATGGCCGAAGAGGACGTACTCATGGTGGTGTTGGTGTTCCGGCCCCCAGCCGCGGGCTCGGGGATGGCGTCACCGACCGTGCGGACGCGGCCGGTGGACGGGTCCTCCGAGCCGCTGGCGGGCCGGGTGACCGGCAACTCGCCCGGCTGACCGGACCGTGTGCCGGAAGCGCCCGCGGACTCCCGCGGCGACGCGCTCTGCGCGGTGTCGCTCTCCGTGGCCGGGACCGTGCCGCTGCCCGAGCGCGATTGCGGCTGTGCCGAGGCGGGAGTGGCCGGGCCGGTTGCCACGGTCGGCGCGGGGGCCGCCGTATGTGACGACGTGGCCTCGTGAGGCGCCGGCGCCTCGGCCGGCTGGTTCAGGGAAGTGGTCTCGAAGCCGGGAAGTCCGCGGCCTCCGGTGACGGGAGCTGCCGCGGCCCCCTCCTGGCCGGCCTCCCCGGTTTGCGGCATAGCCGCGGAGCTCGCCAGGCCGGACGCCGTCTGATGACCCGGTTCCGAAATGCCGGTGCCCTGCCCCATGCCGGTGTCCGGCGCCGTGCGGGTCGTCGGAGAAGCGCCGGTGGCCGGGGTGCTGGTGGCCGGGACCGTACCGGGGCCCGGTGTGGTAGTGCCCACGCCGGGTGCGGCGTCGGCGCCAGGGGCCGTCTCGGCGGCCGGGAGGGTGCCTAGGTCGCTGAGGTTGACCGGGGAGGTCTCCGTGACGGGCCACTGCGGCGCGCCGGAGGACTCCGTCTGCGGCAGCTTGGGCACGTCCAGGTTCGGCAGGCCGGACCCCGGCAGGTCCGGCAGGTTCAGCTTGACGGGATCGATGTGCAGGTTCTCGCCGTTCTTGCCGAACCGCGGCTTGCCGCCCTCGCCGCGGACGCCACCCAGCGCACCGGACGTGGTCGTCGAGAGCATGTCCAAGTGCGTGCGGTTCATCACGTCGGACACGACGGTGCCGATGACGTTGGTGATGGTCCCAAACGTCATCTTGCCCACGACGTGGCTGGCGAACCCGGCGGCGAACCTGCCCCCGAACTCCCCGGTGATACCGCCGATCGCCCCGAACATCGCGCCCGACTCCACGGATCCCAAAGTGTTCCGGATGTTCCACCGGGTGCGGTCACCCTTGAGCATCTGGAACGCCTGGATAGCGGCGTCCACACCGACCATCATGCCGATGCCCGTGGCGATGGCCACCAGCATCCGCCGCAGGATCATGCGTACAGCGAGCCGCCCGGCCGCGACGATGGCGGGTATGACCTCCGGCGCAAAAAACGTCCACTGGGCGATCTCGTAGGCCATCCAAACAAGCTGGACAAGGATCATGTACTTCGCGTACTCCAGCTCAACGCTCGCCTGTTTAGCGCCCCGCCCCAGCTGGCCCGCGCCCTTCGCCATGGCCGGCAGGTTGCTCTCGACCTGCTGGACAAAATGCGCGTACTCCTTCAAGACCGGGCCCTCGATGCCCCGCCAGACACCGACCGCCGAGGCGCCAACAGCCGCGTTGATCGCAACGAGCTCTCGCGCGGCCTCCTCCCAGGCCCTTCCGAGGGCCATCATCCGGTCCTCATCGCCCCTGGGCCACGCCTGGCCAACAGCCAATCTCGCGACCCAGGCAAGCTCTGGGGGCAGGTCGATACTCATAGTGGATGCCGGAGCCGTTCTCGGTGTGGG
>NZ_JBEXPK010000252.1:0-2295 GCF_040612015.1 Streptomyces sp. NPDC006476 | reverse complement strand
CTCACCCAGACCTGGTACCGGTCGGAATCCGACCTCCCCTCCCTCCTCGACTACGCCGTACGGGTCAGAAGCGGGCGACGCGCGCGATCTGCGGTACCTCACGGACCGGCTTGGGCTCCCAGTACAGGTCGCGCTCGATCACGAATCCGAGGCCGTACCTGATCGACTCCAGCTCAGGCAGGTGGAAATAGCCCCACTCGCCGTCCGTGATGTAGGCCCATCCGAACGCCAGACCGCACGAGGGGTCGAGCTCGGTCACGAACCAGTCCAGGCAGGCACCCCCGAAGTAGTGCAGGTGAACAATCTTGTCCGGGGTCGGGGTGTCATCGGTGCTGTACAGCGGGGGGATCGCTGCGCGCTGGGCGAGCGTGGGGTAGAAGTCGTGGCCGCGTCGGGCGCGCAGGGTGTCGGCCGGAACGGACCACTCGACGCCGTTGGGCAGGATCACGGGCGTCGGACGGTTGTGCCCCATAGGAGAGTTCTCCTTCGTTCGGTGCGGGGCGGCTGGTCGGCTGCCCCGACTGGTGGGTTGCGCCGGGTCCGGTTGCCGCCGTTCCCGACGTTGATAACTATACGCTCTCGTGGGGGTGGACTCCACCACTTCGCTGGATCCGGTCACCGCACCCGCACTCCTCTGGGGGGACCTCACCGCACGCGTGGTGCCAGCAAAACCCCGGCTGACACAGGAACGGGGTCTTCTCATGCGTACGCGGGTTGTGCGTCACGTAGGCGAACACGCAGCCGTCCAGCAGGACTTCGACGTACGCGCCACGGTAGTAGCGCTCGTACGCCCTCAAAGCCTCCTGTCCGGCCTTCTCGGCGTCGCCTTGCCACTCGCCTACCTCGACCTCGCGCCCGTTCGGGAAACGGGCTGTCACGGCGTACCACGTGTACGAACCGAGCGGCACCCCGGGCTGTGAGGGGAAGTCCGGATAAGCACTGCGCATGGTGATCACTCCTCTCTCGGCAGAGGCTGTTGATGTCAGGTGAGCTGACGGCTTGTCAGCCGTGCGCGGTCATCCGCTTCCACCAGTCGCCTGACGCGTCGGGCGAACACAAGCCGTGTTTCTTCTGCCTCGGTCGTGAACCGCTGATAAACCCCGTCGAGCATTTCAACGCTGTGCGTGTCGTCCCACATGGCCGAGCATGCGAGCGACAATGCGGCAAGCAATGATGCCGCGTTAGCTTCCTCATCGGCCTTTTCAGCCGCGAAAGGAACGGTTTCCCAAATCCCTGTAGCGGCAATTCGTACCGCCTCGTTGTAGAGATCGGCTGCCTTCGCTTTTCCGTCCATGTAATGGAGAACGTCGGTTGCCGTTTCTCCGAGAGTGGACAGAGCATCGGCCATGTTCCTTTCCGCTTGCGCCTGAAACGGCGGGTCCTGGTTGCGACTGGCGTACGCATCAACGGCGGCCAGCGCTAGGGATATCCATCCCTCGATGCTGAACGGCTCGCGCTCGGCTCGCAGGGCTGCAAATACAGCCAAGGCCACGCGTCCACCACGTGCCTGCTCCAACGGAGTTGTCATGCCTCGGATCCCTTCGGGTTGCTGGCTAGCGACAGTGATAATTCTACGCTCTACTGCCAACCGTCACAACACCCATCACCTCAACCGCCACCCCAACCATCACAAAAACAGGCTCCACAACGCTCACAAAAGGGCGTCTGCCGGCGTGTGCGTTGTGCCTGGTCAACGCTGCATTGGCGTGGTCGGTCGGGTTGCTGACATCCCCTCTGCTGCTGCCTGTCCCTGGCTGGTTGATGAGTGAGTGAGGAATGAGGGCGGGTAGTGAGTTGCGGGCTTCGGGGATGGGCTGGGGGTGGTGTGGTTGCGCGTCGGCTGATGCCTCCGCGCTGGCCGTGTGACCGCGAGGGAGGGGGTACGGCAGGGAAGGCTGCTGACGGGGCCTCAACGGCCCTCCTCAGCCGTCCTGTTCGGTTCCCTGCCCCATTGGTTACGGCGTGGAGGCAAACAGACTCAGGCCTCACACCGTGGGTCGGGATAACGGGCCTTGCGGGGGCCTGCTTTCCTTTCATCTGATGTGTCTTCATGGTGGTACTGTTTTCCACGAAATATCAGTGAATTCCTTTTCCCCGAAAAGGAACAGGAGGCTCCCTCCAAACTCGCCCCCAAGAAGTGAATTCAGAGATTTTGAATTTCTCGTCAGGTTATACAAGGCGCGACAGTCGGTAAACCCTGATCTGCCGTCAGGGAGCCGAAGCTGCCACGGCCTAGGTGCGCTTTTCAGGGATTCGCGGAGCGAATTCCTTGGCTGAATTGCGGAGCAATTCAGC
>NZ_JBEXPK010000251.1:0-2312 GCF_040612015.1 Streptomyces sp. NPDC006476 | reverse complement strand
CGCCGTAGAACTCCGTCATCGCCGAGCGCACGCCTCCGCTGCCGTCGCCGAACTCCATGGAGGCGCCGTGCGACAGGGACTGGATGCCGGCGGCGCTGACGTACAAGAGCGCCCGTTACGGCGGCCGGCTCGTCAAGGTCCCCGCCCCCCCCACACACCTCCCAGAGGTGCTCAGCCTGCGGATTCACCACCCCCCGGCAGCCGAGAGAGCCAGGAACTGTTCGCCTGCAAGAACCCCGACTGCGGCTGGACAGCGAACGCCGACTGGAACGCCGCGAGGAACATCGTGCACCTGTACCGGACCGGCCACGTCATCGTGGAGGTCCCGGCCGCCGGAAGGCGCGGTCGCAGGGCGGGTAAACCGTCAAACCTGCCGCAGCAAGGTAGACAGGAATCCCCTCCCTGAGCTCGCGAAGGGAGGGGAGAACTTCAAGCTCTCACTGACTGACGATGTACCAGGTCACCGCTGCCCAGCTCGGCGAACACATCCGCGAGCACTGGGGAGTGGAGGCCCCGCACCACCTGCGCGACGTGACACTGCGCGAAGACGCCTCGAAGATCCGCACAGGCAACGCGCCACGCACCAGGGCCAGTCTGCGCAACACGGCCCTCGCGCTCGCCGAACTCGCCGGCTGACGCAACCACGCTGCCGCAGTCGATCACTGCCGGTCACACCCGACCACGCACTTGACCTGATCAAGCCCGCACCGAGAGAAGGCTCGCGGCCTCCCCCCTGTCACTGTCCCGGACGGAAGTGGCGTACTCGGCGTTGGCACACTCATGGGTGCAGCAGTCACCGGTACCGGGGGCCTGCCAGGGAGTCACCTTCTACGAACCACTGGCCACACCCCGAAGCGATAACATGCTCGTGAGCCACCGGCAGTTGAGGCTTGCCGGTTCGTAGCCGAACTGCGCGCGGTGACCGCACTGTCCCTACCCAGCCCGCACACCAGGGTGTCGACGGCGGCTGATTCACCGTCGCCGAGAGAGGGCCCGCTGTCACGCGCAGGTGCCCGCAATCAGTGTCCGCGGGGTACCCAGGCGCCCAACGCCATGCTCAGTCTCAGCAGCAGCCAGACCCTGTTGGTCACGGATCCAGGGCACTGCCCGGCACCTGTCGGGCCAGGCCAGGTGTTCGTCCACCGACCGTGCACGCGACGCTTCGTCATGCCCGCAACGGCGCAGTACACAAACGGTGCCGGAGTACGTCCACCTGCGGGACCGCTCGCCGACACCACTCACCGGCCCAGCCGGGGGGCAGATACCAGACGGGCAGTATCAGAAGAGATACGGCCCGGGGCGCGCCGGGAGAAGGGACGCCCCGGCCGTATGCACACCACAGCAACACACTCCCCACCGAGTGCTCGGGCGATGTGACCTCACCTCACGCTGCGGTTCCTCCACAATTACCCGTGGCCTCCCGTCCCCGCCAGAGTCATACGACCCGCCCGCACTCTCAGCCGACGCCATACCCACGAATACCCCGCCCTTCCCCTGCTCCTGGCGGTGCCCTCTGGCTGCGCAACGCGGGGCCGGCCCGGCGGGACGTCGTATGGGAGCAGCCACCCGCACACCTTGCGGCCGCCCTTGCCCACCGCGAACTCGCCGACGTGCCCCTCGACTTCACCTCCGACCGCCGCCAGCATCGCACCCGCCGGATCTGGCGCACCACCGAAGCGCTGCCCGCCACCCTGTACGCCGCCCGGCCCGCGATCCACGCCCTACCGCCTACCTCCAACAGGACGCCACCTCATGACCCGCACCCCGGAGACGGCCGCCGCGACCTTGCCCCGGATCCGCCTGGCGGGCCAAGTACGCCCTGCGCGCCGGCATCGAGGGCACCGTCAACCAGACCCTGCACGTCACCGGCCTGCGCCGGGCCCGCTACCGAGGGCCACCCAAGGTCCGCCTCCAACACGCCTTCTCCGCGGCCGCAGTCAACATGGTGCGCCTCGACGCCTACTGGAGCGACCAACCCCTGCGCCGGATCCGCACCAGCCGCCTCGAACGCCTCGCCTACCGACTCACCGCGTAAACCTCACCAATTGAGCAGCAGAGTCGCTGGGCGAGCGCGGCGAAGAGCTGACCAGCGAGACGACGGATGTGAAGCTGCACGAGATCCGGGCGGATCTGACCCGGGCCATGGCGCAGTTGGAGGAGTCGGTGTCCAAGCCGAAGCCCACGACGCGATGCCTGGGGCATCCGACCGGGCCAGTGGACGGGAGCGGGCGCGATTTGTGCCTGCTGTGCGAGACCCGCCGCCGGGGGGGGGGGGCGCGCCCCCCCCCCTGGTCGTCTTCGGTCGAAGGGTT
>NZ_JBEXPK010000250.1:0-2320 GCF_040612015.1 Streptomyces sp. NPDC006476 | reverse complement strand
GACCCCAAGACCAACCAGGTGGTCGTCACCGCCGACCGCACCGTCTCCCAGGCCGAGTGGACCAAGCTCACCAAGGTCGTGGACGGCCTCGGGGAGAAGGCAGAACTCAAGCGCATCAAGGGGGAGTTCAAGCCCTACATCGCGGGCGGCGACAAAATCATCGGTCCCGTCACCGGTGGCACCGTCTTTTGCTCCCTGGGGTTCAACGTGGTCAAGGACGGCCAGCCGTACTTCATCACGGCCGGCCACTGCACCAACGAAACCTCCGTCTGGGCGGACGCCGGTCAGGAGCTCGGCAGCACCGTGGAGTCCAGCTTCCCCGACAATGACTTCGGCCTGGTCAAGTACAGCGGGAACGCGGACCACCCGAGCGAGGTGAACCTCTACAACGGCTCGACCCAGAAGATCACCAAGGCGGGCGACGCCACCATCGGCCAGGAGGTGACCCGCAGCGGCTCCACGACCCACGTGCACACCGGCACGGTCACCGACACGGACGCGACCGTCAACTTCAGAGACCCAGAAGACCCAGACTCTGGCACTGTCAACACCGTCAACGGGCTCATCGAGACCGACGTCTGCGCCGAGCCCGGTGACAGCGGTGGCCCGCTGTTCTCCGGTGACACCGCGATCGGACTCACCTCCGGCGGCGCCGGTAACTGCACTGCCGGTGGGGTGACGTTCTTCCAGCCGGTGACGGAGGCGCTCAGCACCTTCGGTGCGGAGATCGGCTGACGTTCGGTTCCTGCTACGGGAAGGGTTCCGCCCCACGTGCCTGGTCGCGGGGCGGAACCCTCGCGTTGACCGAGCTCTTGCCCGAGCCGCTGCCCGCCACCGGCAGTGTCGTCGGCATCGACGTGGGCCTGGCGAACTTCCTCGCCGACTCAAACGGCAACGTCGTTCCCAACCCGCGTCACGGGCGGAGGGCTTCCGCGAAGCTCGAAGCCGCGCAACAGGCCCTGTCCCGATTCCCGCGACGCAAGGCCAAGGACCGTACGGCCAACCACCAGCGTGCCGTGGAGAAGGTCGCCAAGCTGCATGGCAAGGTGCGACGCCAGCGGCTTGACCACGCGCACAAAACCGCCCTCACGCTGGTCCGTGAAGTTCCCCTCTGATCTTGGACAGCGGTTGCTTACGCTGCGGGGGTGAAGTCGTGCTGCAGCCTGGCTCGGGTTTCGAGTGGGGTGAGGTACCCGAACTCGGGATGCTTGCGGAGCCTGGTCCGGTTGTACTCGACTTCGATGAAGCGGAAAACGTCGGCCCGGGCAGCCTCGCGGCTCTCCCAGATGGTGGTGCCGATCTCCGCTTTGAGCAGTCCGAAGAAGCTTTCGGCCGCGATGTTATCGTAATATATGCCGGTTCTCCCCATGCTCTGCCGCAGGTTCAACTTCCTTATCTCGCACCGGAATTCACTGCTGGTGTACTCGCTGCCGCGATCGGTGTGCATGATGCAGCCCGGCTGAAGACCGCCACGGCCCGCGGCCATGCGCAGGGCGTCGGTGACCAGTTCGGCGCGGTGGTGGTCGGCCATCGCGTAGCCGATCACCTCGCGTGTCGCCAGGTCGATGACGGTCGCCAAATACCACCAGCCCTCGATCGTCGGCAGATAAGTGATGTCGCCGACCAGTTTCGTGCCGGGCCTCTTGGCGGTGAAGTCGCGGCCGACCAGGTCCAAGGCCGGGGCGGCCCCGGCATCCTGCTTCGTCAGGTGGCGGCGCCGGCGGCGGGTGATCCCGCGGATGTCGCGCTCACGCATGATCCGCTCGACCCTCTTCCGGTTGATGCCATGGCCCCTGCGCCGCAGCTCGGCGTGCACCCGCGGGACCCCGTACGCGCCACGGGAAGCGGCGTGGATCTCGCGAATACGACCGGCCAACTCGTCGTCGGCGCACTGCCGTTCAGCGACGGCCAGCCGCGCAGCGAGCCACGCATAGTAGGTGGAGCGGTTGATGCCCAAAACGCGGCACAGCCGCGCGACGCTGTAGCCATCGGGGTTCGCCTCGGTGGCCTTCTCCGCATCGATGAAAAGACACACCGTGCCTACTTCACGATCTCCTTCGCGAAGAAGGCCGCGGCTGAGATATGAATCCACGTCACGACGAGGTGTCCGGGACCACGGTCACCCTCACACCCAGATCCTCCAGCTGGGAGATGAGCCGTTGGGCCCGGCGCTCGGGGGAATATCGCCGGGCGATCCAGTCCCCTCCCAGCTCCCGGTAGGGCACCCGGTCATGGACGATGTGCCAGTAGGCGACGATGATGTCGTGCCGGGTCGCGCCGATTGCCTTGAACCGCCCCGCCCGGCCCTTGATCTGAGCGT
>NZ_JBEXPK010000249.1:0-2362 GCF_040612015.1 Streptomyces sp. NPDC006476 | reverse complement strand
TGTCCGCGTACAAGTGAACGTGCACCACCTCGTACGGATGAGAGTGCACCGTTCTTGATGCGGTGAGGGGCAAGGGCCGCGAGTCTGCTGCTGTCGGTTCGGGGTGGCAGAGGGGCGGCTGACGGTGGTTTTGGATCCGCATCGCTGGCTGGAGCTTCGGCGGTTTCGCGGTTTGTATGAGTCCGGCGCGATGAGCCTGCGGGAGATCGCGAAGGAGACCGGGCTGAACCGCCGCACGGTCGCGAAGTACCTGTCGGGTGAGGTATCGGCTGCGCCGCCGCAGCGGGAACCGAACGGGCGGCCGCGGCAGCGGGTGGTGGACGAGGTTGCGCCGCTGATCGACGCGATGCTCAGGGCGGAGATCCTGCTCAAGGGGGCGGTGATCCACGAGCGTCTGGTCCAGGAGTACGGGGTCGCGATCAACTACCAGCGGGTGAAGCTCTACCTGCAGGAGGCCAGGCCTCGGATCGCCGAGGAACTCGGGATCAGCCCTGGTGAACTGGCCGGTCTGCACCGCCGGTTCGAGGTGGTTCCTGGGGCTCAGGCCCAGGTGGACTGGGGCGATGAGGGCAAGGTCCTCGCTCATGTCGGCATTCCGAAGGTCTACTCGTTCCACATGACGTTGTCGTACTCGCGCGACCCGTTCTGCTGCTTCACCACCAGCCAGGACCTGGCGACCTTCTTCGACTGCCACCGGCAGGCGTTCGCGCACTTCGGCGGGGTGCCGATGACGATCGTCTACGACCGCACCAAGACCGTCGTGCGCCGGCACGTCGCCCCGGGCGAGGCGGTCCCGCTGCATCCGGAGGCGGTCGCGTTCGCCGGGCACTACGACTTCGATGTCGATGTGTTGGCCGCCTACCGGCCGCAGGGCAAGGGCCGCGTCGAGCGGCAGGTGGGCATCGTCCGCGATCACGTGCTGGCCGGACGGGCGTTTTCGTCTATCGAGGAGATGAACGCCGCTTTCGCGGCCTGGGTGCCGCTGCGGCGGGCGAAGGTGCACGGCACTCATGGCGAGGTCATCGGCCATCGGGCGGTGCGCGACCACATGGCTTTGCGCCCGTTGCCCCCGACGCCGTATGTGGTCGCCCAACGGCATCTGCGGCACGTCGGCAAGGACTGCCTGGTCGCTTTCGACGCGAACCTGTACTCGGTGCCCGCCCGCCGGGTCAGGCCCCGCCAACTGGTCGAGATTCGTGCCACGAAGTCCCAGGTCACGCTGCACTCCACCGTCCCCGGCTCGGACGGCGAGACTCTCCTGGCCGTCCATCCGCGGGCTGTGGGCCGCGGCGCCCGCATCGTCGACGAGGGGCACTGGGACGGTCTGCCCACCGGCGCTGGCCGCCGCGTCACCACCGGCGACAGCCCGCCTTCGCCCCGCCGGGAGCCCGCACCCGGGCCGCAGGCCGGCCCGCTGCAGGCCCTGCTGAACCGGGCCGCTGCTGCCCGCGTCGAGGTGGGTCGCCGTCCGCTGTCGGTCTATGACGAGTTGACCGGCACCCGCCCCTTCACGTCCAACCCTCCGGCAAAGGAAGCCCGTTGAGCGAGCTGACCGGCACCCGCATCCGCACCACGGCCGGCAAGCTCGGCCTGCCTCACCTGGCCGATGCCCTGAACCAGTACATCCAGCGGGCTGACGAGGCCAAGATGGGCTATCTCGACTTCCTCGACCTGGTGCTGTCCGAGGAACTCGCCGTCAAGGACGACCGGCGCTTCCGGCAGGGCCTGCGACTGTCGAAGCTGCCGCACCACAAGACGCTGGACGACTACGACTTCTCCTTCCAGCCCGAGCTCGACCCCCGCAAGGTCAAGGATCTTGCCAGCCTCTCCTTCGTCGAGGAGAAGGCCAACGTTGCGCTGCTCGGCCCGCCCGGCGTCGGCAAGACGCACATCGCCGTCGCCTTGGCCGTCGCGGCCTGCAGGGCCGGCTACTCGATCTACTTCACCAGCCTCGACGACATGGTCCGCAACCTCAAAGTCGCCGAAGCGGCAGGCCGGCTGACCAGCAAGCTCGGCACCTATCTGCGGCCGGGCGTTCTCGTGGTCGATGAGGTGGGATACCAGCCCCTCGAGCGAGCCGAGGCGAACCTGGTCTTCCAGGTGATCTCCAAGCGTTACGAGAAGGGCTCGATCATCCTGACCTCGAACAAGACCTTCAGCGAGTGGGGGCAGGTCTTCGGCGACGAAGTCCTCGCCACCGCCATCCTCGACCGCCTCCTGCACCACTGCGAGGTCGTTCCCATCAACGGCAACAGCTACCGGCTCAAGAACCGGCTCCAGGCCATCGAGCGAGACACCGACGTGGCCTGAGTGGTGCACAAAACCCCGTACTTGGTGGTGCACTCACACGAGTACGGGGACA
>NZ_JBEXPK010000248.1:0-2367 GCF_040612015.1 Streptomyces sp. NPDC006476 | reverse complement strand
GCTCGGCGGCTCTTCAACCGAATCTCCTCTCCCATCCGCCACGCCATCCAACATGCACTCGACTGGTCCCTATGGCGAAGAAGAAGCCAAGCCCGAGCCCGCATCAGCCACTACAGACGAAGAGGGCATCACGGAGTGTCGTTGCAGTACTAGAAGGACGTGCCGTACATCGCGTCGCAGGGACCGGTGGCGGCCTCCAATTGCCGCAGGGAGATGTTCAGCGCGTTCAGAAGAGAGAGTGTCTGGCGGAAATTTCCCGGCCACTGGTTCTCCGCCTCGGCCTTCAGGTATTCGGTGGTGTCCATTTTGATGGTCCGGCTCAGCCTCGGCACGCTGAACTGCCGGGAGAGTCGGTGCTCGGCCAGGGTGCGGGGTTCTTCGATGCCCATCAGTTCGGTGGTCCGGCACCAGAGAACGTCCGCGAGGGCGAACAGCTCATTCTCGGTGGGTCGGTACGCGCCCCTCTCCCAGGCGCCGACCAGTTCGGGATCGACAGGGGCGCCGAGCACCGTCATATCCCTGGCCACATCGTGCGGCGACATACCCAGGTGACGGCGTGCGGACAGGGCGTTGGCTGAGCTGAATAACGGTCGGTCCATGCCTCGGTGCTTCCGTGCGGTGCGGGCCCTTCCCGCGGTGGTCCGGATGGCGTCACCGGTGGCTTGCGTGGTCCCGATCGCCTTGGTCCAGCTGACCATGTCGTCCGCCGCGTTTTGCATGTGGGAGTAGACGACGTAGATGTATCCGTCGGTGAGGTTGTCGCTCATTACTCGTCTCGGTCGTCGGTGTGTGAAGGGGCGGAGGGCGGTCAGGCGCCGGTGAGCTGCTGGAAGGCGAAATCCGCCGCGGTGTGGGCCCGGATGACGCCGCACTGCTCGTCTACATCCTCAGCAGTTGACCGAACTGCCCTCCGTCACTGCCCTGGTACGCCGTGGAGAGGTTGCCGCGGGTGGCGTCCACCACCTGCCGGCATCGCGTGACGCCGTTGTGGGCGGCCTCCAGTGCCTGAATGCTGTTCCGTGTCGACTGTGCGCTGCTGTCCGCCGCCTGCCATGAGTCTGCTCCTGGGGTGATGAGTCACTGGGAAGGAACCGGCATGAGATTAGGGCCCAACTCAAAAGTAACCATCGGCTGTTGAGCAAGTTTTGGGATCTTTCCCATGAAGTGATCCGGCCTTTTTTCGGTGCCCGTGAACCGCATGTCCAAAGGGGAAAATTATCTTTCCTCTTCGTTCCCTCACTCACCTTCGACGGATCACAAAAGCTGCGGGAAAGCCGACGGGCGGCCACCCGATCTCCCGAGCACCGAGGCGGCCACCGTCGGCCGGTCACCTCAGCCTCGATCCACCGCGTGACGGGTGCCCTTTGGAGAAAGAAACGAGAAGAGGTGCCTGCTGACCTGGGATGATGGGAGTTCTCACGCTTCCAACAGGCCCAACCAGCAAGGCACCTCGTAAGTGAAATCCTCCCACAGCGCGGCGACGGTGTTCGCTGCGTTCGACGAACCGAATCTGATCGCGCATGCCGGGCTGGTCCCGGCCGTCCGGCTGGCCGAGCGGTGCGACCTGCCTCGGCTGGTCGCCGAGAAGGTCAAGCTGACCGGCGCGAAGAACGGCGCGGGCACGGCCGCGGACGCGAAGGCTCTATCCATCGTGGCCGGGATGGTCGCCGGCGCGGACAGCGTCGACGACCTCTGCGGGGAGTTCGTCTCGCTCCGGGATGTATGGAACATAGTCGCCTGCTGCCTCGGACTCGCGCAGCGGCACCACACCCAGCTGCTGTCCTACCAGCCGGGCCGTCTGTACTGCGCGGGGCAGCGGACCGTGGTGAATGGCCGTCAGCGGAACGTCGCCCAGGCGCTTGCCAAGCAGCTCTGCCTGCCGTCAGCCAGCCTCTGTGAGCTCGCCCTCGTCGGGCGTGGCTTCACCGTGACGAGCGAGATAGAGGTATCGATCTTGCATGCCGAGGTGGACGCCTACCCACAAGCCCGCGGTTCCCTGTCCTTCCTCACTTTCCCTTCAGAGGAACCGCACCCATCTTCTTTAGCCACATCAGCAGCAGGTCCAGTACAGCCATACCCCGCGCCCCTGGGCCTCCCGATCCTACGAATGACCGGAGCGAACCCAGACAGAACGGTAAGGATCCAGTTCCGTCCGGACCTGATCGACGGCTGCCTCGCGCAGACCGGCCTGGTGATCGAACCGACGTGATCCACCAGCCGGTGTCTACGAGTTCAACCTGAATAGCCTCAGGATTAGCCCGTTCGAGTGAGGGGTGGTCGAATGTTCAGCCCGGCACGTCCTCCGCGAGCACCTTGCTCAGTTCCTCCACGGCGGCAGGTGACTCCCGCTGGAACGCGGCGAGGTCC
>NZ_JBEXPK010000247.1:0-2390 GCF_040612015.1 Streptomyces sp. NPDC006476 | reverse complement strand
GCTACGAGCGCAAAGCCGAGCACTTCCTGGCCTTCACCAGCATCGCCTGCACCCTCATCTGCTACCGGAGACTCACCAAATGAGATGACGTCTTAGGCACCTGGCGGGTTGCCAACGGCCCAGCACGACCGCATGGGACGCGGCTGCTGCCAGCAACCCCCGCGACAGCGGCGGCTGACCCAGTCGCGAAAGAGGCACCCGTGGTCGCCCGGATCTTGATCGAGACGGTCGGCACCCGGATGTTCCCTCCACAGGGCGTCCGTTGGGCCTTGGCACTGCGGACACACCGCACTATCTGTAATCCACTGATCAATCATGGGCGCATGATGACGACTCGATCCGCTTACGTCCTGCGCAGCAACCTGCGCTGTCGAGGCCGCGCCGTCACTCTCTGGTGAAACGGACGCCGCCTGGGGGTCCAGGACGCACCGTTCACATGAGGAGGGGGGTGAGGGCCGCGGTGATGGCGGCGGCGAGGGTGATCACTGCCGTGAAGGTGATGGCGGCGCGGGTGAGGGCGCTGGGCCAGGTGCCGCCATCGAGGCGGGCCAGCGTGGCAGCGCCCGCGGCGGCCACCAGCGCGACGACGGCAACGACTGCGAAGGCGAGAAAGACGACGGCGACGATCACGGCAAGCTCCCTGTACACGGTGGGGTGTTGACAGGGACGAACCTCCCGGAATGCCTGTGCGCCATGGTTCAGCGAGACGAAAATGAACACGGGCGCACACACCATCCCGGGGGATCAGCATATGCACGAGGCGGACGAAAGCCGCAGCCCAGCACTCGCTGAGCTGCGCGGAAGACTGGAAGAGGCACGGGCCCGAGCCAGGCTGAACCAGACAGAGCTCGCTGGGAAAGCCGGGCTGGGCCGGGCGACGGTGGGCAAGATTCTTGCGTCTGGCGGCGGCGTGCCGTCGGCGAAGACGGTGGCCTATCTGGCACGCGCGTTGAAGCTGCCGGTGGGGGAGTTGCTGGAGTTGCGGCGGACCGCGGTCGAGGAGGCGGACGGACACCCGTCCACCTGCCGGGGCCGGGGCGTCCGATCGAGGAATGGGAGCCGCACGAGCTGGAAGTCCACCCTGCTGGTGCGGGCACCATCGCGGCCGGGAAGCGAGCCCTACCCGGATACGTGAAGCGTCGGCATGACGGGGTGCTGGCCGAGGCGGTACGGGAGGCGGCCCAAGGCCGCAGCCGACTCGTGGTCCTGGTGGGCAGCTCGTCGACGGGCAAGACGAGGGCGTGCTGGGAGGCCGTGCAGCCGCTCGTCACGAAGCGCTGGCGGTTGTGGCATCCCTTCGATCCGACCCGGGCGGAGGCCGCGCTGGAGGACCTGCACCAGGTCGGGCCGCGCACCGTGGTGTGGCTGAACGAGGCTCAGCACTACTTCGGCGCCCGGGCCAGCGGCGAGCGGATCGCGGCGGCCGTGCACCGACTGCTGACTGATGAGCAGTGCGGCCCGGTCTTGGTACTGGGCACGCTGTGGCCCGAATACGCCGCCAAGTACACCGCCCTGCCCGCCCCGGAAGGAAACGATCCACACTCCCGGGTACGGGAACTGCTGGCTGGGCGCACTCAGGGGGTCCCGGAGGCTTTCGACCCCACCGCCCTGGCGAAGGCGGCCGGCTTCGCCAGGAACGGTGATCGGCTCTTGGCAGATGCCCTGAACCGAGCCCATGCCAGCGGACGAATCGCACAGGACCTCGCTGGCGCGCCAGAACTCCTGCGCCGTTACGAACAGCCCCGCCTGCCAGCCGCCCGCGCGCTGCTGAAAGCAGCGATGGACGCCCGCCGACTCGGCGTCGGCCCCCACCTTCCCCAGGCCTTCCTGACTGACGCCGCCACCGGCTACCTCAGTGATGACGACTACGACCAGCTCGCTGATGACTGGGCCGAACAGGCCTACGCCGAACTCGCCGAGCAGGTCCACGGCAAGCAAGCCCCCCTGCGCCCCACCACCCCGCGGCCCCCACGACGCCCACCCACCCCCACCACCGACGCCGGCACCACCATGCTGCCGCTCAAGGGCCGGGTGTTCCGGCTCGCCGACTACCTCGAGCAACACGGTCGCACCCGTCGCCACCTGTGCCCTCCGGCTGCCTTCTGGCATGCCGCTCACGATCACCTCGACAACGCCGGCGATCTCGATCGTCTTGCCCAAGCTGCTCTTGACCGATACCGCCTTCAGTGGGCCTACCCCCTTCGTGGCAGGGCCGCCGACCTTGGTGATCACAATGCCTTGCTCGTTATGGCGCAGCTTCGGGGTGAGGCTGGGGATTTGCGCGCTGCAGAGGCTCTAGAGATCTTTAACGGTGTGGGTTACGTCGGGTCGTGACGGTTGTCGTGGGCCGCGCTATGCCGGGGGAATGAGGTATCCCGATGGCGGTGGAT
>NZ_JBEXPK010000246.1:1287-2488 GCF_040612015.1 Streptomyces sp. NPDC006476 | reverse complement strand
AACACAGTGGACGCGAGCAACTGAGGACAAGCCCTCGGCCTATTAGTACCGGTCACCTCCACACGTTACCGTGCTTCCAGATCCGGCCTATCAACCCAGTCGTCTACTGGGAGCCTTACCCCATCAAGTGGGTGGGAGTCCTCATCTCGAAGCAGGCTTCCCGCTTAGATGCTTTCAGCGGTTATCCCTCCCGAACGTAGCCAACCAGCCATGCCCTTGGCAGAACAACTGGCACACCAGAGGTTCGTCCGTCCCGGTCCTCTCGTACTAGGGACAGCCCTTCTCAAGACTCCTACGCGCACAGCGGATAGGGACCGAACTGTCTCACGACGTTCTAAACCCAGCTCGCGTACCGCTTTAATGGGCGAACAGCCCAACCCTTGGGACCGACTCCAGCCCCAGGATGCGACGAGCCGACATCGAGGTGCCAAACCATCCCGTCGATATGGACTCTTGGGGAAGATCAGCCTGTTATCCCCGGGGTACCTTTTATCCGTTGAGCGACGGCGCTTCCACAAGCCACCGCCGGATCACTAGTCCCGACTTTCGTCCCTGCTCGACCCGTCGGTCTCACAGTCAAGCTCCCTTGTGCACTTACACTCAACACCTGATTGCCAACCAGGCTGAGGGAACCTTTGGGCGCCTCCGTTACCCTTTAGGAGGCAACCGCCCCAGTTAAACTACCCATCAGACACTGTCCCTGATCCGGATCACGGACCCAGGTTAGACATCCAGCACGACCAGACTGGTATTTCAACGACGACTCCCCCCGAACTGGCGTCCGGAGTTCACAGTCTCCCAGCTATCCTACACAAGCCGAACCGAACACCAATATCAAACTGTAGTAAAGGTCCCGGGGTCTTTCCGTCCTGCTGCGCGAAACGAGCATCTTTACTCGTAGTGCAATTTCACCGGGCCTATGGTTGAGACAGTCGAGAAGTCGTTACGCCATTCGTGCAGGTCGGAACTTACCCGACAAGGAATTTCGCTACCTTAGGATGGTTATAGTTACCACCGCCGTTTACTGGCGCTTAAGTTCTCAGCTTCGCCCCACCGAAATGGAGCTAACCGGTCCCCTTAACGTTCCAGCACCGGGCAGGCGTCAGTCCGTATACATCGCCTTACGGCTTCGCACGGACCTGTGTTTTTAGTAAACAGTCGCTTCTCGCTGGTCTCTGCGGCCACCCCCAGCTCACCGTGC
>NZ_JBEXPK010000246.1:0-1191 GCF_040612015.1 Streptomyces sp. NPDC006476 | reverse complement strand
TGTAAAACGGATCACCAGGCGTGGCCCCCCTTCTCCCGAAGTTACGGGGGCATTTTGCCGAGTTCCTTAACCATAGTTCACCCGAACGCCTCGGTATTCTCTACCAGACCACCTGAGTCGGTTTAGGGTACGGGCCGCCATGAAACTCGCTAGAGGCTTTTCTCGACAGCATAGGATCATCCACTTCACCACAATCGGCTCGGCATCAGGTCTCAGCCACAAGGTGTGCGGATTTACCTACACACCGGCCTACACCCTTACCCCGGGACAACCACCGCCCGGGATGGACTACCTTCCTGCGTCACCCCATCACTCACCTACTACCACCTTGGTCCGGCGGCTCCACCACTCCCCTTTGCCCGAAGGCTCCGGGGCGGCTTCACGGCCTTAGCATCAGAAGGTTCGATGTTTGACGCTTCACAGCGGGTACCGGAATATCAACCGGTTATCCATCGACTACGCCTGTCGGCCTCGCCTTAGGTCCCGACTTACCCTGGGCAGATCAGCTTGACCCAGGAACCCTTAGTCAATCGGCGCACACGTTTCCCACGTGTGAATCGCTACTCATGCCTGCATTCTCACTCGTCAACCGTCCACAACTCGCTTACACGGCTGCTTCACCCGGCAGACGACGCTCCCCTACCCATCACAGCCTCCGTTGGGAGTATTGCTGCAATGACACGACTTCGGCGGTACGCTTGAGCCCCGCTACATTGTCGGCGCGGAATCACTAGACCAGTGAGCTATTACGCACTCTTTCAAGGGTGGCTGCTTCTAAGCCAACCTCCTGGTTGTCTCTGCGACTCCACATCCTTTCCCACTTAGCGTACGCTTAGGGGCCTTAGTCGATGCTCTGGGCTGTTTCCCTCTCGACCATGGAGCTTATCCCCCACAGTCTCACTGCCGCGCTCTCACTTACCGGCATTCGGAGTTTGGCTAAGGTCAGTAACCCGGTAGGGCCCATCGCCTATCCAGTGCTCTACCTCCGGCAAGAAACACACGACGCTGCACCTAAATGCATTTCGGGGAGAACCAGCTATCACGGAGTTTGATTGGCCTTTCACCCCTAACCACAGGTCATCCCCCAGGTTTTCAACCCTGGTGGGTTCGGTCCTCCACGAAGTCTTACCTCCGCTTCAACCTGCCCATGGCTAGATCACTCCGCTTCGGGTCTTGAGCGTGCTACTCAAA
>NZ_JBEXPK010000245.1:0-2550 GCF_040612015.1 Streptomyces sp. NPDC006476 | reverse complement strand
CAGGGCTGACGCAAAGTCGAATTTTTCAGCAAAGTCGCAGGTCGGTGGGTACGCCGAAGAGGTCCAGGGGTGCCTTGTGGGGTGACAGGGCGATCCGGCGCTTGGCGTCCGCGATGGAACTGCCCATGGTGCGGAGGTAGTTCATGGCCACAGTTCGCAACGTCGAGGCATTCTGCGGTCCGTGGCCGCTGCGGATGCGCGAGGCGTCCTCGCCGAACGTCACATCCCGCACATAATGGATCTTGTTTTCCACGCCCCAGTGATCCTGGTGGCTAATTCGGGGTGACGTTCGTCAGCCCGTGTGTGGATCATGGTTCTGCGGCAGTCTTGTGGCTTCTGCCGCAGGACGGAGCGTGGACGGTGTCGATGCAGCCCCAGCCCTGGCCGGGGCCGGATCCCCAGATCGCTGCGGCGATCGCGGCGATGTATCGCGGCAAGCGGGAGCGGCCGCTGGCTGTGCAGGTCCGTGACCGGCTCGGTGAGCTGTTCGGCGACGGGGAGTTCGCGGCGGCATTTGGGCAGCGTGGCAAGCCCGGCTGGTCCCCGGGCAGACTCGCGCTGGTGACGGTGCTGCAGAAGGCCGAAGACCTCACTGACCGTCAGGCGGCTGGCCAGGTCCGGGAGAACCTGGCCTGGAAATACGCCCTCGGGCTCTCCCTGACCGACCCCGGCTTCGACCACAGTGTGCTCTCGGAGTTCCGCAGCCGGGTGGTGGCCCATGGCCTGGAGGAGCGGACACTGGACCTGCTGCTGGCCACCCTGGTCGAGCACGGCCTGCTGGGCGTCGGAGGCAAGCAGCGCACCGACTCCACCCATGTGATCGCCGCAGTAAGGGACTTGAACCGTCTTGAGCTGGCAGGGGAGTCCGTTCGTGCCGCCCTGGAGGCCCTGTCCAGTGCGGCACCCCACTGGCTCACCGATGTTGTGGACGCCTCCTGGTCCGATCGGTATGCGGAACGTATCGACTCCTGGCGCATGCCGACCTCCAAGACGAAGAAGGACGCCTTGGCCCTGGACTTCGGCCGGGATGGCTTCGCCCTGCTGGGCGCGCTTCATTCGCCCGGGCAGCCGGCGTGGCTGCGCCAGCTGCCCGCCGTGCAGACTCTGCGCATCGTGCTGCTGCAGAACTACACCCGGACCGTGGCGGGCAACGGGCGGGAGGTGGTCAAGCGGCGGGAGAAGCAGTCCGAGGGCGGGGACGGCCTCCCGCCCGGTGAACACCGTCTCTCCTCTCCCTATGACACCGATGCACGCTGGTCGGCCAAGCGCGACACCTTCTGGAACGGGTTCAAGCTGCACATCTCGGAAAGCTGCCGGGCCCAGGACACGGGCAACGCTCCGGGCGCGACTGCGAACCTGATCACGAATGTCGCCACCACCGCCTCCACCCTGTCCGACAGCATGGCTCTGGAAGGCATCCACCGGCAGCAGCAACGGCGTGGTCTGCTGCCGGTGGAGCACTACCTCGACTCCGGCTATCCCAGTGCCGAACTGATCGTCGCATCACGGTGTGACTACGGTGTTGCCCTGATCGCGCCGATCCTGCTCGACCGCTCCCGTCAGGGCAAGGACAGGGCCGGCTTCGCCGCCGATGACTTTCAGATCAACTGGGAGGGCGAACAGGTCACCTGCCCGGCCGGACAGGTGAGCGCCTCCTGGAACCCCGTGGTGCAAGACGGCAGGCCCAAGACCGTCGTCTCCTTCGCTGCCCGCGACTGCGTCCCCTGCCCTTTCAAGGGACAGTGCACCAGAGCGAAACGACGTCAACTATCCCTGCAGCGAAGGGATGTGACCGAAGCGATGCGCACCGCCCGCACCCACCAGCAGACCAAGGACTGGAAGGATGACTACGCCCTGCGCTCCGGTGTGGAGGGCACGATACGACAGGCCATCGCCGTGACCCGAATCCGCCGGGCGCGCTATCGCGGCTTGGCTAAAACTCACCTCGACCACGCCTTCAGCGCCACCGCCATCAACCTGATCCGGTTGAACGCCTGGTGGAACGGCCACCCACTCGACCGGACACGGACAAGCCACCTCGCACGCCTCGATTTCGCCCTCACCGGCTGATCGAATTAGCCACCAGGATCCCCAGTGGCCCCTCGCGTACCGCCCGAGCATCTCAGGGGCCACCTCGGGCGCCGACAGGTCGGTGATCAGGTAGACCGTCTCCCGCGTCCGCTTACCCGTCGCCCGGTCGGTGCGGTGCCGGGTGACCCGGGCAACCTGTCTGACGTGGGGAAACGCCAGGGATGTCCACGTCACTGCCTGTACCACCCGCGTCTCCCGCCGGCCGTGTCCGACCTCGCTCTCCTTGTGCCGGGCCGTCACCTCGCTCCACGGGATCGACCGGCACGCCTCCCACAACGCCGGCTGGTTCCGCTTCACCACCAGCACAAAGTGCGCGCCCATCTCCTCCACCAGCACCTTCGCCGTCTCCACCTGCGTGTGCAGTGCGTCCGCCGTCACCACCACCCCCTGCAGGTCGAGCACCGACAACAGCGGTGCCAGCGCCGGGACCTCGTTGCTCTTGTCCGCCACCCGCTGCTG
>NZ_JBEXPK010000244.1:0-2578 GCF_040612015.1 Streptomyces sp. NPDC006476 | reverse complement strand
TGACGTTGATGGCCGGGAACAGCAGGACGCCGTCACGCTGCATCTCGTACAGACGGTGCACACCCGTCGTGGTCTCCTCCGTCACACCACGGATCCCGGAGGCGATCGCGGGCCAGTCGAGCGGGCTGCGCTCCAACAGGGCGCGGACGACGGCCAGTTCCTCGTTGTCGGCGGCGGGGAGGCGGCCGGTCTTGCGGTACTCGACGCCCTGGTGGACGAGGAGGGTGGCGTCACCGCCGTCGTCGAGGATCATGTTCGGGCCCGTGTCACCGGGCCAGGTCAGGGCCTGCTCGGTGCACCACCAGTACTCCTCCAGCGTCTCGCCCTTCCAGGCGAAGACCGGGATGCCGGCCGCGGCGATCGCGGCGGCCGCGTGGTCCTGGGTGGAGTAGATGTTGCACGACACCCAGCGCACCTCGGCGCCGAGCGCGACCAGTGTCTCGATGAGCACGGCCGTCTGGACGGTCATGTGCAGCGAGCCGGTGATGCGGGCGCCGGCCAGGGGCTGCGCGTCGGCGTACTCCTCGCGGAGGGACATCAGGCCGGGCATCTCGTGCTCGGCGAGGGTGATCTCCTTGCGGCCGAACTCGGCCAGGGACAGGTCGGCGACCTTGAAGTCCGTGAAGTCAGCGGACACTGAGGCTCCTTGAGGCCAGGACGTTGCGGTGGATGTCGAGCGCGGCGGTCGACCGGTTCAGGGTGATGTAGTGCAGCCCGGGTGCGCCCTCGGCCAGCAGGCGCACGGCCATGCCGGTGGCGTGCTCGACGCCGATCCGCCGGCCCTCGGCGGGATTGCCGCGCGCCCGCTCCAGCAGGTGGGCGAGGTCCTCGGGAAAGGCCGCGCCGGACAGTTCCGCGAAGCGGCGGATCTGGCCGGCGTCGGTGGCGGGCATGATCTCCGGGATGACCGGGATGTCGCAGCCCGCCGCCGCGACCCGGTCGCGCAGCCGCAGATAGTCCTCGACGTGGAAGAACATCTGCGTGATGGCGTAGTCGGCGCCGGCCCGGCACTTGGCGACGAAGTGCCGGATGTCGCTCTCCCAGTCGGGGGAGCGCGGATGGCGTTCCGGGAAGGCGGCCACCCCGATGGTGAAGTCACCGAGCGAGCGCACGAGTTCGACGAGTTCCCGGGCGTACGTGAACCCCTCGGGGTGAGGCGTCCAGGGGCCGTTCGGGTCGCCGGGCGGATCACCCCGGAGGACCAGTACGTCCCGGATGCCCGCGTCGGCGTACTGGCCGATGATCCGGCGCAGTTCGGCGACCGAGTGGCCGACCGCGGTGAGATGGGCGACCGGCCGCAGGGTGGTCTCGGCGGCGATGCGCCGGGTGACGGCGACGGTCCGGTCACGGGAGGAACCGCCCGCTCCATAGGTGACGGAGACGAAGTCCGGTCGCAGGGGCTCCACTCGACGGATCGCGTCCCACAGGGTGCGCTCGCCCTGGTCCGTCTTCGGCGGGAAGAACTCGAAGGAGAAGGTCGTCATCGTGCGCCTCCCGCGTTGAAGTAGCTCGCCTCCGGGTGGTGGACGACGATCGCGTCCGTGGACTGCTCGGGGTGCAGCTGGAACTCCTCGGACAGATGCACGCCGATGCGTTCCGGTTCGAGCAGGTCGGCGATCTTGGCGCGGTCCTCCAGGTCCGGGCAGGCCGGGTAGCCGAGCGAGTAGCGGCACCCCTGGTAGGCGGTACGGAACATGCCGTCGAGCGAGTCCGGATCCGCACCCGCGATGCCCCACTCGGCCCGCACGCGCGCGTGCCAGTACTCGGCGAGCGCCTCGGCCAACTGCACGGACAGACCGTGCAGTTCCAGGTAGTCACGGTAGGCGTCGGCCTCGAAGAGGTCCGCGGTGGCGTCACCGATGCGGGAGCCTACGGTCACGACCTGCAGGCCTACGACATCGGTCTCGCCGGACTCCTCCGACCGGAAGAAGTCGGCCAGGCAGAGCCGGCGGCCGTGTGCCTGCCGGGGGAAGGTGAAGCGGGTGCGCTCGTTGCCGTGCTCGTCCAGGATGATCAGGTCGTCGCTCTTGGAGACGCAGGGGAAGTAGCCGTGGACGACGGCCGCTTCGAGCATGCCTTCCCGCTGCAGGTGATCGAGCCAGCCGCGCAGCCTCGGACGTCCCTCGGTCTCTATGAGCTCCTTGGTGAGACCCCACTGACCGCGGAACAACGCCGTCTCGTCGAGCCAGCTGGCGTACTCCTTGAGCTGGATGCCCTTGACGACGCGGGTGCCGAAGAAGGGAGGTTCCGGGATGGGGTTGTCGACTGCCACGTCGGAGCGGACGTTGCCCTCCACCGGCTGCTCGTCGACCTCGCCGGATGCGCTCGCCCGTACCCGGCGCTGCTTCAGCTCCGGCAGCTGCGCTCCCGGCACGCCCCGCTTGACGCCGATCAGGGCGTCCATCAGCCGCAGGCCCTCGAAGGCGTCCCGGGCGTAGCGGACCTCGCCCTCGTAGATCTCGTGCAGGTCCTGCTCGACGTAGGCCCGGGTCAGGGCGGCGCCGCCCAGGATGACGGGGTAGTCGGCGGCCAGGCCCCGCTGGTTGAGCTCCTCCAGGTTCTCCTTCATGATCACCGT
>NZ_JBEXPK010000243.1:0-2590 GCF_040612015.1 Streptomyces sp. NPDC006476 | reverse complement strand
CGCCGAGTACGCCACTTCCGTTCGGGACGGTGACAGGGGCGCCGCTGTCACCGGGTATGGCGCACAGACTGGTCTTTACTACGCCGCTGATCTGGTCGTTATTCGTTGAGCTAAAGTAACTCGCATTCAAGTCGAGGACTTGGCCGCAGTTGTATTCGGTCGATGAGCCTCGCATGCACACGGTCGACCCGGTTGTGGAGACTGTGTATCCGCCGCGAACGGGCTGCGGGCCATTCTGTGTGTACGACCAGGGCTGTGGCTGCCAGGTGGCGTAGTCGTTCAGGGCAATGGTCGAGAAATCATTCGGCCCGAGCTCGCTGTGACTGGTGGATCCGATTTGTGAATTTCCACGGAACCATTTGCTGCCGACGCCTCCGCAATGGCCTGCAGTAAGCAGGTAGTTGAAGTGGAAGCCCGAGCTCTGCTTCGGTGTAATCAGGAATCCGCTGGTACACCGGACACCCCCAGGAGCGTCCCGATTGATGGTCAGCCCCGCATACAGGTCGGCTCGGGCGGCGTTGGTGGAAGCAGACGTTGCCGGAGTGGCCATCCTTCGAGCCGGGGCCGGGGAGTGCTTGATGACCACAGCACCTTTGTAGTCACGTGCCGGGGTGAACGACTGACCGTGGGGCACGTCGATCACTACCGCGTCGGCGTGGGGATCTATCCCCAACGAGCTGCCCCGCGGCAGCTGCGTCCGGTTCAGCTCGCTCTCCAGACGCACCAGCTGACGGGAAGCATGCCGGACAATCCGTGCGTGCGCCCCGGCAGCCTCGACTGTATGCGCGTCCTCGGCATTGAGGACGTTGACCACCAAGTCGCCATTGGCAGGGTCGATCCACGCCCCGGCCTGTCGCTCCCCCAACCGCTTGAGCAGCCTTGCGCTCAGCGCGTCCAGGCCCGCCTGGGCCGCAAAGCGCCGCCGCGCCTCGGCTTCCGACAAGCCCAGATTCCGGCGCAAACTAGCCACCGCAGCCCGGTTTAACTCGCGACTCTGCTCGCTCTCCAATGCCTTCAGGGTCTTGGACGACCCTCCCGCCCCCGGTGAGTGAGTGCCAGACGCCGCGACCTGGCCGACGGGCACGAGCGCCAGGCAACCGACCAGCACCGCCCCCAGCGCCCAACTCTTTTTCCGCCTGATTAACATAAGTCCCTTCCCTTCCTTTCCTTTAAGGAACGCTCACCATTTCATGCGGAAACCCACTTCCGGAAGAGTCATATGCCCCTCAAATGCGCCTCGTGTAATCGCCGTCACATCACCCTCGATCCACCGCGTTAATTCTGATCACGGGTGTCAGGCGGGTTCCGGGTGTTTCTTCGGGACGCGGGCAGCGGCGATCGCCGGGTGGCCGTCCGGTGCGGGGTCTCCGAGGTCTTTCGGGTCGTGGGCGGGCAGGGCGGTCGTGCGGGTCAGGTGACCATGCGCTGTCCGGTCGTTGTCCACAGGTCCGTGAAGTCGTCGGCCCAGCGCCAGAATTGAGGCAGATGGAGGGTGACGCGGCGGGCGCCGGTGGCGATCCGGGCGGGGATGTTGATCAGGTGGCGGCGGATGGTGCCGGTCCGTGCCCTGGCGTGGAAGACGGAGGCTAGGTGGCCGGCGGCCCGGGTGAGGTTGTAGGCGGTGGCTGCGGGGGTGAGCCAGGCGGCGTTCGCGGTGAACTTCCCCGACGGAAGATGGGCGAGCGCGGAGTCCTCCCGATCGGCGAAGACCTGCTCCACGACGGCGTGTTCGCGGTGCATGGGTTCGGCCTGGGCCAAGATGAACGGGCTGTCGGTGAAGATGACGTGGTGGCGCCAAACGCCGAACAGCTCGGCCTGCCCCTCGGGCACGGACTTCGGGTTGAGGCGTTTCACGCGCCGCACGATGAGCCGGGCCGTGGTGTGGAAGGCCTTCTTCTTGCTGGTGAACGCGGTGAAGGGGACCTCGGCGATCTCGGCGTCGGAGATCCAGCGTTCCTCCTCGGCGTCCCAGATGGCGTCGGTGTACTTGATCGGCGTCCAGGCGTCCTCGGCGATGTGCGCGATGGCCTCACGGATCTTCTTCTTGACCGCGACCGCGAGCGAGAACCGTGCGCCGGCCGTGCGGCAGACCTCGACGACCTTGTGGGAGAAGTACGCGGAGTCGGCGCGGACGATGATCTGCGCGGTGATGCCCATCGCCCGCACGGTGGCCAGCGCCTCGCGCAGCAGACTCGCCGCGCCCTTGCCGGAGTTGGCAGAGCCCTTGCGCAGCCTCGTTGCCACGATCACCGGCGCGCAGGTGCCCGTCTTGACCGTGACGATCTGGAAGTGCAGACCACGCTGCTTGGTGTAGCCGAACGATGCGCATTGCTTGGCCGGGCCGTAGACCTGCTTGACCTTGGAGTCGATGTCCACGAACACCACCTCGTCCCGCTTCGGGACCAGACCGGTGTGTGCGGCAAGAGTGCAGGTGAACGCCCGGGCGGCGGACTCGAGTTGGCGTACGTGCCCCCAGGTGAAGGCCCGCAGGAAGGCCCGACCGGCAGCAGCAGCACCACGAAGATGATCATGATGAGCAGCAGCATGATCGGGTCGAGCTGCTCCGGCTGACGGTGGGCCGAGGGACCGA
>NZ_JBEXPK010000242.1:0-2608 GCF_040612015.1 Streptomyces sp. NPDC006476 | reverse complement strand
GGGCACACACATGGCAGACTGACGATTCACCGAAGCTCCGTAGGCACAGGGCGACTTGCGAGGTCACCCCGCTCAACGGAGCTTCGGTCTTCCACGTCACGGACCGCTCACCTGCGGAAACGTCTCAATCCCGGACCTTGCGTCAGCCCTCGCCGACCCCACACCACAGGGTTATTCATCGGCAGCCCCCTGCCCCGAACGCGGTCTCGTGGCCTTGGTGGTCTACCGTGGCCGAAGCGGCCGTCTCGTTCTGATGTTGCGTCACACCACGTCATGATCAAGGCGGCCGTCCTCATGCCCGCAGCCACCCCCCTCAAGCCACTGAACAGCAGCGATGAGCACCGGCAGGGCTATCTACAGCTGCCGTACGAGGGCAACGAACTTTGCAATCGCCCTGGGGCATTTGCCTCTAACCTGCGTGCGTCAAACACAGGACAATCAATCGGAGATTATACCAACTACATTCGCAGGAGGCACCGTGTCGAACCTGGTTCGCGCCGCACGTCGTATGCTCGGTATGAAGAGCAAGCTCAACAAGGCCGCTTACGCCATATACGTCTAGGCGGGAAAAATCGGTTGGTGCCCCAGCGGTATGGGTGGGGCACCAACCGAGGGCGTCACGCGGGGGCGATATTTGAGAGTTTTGGCAGTGTCATGACGCATAGGCCAGCGGCCTGGACTTGACTTCCCGGTTTTCCCGCGCCTTCTATGTGCATCCGTTTCCCCGATCCGATGGGTTCACGTTGTCGACAGGCACGATAGTATTTCACCCAGAGATTAGGCGTGTATACGAGTACGCTGGAAGCAGCATATTCCGCGTCGATAGAAATACCGTCGGAATAGGCGTGGGCAGTCTGGCTCGTGACGTGCTGAGCGCGCGACCAATACACGACTTCGAGCGCAGTGTTTTTAAACCCATTGCGAGATCTTCAGTGCCGCCGAGTTTTTCATCCGCTGTGATGAGGGCTTTGACGCAGGACGTGAAACGGGCGTTGGCATCTGATGAAGCTTCTATCCGGGCGGGAATGGAAGGCGTTTGGCCAAAGGCCGGGTATCGTTACCTGCATGGGCTGATTTATTCCGGAGACCTGAATTTTTCAAACAGCCTCTCGCGCTTCCCTACCGGACGATCATGGATGCGACGCAGGTCCTCAGCGAACGGATACGGTTCGCTTCTGCGTGACAGTGAAAGTCCATCCGCCCTGGCGAAAATGGTTGCTGAAGTACCCGAAGGGGAAAAAGGGCTTGCCATAGTCCTCTACCGTAGAGCCGTCTCAGCTCTCTGTTCATCCGCATCGGCACTCCTGACGAACACTCTGTGGCTTTCTTCCCCACTGAACCCGGGAGTTCCGATCGATAACATCGTCCTTGAGTCGTTGCGGCTTCTTCCTCCCGCCTGGATGTTGAGACGAAAGGCGAGCCGAGAGTACGCCGAAATAAACGATGCAATAAACGAATCCGACAATGTTTTCATATTCCCTTTCCTGATCCACCGGAACCCCGAAGCTTGGAGCAGTCCAGAGGTATTTGATCCCGATCGCTGGTACGACATCGAAGACCCCGACCTACTGGAAGACTATCTTCCGTTTGGATACACGAATAATCGATGCTGGGCTCGACACCTCATCCTGCAACTCGTGAAGAAAGTACTCCAGGAAGCCTCACGTATCGGGTTGTCGGCCGTCGAAAAGCAGGGAAAAGTAAAAGTACCACTAAATCCTCTTCTCTCGATTTCTTCACCAAAATTCCGAGCTTCACTCAACCAAGTCTGATCCAGAATCCGTCCGCAGCAACTTGCCAGGGCGATTCCAGAGTTCGTTGATCGTGGTGAGGAACAAGGCTCGTGCAACGATTATCGGAGACCGGGGGATCACGGATCTTTTCGGCCGATCTGATCGCTGAACCCGTCGCGGACCGTTGTGATACAAGCGGCACCAAGCAAGTCTTGATATCCCGGCGCAAACATTCAGCGGGTAATCGGAGCGTGACGGCATCGGGCTGCTGATGACATGTGGTAGGCGAGGTCGGACAGCGGTGGCCATGTGGTTGGATCATGGTGTGCCAGAGCCGGAGTCGATGTCGCGTGAGGCCCTGATCGCGCTGACGCGGCGCCAGGCCGAGGTGATCGCCCGCCAGGATGCCCAGATCACGATGCTGGCCACTCAACTCGCTGATGTCAGTGAGCGGTTGGAGCAGGCGCTGAAGAGGCTGGCGGAACTGGAGCATCTGCTCTCGCGGAACAGCGGCAACTCTTCTGTGCCGCCCTCGAAGGACGACGGTCCGGGCCGGACACCGTGGCGTAAGGATCGCAGGGCGAAGCCGTCCGGGCGGGGGAAGGGCAAGCAGCCCGGTGCGCCGGGAACCGCGCTGCGCTGGCGTGAAGAGGATGAACTCGATGACCACCAGGATCGTTATCCCGAGGGGGTGTGCGGGTGCGGTGCCAACCTGGCCGAAGCCGCTGACATGGGGGTCGTGGACCGCCCGGACCCGGCCAGCGGGCTCCTCCGCGTGCTCCAGCTCCCGCTTCCCGCGCGACACCGTGGACTCGGCCACCCCGGCCGCTCCGGCCACCATGCGGACCCCGCCGTGGCCCAGAACGCGGGCCGCG
>NZ_JBEXPK010000241.1:0-2608 GCF_040612015.1 Streptomyces sp. NPDC006476 | reverse complement strand
GGTGGTCGAATGTTCAGCCCGGCACGTCCTCCGCGAGCACCTTGCTCAGTTCCTCCACGGCGGCAGGTGACTCCCGCTGGAACGCGGCGAGGTCCAGACCCTCGTCGCCCATGACGGTGAGCAGCGCGCGATCGCCCACGGCCGTGACGACGACATGGCCCGAGCCGCCCCGGACGACCACTTCCCGCAGCGGGCCTGCGCCCGTGTGGTCGGCCATGCGGCGGCCGACGCCGAGGGTCGCGGCGGCGAGGGCGGCGACGGACTCGGCGTGCACGGATTCGACGTCGGCGACGACAAGCAGGCCGTCGGCCGTGGACAGGACGCTTTCGCTGACCCCCATCACCCGGTCGCGCAGCGAGGCCAGGATGTCGGTGAGAGTGGTGGCGGAATCACACGGTTCGGACGAAGGGTTTTCGGTCATTGACACGTGCTCCTTGCTCCGGGCGCCTGCGGTGGCTCGTTCGAACGCGTGGTCTCGGGAAGCCCGCCCAGGCCTCTTCTGACGCGCCGCAGGGTCTCCAACGAGGGCTGATCGGCGGCCAGTTCCTCGGGCGAGGGAATGGGATACGCGTACAGCCCCGACTTGCTCCGGCTCACATCACGGACCGGGAGGGGCGGCTTGGCGGGCGAGGGGGTGGCGGTGGTCGGGGAGTCGGGGAGGTCCGGGGAGAGGTCGGATTCCGGAGTTTCCCGAGGCTGGGCCTGTCGCGCGGGTTTCCTGCGTCGGGGGGTTTCCCGCGACCGGGGTTCTTCGCGGTGGTCCTCGCCCGGTGTGCCTTCCGGTGCTGGGCTCACGGGGCACCCTTCTCAGCGTGGTCCGGGGCCGGAGAGGTGCCGCCCGGTCTGCGCCTGGGCAGGGGGTTGGCGGCCGGGGCGGCCCCGGTCGCGGCAGGACTGCCCGGGGTGACACGGGGCGCGGTGCTCGGCCGGTCGCCGGTCGCCGCCCCGGCCCCCCAGAGGACCAGCCCCCACACCTGTAGCCGGATCAGGTCCAGCAGGACGGGGTAGAGCCCGCGTCCGAGGGCGAAGGCGAGATCCCGGGGCGTACGGCGCCCGTTGACACCACCGAGCAGCTCCCGGTACCGCTGCGGTAACCACGCACCACCACGGTGAACCCGAGGAGCGGCACCGGCCCCCGGCGCACCCGCATCCGTATCCGCATCCACGGACCCGTCGCCCGCCGCCAACCTCGGCCGCAACCGCGCCAGTTCGCCCGGTGTCCTCCCGGAGCCGGCCAGTGAGGCCATGCGGCGGGTGGTCTCCTCGGTGAGGTGGCGGGGTTCCACCCCGGGCGTGGTGAGGAGCGTCGGCTCCCGCTCCCCCGTCTCCCAACCGCCCACCGGACTCAGCGCCATGGCGAAGGCGGCGTCGAAGACCGCGGCGGTGCACACCACTTCGAGTTCCGCCGCTCCGATCAGTCCGGCCGCCACCAGATGCCCGCCCAGCCGGTCGGCGTCCGGTTCCGCGGCGCAGGCGGCGAGCCACTGCGCGTCGTCGATGCGCCCCGGCGTGATCAGGACCGATGTGGCGCTGGGCGCGCCGGGCGTCTCGATCGCGCCGACGAGACCGTCCCGCAGATGGATCGTTCCGCCGGGCGAGCCGGAGACCCGGACGGTACCGGTGAACTCCCCCTCGCGCAGTCCCTGCAGGAGCGCCGGGACGTTGCGAGCGGTGGGCGTCATGCCAGCACCTCCGCGAGCCGGTCACCGATGCCGCGCAGGGCGAGCGCGACGTTGGATCGGTCCCGGTCCAGACCCGCGGTCAGCAGCAGGGGATCACCGGCCGGCCGTACGACGCTGAACAGCATCTGGTGGCGGCGCCGACTGGTGAGCACCACGCTCTCCAGCTCTCCCTCGGCGCCGGCCGCGCCGAGACGCTCGGCGATCAGGGTGGCGAAATCGCTGCTCTCCGTGCCGTCCCCGGCCTCGACGACGTCACCGGCGGTGCCGTACACCAGCCCGGTCACCGCGTCGACGAGGGCGACACCCGTGACCCCGGGAGAGTCGAGCAGCCGTTCCAGGGAGGACTGGAGAGCCGTCACGTTTTCCCCCATTGCCCCCCCAAGCCCATACGTCACGCATTAGTTTGAACGTCAAGTTTCGGCACGCACACCAAATTTGGCGCGAAGTGACGCACATGTCGCTTGGGTTCGATCGTAGTTGTCCAGGCATCGACCGGTCAGCAGCACGGAAGAATTGAGGTAACCGGTGAACATCGAGACCGCGCTCAAGGAAGCCATGACCCTGGACGGCGCGATCGGCGCCGCCATCGTCGACTATGAAAGCGGCATGGCCCTCGGCACCCTCGGCGGGGGCCAGGGCCTGGACCTGGAGCTCGCGGCGGCGGGCAACACCGAGGTGGTGCGCGCCAAGATGCGCACCCTGGCCTCGCTGGACATGGATGACGTGATCGAGGACATCCTGATCACGCTGGGCAAGCAGTACCACCTGATCCGCCCGCTGAGCAGCAGCAAGGGGGCGCTGTTCTTCTACGTCGCCCTGGACCGGACGCGCAGCAACCTGGCGCTCGCCCGGCACGGGCTGAGGCGGATCGAGAACGGTCTGGAGATCTGACCGGACGCGCACGGCACGACCGGGGGCGGTCGCCC
>NZ_JBEXPK010000240.1:0-2660 GCF_040612015.1 Streptomyces sp. NPDC006476 | reverse complement strand
GGAGAGTGCGGGCCGGGCTGGCCGGTGTCGGTCTGGCGGGGTGGCTCCTCCCCGGTCGTGGTGGGCGTGGTGGGCGGTGGGTCGCCGGCCGGGTCGCGGTCGGCCGCGTTGCCGGTCTGCGTCTTGGCGTGCTTCGCCGGCCGCTCCACCTCGGTGACCGGTTCCCTCCGAAGACCGTCGGCCGCGTCCAGCTGGGCGAGCGTCTTGTCCAGGTCGTCGATCCGCGGCACCCGCGAGGGCATCGTGGCCCTGGCCACCCGCGTCGCGGCGGTCGGCACCGAGGGCAGTTCCGTCTCCTCGCGGGGCGCGGCGGGGCGGGGATGCTCGGCCTGGAGCTGGCTGGTCTCGGAACCGGGCGAACGCGAGCCGGGCGGGGCGGCGGGCGGCTCGGCGGGCGTCGGGTGCGACGGCGCGGGCGTGTCCGGGTGCCGCTCGGCGGGCGTCGGGTCGCCCGCCGCGTGCGTGTCCGGGACAGGCGTGCCGGCCGGGTCGCCTGAACGCGGCAACAGGCCGGTGGGCGCGCTGGGCAGGTCGTCGATCTCGGTCTTTGACCAGTGCTCCGCCTCATGGTCTGGGCCAGGAGCGGCCGGCTTTTCCGCGCCGGGCCGCGGCTGCTGCTCGGCGTGCCGCGTCAGCCCCTCCTGAACCAGCCGGTCGAGCCGCCCACCGGAGCCGGGCCCGGCGTCGGCCCCCCGGGAGTCCGTGTCCGAACGGTCGAGCTCGTGGCGCAGCGCGGCGGCGATCTCGTCGTGGGTCCGCGACGCGGTCAGGCGCGCCCGCGCCTGCTCCAGCTGTTCACGGGTCCGCTCCATCTGCTCCGGCGTGCCCGTCGTGAGCTGCCGCGTCAGGCGCTCACGCAGCGTCGCGACTTCCTGCTCGTGGGCGCGGACCTGCGCCAGCCGCTGCTGCTCCTGCGCCAGCCGCTGCTGTTGCCTCGTGCCGAGGTACTCGCGCAGGGCCTGCTCGGCGCTCGACGCCTCCTCGGGAGTCTCGGCGGCCTCCATGCGCCGCATCATCTCCGCCTCACGCGGATCCAGGTGGGTGCCCTCGCCGCGCAGCGCCTCGAACCTGCCAAGCGCCTCTTCGGTGGCGGCCCCGCCGCGCGGCCCCCCACTGCCACGCAGCCGCTCTTCGAGCTGCCGTTGCTGCTCGGCAATCCGGCGGTCCGTGTGCCCCTTGAGTGCCTGCTCCGCCCGGCGCGCCTCTTCCGGGCTGCGGGCCTGCTCGACCTGGCGCAGCAATTCCGCGTGGCGCACGTCCGCCTCGGGCGCGCCGCCGCCCGGCAGCGCCGTGCGCAGCACGGCCAGCCGCCGCTCCTGCGGGATCCAGTTGTTGAACACGGCCTGTTCGTCCAGAGCCCGCCAACGCTCCAGGGAGGTCGCCGCGTTGTCGACCCGCTGCTGGAGCACCCTTTGCCGGTGCACGGCCAGGTCGTGCAGCGCCTGGGACCGTTCCTGCTCGGTCGTGGCGGTATCGACCCGCTGCCGCAGCTCCGCCTCGCGCGGATCCTGCGGCGTCCCGCCGTGCGACGCGTCGATCCGTCGCAGCACATCCGCGTTCTGGGCCTGCGTCCGGGCGTCCGCCTCACTGTGCAGCCGCTCGGTGAGCCTGTGCTGCTGCTCTGCGACCCGGCGGTCCATGTACTGCCTGAGCGCCCGCTCCGCCCGGCGCGCCTCCTCGGGAGTAACGGCCTGCTCGACCTGCCGGACCAGCTCCTCCCGGTGCGGATCCGGCAGCGACGTGCGCAGCTCGGCCAGCCGCCGCTCTTGCGAGGCCAGCTGGTTGTGCGCGGCCAGGTCCTCCAGCGCCCGCGCCCGCTCCTCCAAGGTGGCGGCGGTGTCCACCCGCTGGCGAAGTTCCTCGGCGCGCGCGTCCGGGGCGACGGCGCTGCGCAACGCTTCGAACCGTGCCTCGGCGCGCTGCTGGGCGTTTCCCTGGCGCAGCTCGTCGAACTGCTGCCGCAGCTCGCCCTCCCGCTGGAACTCCTGCAGCGCCTGGCGGGCCTGCGCGGCCTCCTCGGGGGTCCGCGCCTGCTCTTCCTGCACGATCGCGCGGCGCCGCATGACGGCGGCCTCCAGGTCGGACTGCGCCAACCGGTCCAGCCGCTCCCGCACGTCCTGATGCCACGACAGCTCGTCCTGCAGAAGGGCCCGCTGCGTCGGGTCGCCGACCGTGGCCAGCTCGCGGCGGAGCTGCTCGACATGTGCGTCGAAGGGCCGACTGCCGCCCTCCCCGATGACGACCTCCGGCGGAAGGTGACGCTCCACGAGGTCGGTGTACTCGCGCAGCGCGCTGTCCACCAGCACCGGGTTGCCGCTCTGCCGGGCCCGCTCGACAGCATCGACCCTGGCCCGCCAGATGTCCTGCGGGACCCCCAGTTGCTCAAGCCGCGAGAACCCGCCCGCCACATGGGACCCAAAGTCCGCCACCCGCTGGCCGAGGAGCCCACGTTCAACCGTCATGCGAAACTCTTCCAGACGGTTCGTGGCCTGCGCCACGTCACCCGCGCGGACCGCCTCACGGACCGAATCGGCCCTCGCCCGCCACTGCGCCTCGGGCAGCCCGGCCGACCGCGCGATGCGGCTGAGTTCGTCCACGCGATGGTGCACCTGCGGCTGCGGCGAGTCAGGCCGCAGCCCGGGTACGGACGGCAGATCCTG
>NZ_JBEXPK010000239.1:0-2694 GCF_040612015.1 Streptomyces sp. NPDC006476 | reverse complement strand
GTCCTTCCAGCCGGAGCGCTCCCTGGACGACGTCCACGCGGCGCTGTCCCGGCTGCTGCAGGGGCGGGTCAGCGGCCGCTGACCCGCATCACCCCAGCGCACACGAAGGCGCCGGTCCGCTGTGGCCTGTGGATCAGTTGAGGTGGATCAGGCTGCGAGGGTCTCGTCTCGTTCGACGAGGAGGCCGTTCTCGAATCGGGCGCCGGCTCGGACGAGGGCGACGAGGTGCGGTGCGGTGACCGCTCGCCAGCGGGCATGGGCGGACTCCACGAGTTTGAAGACCATCCCGAGGGCCGCGGCCGGGCTGTCGGCGCCGCGAGTGACCTTGGTCCGAAGCTTCACGGTGGAGAAGGTTGAACCTTCCCCAAGGCCGGGTAGTTAGCGGACTTTCGCTGGTTTCAAGGGGGTTGGGGGAGCGCTTGGAGGGACCAAAGCAACGGAGCCCTCGTTGTCCTGCTTGTCGTCCAAGACAGCAGGCAGGAGAGCTCCGTTGTCCCCGTATTCTGCACCATCGATTCCGGATCGAGCTCCAGATGGGCTGATCGCCTCGTCACGAGGCCGGTATGCGCCCGCGCACCTCGGTGAGTTGGGTGCACTGCTCCCGCCGGAGTTGGTCGAAGCGGTGCTGGACGAGCACGGGGGCCGCCCAGGCCGCCCCTCCCGGATTCGTGATCTTCCTTCACGCTGCGGGGTGTACTTCGTCCTCGCGATGTGCTTGTTCCCCGAGGTCGGTTACGGCCTCGTGTGGCGCAAACTCGCCGCCGCCTGGCCCTCGTTGCCTCTGGTGGATCCGACGTCGAAGGCCCTGCGCGATCTACGCAGACGCATCGGCGTCGCCCCGATGCAGGCCTTGTGCACGGTGGTCGCGGGAGCCATCGGACAGCCGACCACCCCAGGGGTACGCCACGGCCGGTACCGCACCGTGTCCTTCGACGGCTGCTCCGCCATCAGACTCCCCGCCAGCCTGGCGAACCGCGCCGCCTACGGCCGACACGGCGGCTGGCCGATGCTGCGGCTCATGACCTTGGTCGAGACCGGCACCCGAGCCCTGATCGGCTCTGTCTTCGGTCCGTCCGGCGAAGGCGAGGCGGCCTACGCCCGCCAGCTACTACACCTGCTGAGGCCGGACATGCTCGTGCTGTAGGACAAGGGCTTCGACGGCAACGACTTCCTCGCCGAGACCTGCGCCACCGGCGCGAAGGTGCTGGGACGGCTGAAGTCCAACCGGATCACCCCGGTCCTCGCCCGCCTGGACGACGGCTCCTACCTCTCGCGCATCGGGAACGTGACCGTCCGTGTCATCGACGCCCAGATCATCGTGACCTGCGCCGACAAGACCACCTTCACCGGCTCCTACCGACTCGTCACCACGCTCACCGACCCCCGACGCCACCCCGCCCGAGCCCTCGTGGCCCTCGACCACGAACGCTGGGAACACGAATCCGCGTACTACGCACTGCGGCACACCATGATGAACAGCCGCGTCCTGCGCTCGAAGGATCCAGCCGGCGTCGAACAGGAGATGTGGGCCACCCTCACTCTCTACCAGCTCCTGCGCACCGCCATGGTCGACGCCGTCGAGACCCGCCCGGGCACCGACCCCGACCGGGCCGGTTTTACGGTCGCCCTCCAGGCCGCCCGCGACCAACTCATCCTTGCCACCCCCGCCACCGGAGAACTCGGACCGGCCACCGAGATCGGCCGCCGGGTCCTCGACGCCCTGCTCCCGGCCCGCCGTCCACGCGTCAGCACCCGCAAGGTCAAATCCACCACCGTCCGCTACGCGGAGCGCCTCAACGACGGCCGCCCCGACCGCTCCACCCACATCACCGGACTCACCACCAAGGTCCTGCAGCCTCCCGAACACAGCGAGTACCCCGATACCACCACGGACGAGCGCACCCTGCCCAGGACATCACCCGAGCGCCGCAGCGAGAAGATCATCACCTTCCTGCGCTCCGAACCCGACCGCGCCTGGAGCGCCAAGGAACTTTCCCGCCGCCTCGGCGACATCACCGTCCAGTCCATTTATCGCCAGCACAGTCGCCTGGCCGACCGCGGTCTCATCATCAAAACCGGCCCCGCCGCCTACACCATCCCAACCCCCTTGACACCAGCGGAAATCCGCTAACTACCCGGCCTTGGGGAAGGTTCACCGCTAACTCCCACGCCTGTTCGGCGCGTTCCTTGGTCGGACACAGGACCGAAGTCGTCGCAATACCTCACCCATACTCCCAGCCGTCGTCCCTCGCCCTGCCACGCCTCGTGCAGTCTGCCTTCAAGCGTGAACTAAATGAACGGAAGGGTGACCGCCCTCACAGGGGCACGGGATAGTCACCGCAATGCGGCAGCGAGCGGAAGCGGGACATTCGGTTCCAGCCATCGCGGCCGCCGGACGAACCGCACCCCCGATCCCCATCCCCGGACGTGAGCCGCACGCCGGTGATGCCGACAAAGACGTCAAGGAGGGCAGCCGTGGCCGCCGCAAGCACCCCGAATTCGGGTACATCACCCCACTCGAAACCCGAGCCAGGCTGCAGCAAGACTTCACCCCCGCAGCGTAAGCATCCTCTGTCCAAGATCAGGGGGGGAACTTCACACCTCTACCTCGCCGTGATCGCGGCGGTCGTGCTCGGTATCGCCGTGGGTCTGATCTGGCCCGACGCCGGCGTCGAGCTCAAGCCGCTCGGTACG
>NZ_JBEXPK010000238.1:0-2739 GCF_040612015.1 Streptomyces sp. NPDC006476 | reverse complement strand
CCCTTGCCGTTAGTTCGGGGCAGCTGCTGTCTGAGAAGCAGAAAGCTCAACCCGCGAGGGAAGAATCTCCCTGCTTCAGCTGGGGGAGAAGTCAATACTGCCAGACCCGCGCAGCACATTCCCGTCCACCGCCACCGTCAACAGGCCGGGCCCGCGCACCCGCAACAGCACCTCCAGATCCGCGGGACGCACCAGCGTCAAGGCCCGTCCCAGCGTGTCCGCACTCGGCGTACCTACCAGCTGGAAGGGGCCACACGGACGCAGCCCCAGCCGCAGCAACTCCACCCGACCGGCGGCTGGCGCCCACTGCGCCATCGCCCGGCACGAGCCGAATCCGGCCGCCGTCGCACACAGCGTGACCAGCAGCAGCGACACCAGCGAGAAGCACCGACCCCGAGGATCACGCGGATCTCTCCCCTCGGCCAACCGCCACAACAGCAACGTCCGCTCCGACGCAAGCGACATCGACTCCATCACGGGCACACACATGGCAGACTGGCGATTCACCGAAGCTCCGTAGACACAGGGCGACTTGGTAGGTCACCCCCCTCAACGGAGCTTCGGTCTTCCACATCACGGACCGCTAACCTGCGGAAAGGTCTCAATCCCGGACCTTGCGTCAGCCCTGCCCCTGGTCCTCCTCGGACTCCGCTGACCAGCACAGATCCGCGAACAACCGGACTTTGCAATCACCCTGAACTGAAGGCCTGTGAGGTTGATCCGGGTGAGATGACTCTATCGCCAGCGGCCGCACGTCTTCGATAGTGCTTGGAGTTTCCGGCGCTTACACGGATCTCAACGAAGGGTGCTGACGTTGAAGGTGTTTACTTCTCGACCTGAACGTATCAAGAAGATCATCGCCGGTCTTGTGGTGATGGGCGTCGCCGGGGTCGGCGTCGCGGATTCCCAGTCGGCTTACGCGGATTCCGATTTCATCACTTGGACGCTAAACGTTAAGACCGTTCCCGGGAATAAGGCCCTATCCTTCCGGCATCGTTGGACTGATAGCAGCGGGCATATTGGTGACGTGTGCTCGAATATCTCCACGCCAGACAGCAAGGGGTACAACGTGACTGGCCTTAGTGACGATAGGCCTAACATCCAGGCTTATGCTGCGGATGATTGCAACGGTAGCGTCATTGGGGAACTTAGCTACACGTCACCGCACGATGGGTCCACGCCCGTCTTCGTCACCTTCGACGGCAGCGGTGTTCATCTCGGGTAACGCAGACGGGTGAGTCCTCGTCCATGCTTCAGCCTCGATCCACCGCGTAAATTCTGATCTTCGATCTCGGGCGGGGTTCCGGTGATTTTTCGGGTGCGGGCAGCGCGTTGTGCCGGGTGGCCGTCCGGTGCGGGGTCTCCGAGGTCTTCCTGGTCGCGGGCGGTCGGTGCGGTGGCGTGGGTCAGGTGGTCGTGCGCTGTCCGGTGGCCGTCCACAGGTCGGTGAAGTCGGCTTCCCAGCGCCAGCGTTGCGGCAGGTGCAGGGTGAAGCGGCGGGCGCCGGCGGCGATCCGGGCCGGGATGTGGATCAGGTGGCGGCGGATGGTGCCGGTGCGTGCCCTGGCGTGGAAGGTGGAGGCGAGGTGACCGGCGGCCCGGGTGAGGTTGTAGGCGGTGGCGGCCAGGGTCAGCCAGGCGGCGTTCGCGGTGAACTTCCCCGAGGGCAGGTGGCCGAGCGCGGAGTCCTCCAGGTCCGCGAAGACCTGTTCCACCACGGCGTGTTCGCGGTGCATCGGCTCGGCCTGGACGAGGGTGAAGCGGCTGTCGGTGAAGATGACGTGGTGGCGCCGGACGCCGAACAGCTCGGCCTGGCCGTCAGGGACGCTCGTGGGGTTGAGGTGTTTCACGCGCCGCACGATGAGCCGGGCCGTGGTGTGGAACTGCTTCTTCTTGCTGGTGAACGCGGTGAAGGGGATCTCAGCGATCTCCGCGTCGCAGACCCGGCGTTCCTCCTCGTCATCCCAGATGGCGTCGGTGTACTCGATCGGCGTCCAGGCGTCCTCGGCGATGTTCACGATGGCCTCGCGGACCGTCTTTTTAACCGCGACCGCCAGGGAGAAGCGGACGCCGGCCGTGCGGCAGGCGTCGACGACTTTGTGGGAGAAGTACGCGGGGTCGGCGCGAACGATGATCTGCGCGGTGATGCCCATCGCCCGCACCGTGGCCAGGGCCTCGCGCAGCAGGCTCGCAGCTCCCTTGCCGGAGCCTGCCGAGCCCTTGCGCAGTCTGGTGGCGACGATGACCGGCGCGCAGGTGGATGTCTTGACGGTGACGATCTGGAAGTGCAGGCCGCGGGGCTTGGTGTAGCCGAAGGAGGCGCCCTGCTTGGCCGGCCCGTAGACCTGCTTGACCTTGGAGTCGATGTCGACGAACACCACCTCGTCCGTCTTCGGTACCAGGCCGGTGTGCGCGGCCAGGTTGCAGGTGAACGCCCGTGTCGCGGACTGGAGTTGGCGCACATGTCCCCAGGTGAAGGCACGCAGGAAGCTGCCCAGTGTGGACGGGGCCCGTATCCCGCCGAACAGGCGGGGCAGGCCACCGTGCCGCAGGACATCCAGGTCGTCGATGCTGTCCGCGCCGGCGACCATCCCGGCCACGATGGACAGAGCCTTCGCGTCCGCGGCCGTGCCCGCGCCGTTCCTCGCGCCGGTCAGCTTGACCTTCTCGGCGACCAGCCGAGGCAGGTCGCACCGCTCGGCCAGCCGGACGGCCGGGACCAGCCCGGCATGCGCGATC
>NZ_JBEXPK010000237.1:0-2746 GCF_040612015.1 Streptomyces sp. NPDC006476 | reverse complement strand
GCTGGCGGGATGTCAGGTCTGTGGAGCTGGCGTGAGACTGCTGGGCGTACCAACGCCCCTTGCCGTTAGTTCGGGGCAGCTGCTGTCTGAGAAGCAGAAACACCCAGGATACGCCCTGCTGGTAGCCGCCGAGGCGCCTGTGCGGCATCCGCTCGCCATCGCCGCGATGCTCGCGCAGCGGGTGGGAGCCACGGGGTGCCGGTGAGTGCGTCGTGGATGGCGCGCATGGCGGTGAGCCCGTGGGCGCGGGCGGTGGTCAGGTAGGAGCGGATGCGTAGGTAGCGGCGTGCTCCGGTCAGTGCGTTGTGGCAAACCGGCCGAGCCGCCACACACGCCGGAGGGAAGTGGTCGGGCCGAACTCTGAGCTGAGTGGGGCTGGGGCTGCGACAGGAGGGCGGCGCCGAGCCTGTCCGAGATCTCTCTGATGCCTTCGGCGCCGCCCGCTCGCCGTGAACACGGCGTGCCCGGCCGCCGTAAATCGTAGAACCGGAAGCTTTCCGGTGCCCTGACGATCCTTGGCTTGGGCCGCGGGTGAGGTTGACAGGCAAAGCACAGCGGGCGCACTGACGCAAGATCCATGGTGCGCACGTCCAGTGTGTGTTCAGGTTGACCTTGTCAGGGTCGAAGGAGGTCCACCCCCCACAAGCACAGGAGCACCCTTTGACGTCGACGAAGTCTGTGATGAAGAAGCTGCCCGAGGTCACGCTGGCGTTCTGGATCATGAAGATCGCCGCGACGACCCTGGGTGAGACGGCGGGCGACCTGTTCTCCCAGACGCTCAAGCTCGGCTATTTCCTCACCACGATCGCCCTGTTCCTGATCTTCGTGGTGACGCTGGTCGTGCAGCTGCGGTCCTCCCGGTACAACCCGTTCTTCTACTGGACCGTGATCCTGTCGACCAGCATGGCCGGCACCACGATGTCCGACTTCATGAACCGCGACGCCAGCGACAAGTACCTTTCGGGCGGCGCCACTTCACTGGGCTGGGGCCCGCAGGGCCTCGGCCTTGGCTACCCGGAGGGAGCCGCAATCCTGATCTCCATCCTCCTGGCGATCTTCCTCGCCTGGAGGATCAGCGGGATGACGTTCCAGATCCGCGACATCGTCACCTTCAAGGGCGAGGCCTTGTTTTGGGCGGCGATCCTCGTCTCCAACACCCTCGGTACCTCGATGGGCGACTTTCTGTCCGACAGCTCCGGACTTGGCTACCTGGGCGGTGCGGTGCTGGTGTCCAGCGTGCTGGTCGTGCTGGTCGTCCTGATGAAGGTGCCCGCCGTCTCGAACGTCCTCCTGTTCTGGATCGCCTTCGTCCTCACCCGCCCCCTCGGGGCCACCGCCGGCGACTTCCTCACCAAGCCGGTCGCCAAGGGCGGCCTGAACCTCGGCACCGCGGGCTCCTCGGCCGTGTTGCTCGCGGTCCTGTTCGGCCTGATTGCCTATGCCCACATCCAGGAGCGCAAGGCCGTCACACCGAGCCTTGAGACTGTCGGCCCGGAGGTCGCAGCGGCCCGCCAGGAAGCAAGTCAACGGTAAGCACTGGTCGGGGTACGAATCCTCGCCCAGGGGACCGCAAGTTCATGGATACGCAGAAAGGCCGGGGATGGCTTTCTTCGTGGCGTAGTGGGTCGCGCCGATGGTAATGCCTCTGGGTATGGATATTCTCCGCGTTGGGCTGACGTGGTTAGGACCTGGGCTCCCAGGGCTGTTGCAAGTTTAGTTGATCTTTCTTTTGTGCTGGTCAGCGGGCTGTGTCCGGGACGAACGAAGCTCCGTTGTGATCGATGACCTCACAAGTCCTCGATGAGCAACGGAGCTTCGGTGATTCCTGAGTTTGCCGTGTCCTGCCGGTGTCCGGGGTGCGTTGGGGGTATGTCACCCGATATCGGGGTGTTCGCACTGGTCAACGACCTGCGTGACCCGCGCGACCCGCGCGGGTGCCATTACGTGGATCTCCACACGGGTACCGCGGCCCTCCCGGTTGAGGCGGGCGAGCAGGTAGCGGGCAACGTTCCCGCGCCGCACCGTCCGGTAGACCTGCTCAATCCGCTCCAAGTTGCGCTGCGAGGGCGTGCGCCGGCCCTCCAGCCAGGCGCGCAGGGTGCGGTCCGTGACCGTCAGACCCGCGTCTACGGCCTGATCGGTGGCAGCGCTGCGGGGTGGTGCGTGGCGGCTCGGCTGCTTCCCGCTGTCGGTTCTCCGATGCGCCAGCTTCTGCCCGGCGCTCGAGCGCGGAGGCCTCGCCGACGCGCAACGACACGAGCGGGCGCCCCGATCCCCCGATCCCCCGAGCCGCACCGGCCGTCCCGCCCGCCCTTCCCTTCTTTTCTTCTTGTCTGGGGGGCGCGGAGGTGTGCAGAGGGAGATGTCGGCCTGGCGACCACACCGATAAGGGCTGGTGACCTGCTGATATGCCGTCACCTGCCAAGGAGGCGCGGTTGGTTGTGGGTGGGGATGTGGGAGGGGTGTTCGGACCGGTTGTGGGCGTGGTCGGGCGCGGGGTTATCGCATCGTGACGCTGGTCGGGCCCTCATGGTCGGGATCTTGGTCGGGGGTGGCCGGTGGCCTGGGTTGTACGCGCGGCACCGGACGGGAGGGTGCCGCACCGTACGAAGGGCAGTCTGATGCTGAACGTGGACACGGGCGGGGCGGACCGGCTGGCGCTGGCGGTCCTGGCGCAGTACCGGATGGCCACCACCGAGCAGATGCATCTGATCATCGCGCCGGGGGTGCGCATCGAGCAGACCCG
>NZ_JBEXPK010000236.1:0-2796 GCF_040612015.1 Streptomyces sp. NPDC006476 | reverse complement strand
GCCACCTGGGCCTTGGTCGCGCCGAACGCGGTCTGCGCCTTCTTGGCGCTCAGGTACTTGCCGTACTGCGGCGAGCTCGGGTCGGACACGGCCTTCGCGTAGGCCGCGAGGCCGTTCGCATCCCGGCCCGCGAGGTACACCCGGAGGGCGACCCGGTCGGCGTTGGAGGCGTCGCCCTTGTCCGCCTTGGCAGTCGCCCACGCCGGCTTGCTCCCGGCCAGCGTGTCACGGGCCGGTACGTCCGCGGCCTGCGCCTCGATACCGATCGCCAGAGCGCCAGCGATCACGGGCAGTGCCGCCGCCATGCTCACCCCCGCGCACAGCACGGCACGGTTGGATCTCATGGGACCCCCTGATGAGTGGTTCGACTTCGGGGTGGATCATCCGAAGTCCACCCTCTGCAACAGGCCAAATAGACTGGTAGAGGCAGGTGACACATATGCACCGACGGTTACGTCCAGGAAAGTGTTGTTTGTCTGCCACGTACCGGCCTACTGATCTCTTCGGGTTGTTGCCGGGTGCTGCATGAGGGTGGGTCCGGTTCCGGCGAGGCAGCCATCGATCAGGTCGGGTCGGAGCTGGATATGGCATAAGCCTCGGCGGAGGGTGCGTTCGAGGTGGTCGTCGTCGGCGAAGGCGACATTGGGCAGTGGGCCGCGCCGTAACAGCGATCAGACACCCTCCACCGGGGGCACGGCCTGGTGGAGCTGACGGGCGGTCGTGAGCAGGCGCTCCGCAGTGCGGAGGCTGACGTTGTAGCGCTGGGCCAGGGCGATGGCGGCGGGGCGGGCCGCCCCTCGGCAGCGGCGCGGTCCAGGTCGGCGGTCACCTCCTGCAGGCGGGCCTCGGTGCGGCTGCGGCGGCCGCGGGAGCAAGGACGCGCCGATGGCCTTCATCCGGCAAGATCAACCCGACTCGGGATCGGAATGTGCTCCCGGGCAGGTCAGGGGGTCAGAGGGGTGTCGGGGAGGTAGACGTCGGCGCTTTCACCTGTGACGAGGTAGACGACGCGGCGGGCGATGGAGACGGCGTGGTCGGCGAAGCGTTCGTAGTAGAGGCCGGCCAGGGTGATGCGAGCTATTCGACGACGGACCGTCACTTCCGCTGCCCTGGTTGCCGGCCCCACCATTCCAGGACTGGCTCCCGCTAAGCCTCGATCCACCGACGTGGCTCGCGGGTGATCTTCTGAGGGGCTTGTGAGCCGGGTGGGGAGCGGTGGCCGTGGCTGGGCAGGGGGTATCCGCTGGTCTGCCCAGCTCTTCCACGATTGCGGTTCCGGTTGGGCCTTGGCGGTCGGGGTGGTCGGGGGCGTCAGGATGCTTCGGGCGGGCGGTGGACGGTGTCGAGCAGGTGTGTCCAGGCGTGCTGCCAGGGCCAGTTCGCGCAATCTCCGTCTTGATCCGGCGCAGATTGCGCGGTTCCTCCTGTGCCTCGGGCGCGGTGAACTTGATTGCCCCGGCCTTGCGATCGGCGATCTCCACCCAGTCCAGCCGCGGCAGCGCCTCGTCCAGCTCGGCCATGGCCCCGGCCATCTCCTTGCGCAACGACCGAATGAACACCGCCGGATCCAGCGGCTTGCCCAGCTCGCCGTAGTGCTCCGCCCGGCGGGCCTCGAAATCCTGGGGCAGATCCTCTTCGGGGTTGCGCCACCGTCCGGCGCCGACCACCCAGACTTCCTTGCAGCGCAGCTGCTCGCGCAGTGCCTGGAACGTGGCTACCTCGTAGACCATGCGCACGATCCGGGCCCGGCCGCGCTTGTCGGCCCGGTGCACCAGCTCCGCCCACTGCCCGCGCGTTCCCCGGTGTTCTGGCGGTACCTCGCCCAGCGGGTAGTAGGTGGTATTCCCGGCCTTCGCGCACCGCCGCACCAGCTCAAGTGCCTCGATCACCGGGCGGTGCGTGACGTTGTTCGACCGGAACTCCAGTACCTCCAGCAGCTCGACCAGACATCTGCGGTAGTGGTTGGTGTAGGACGCCTTCAGCGTGGTCTGCACCGTGCGCCGGTACACCGGCTCCTTCGCCATGCGGACCAAGCGGCCGTCGCAATGCTGGCCGCGATGGAGCACACCGGTAGCGCGCTCGCCCAGCGGCAAGTGGGTTCCGACGTCGGCGTCCGGCGTCGTGTGGAGAGGGATGCGCCGTGCGGTGTGATCGGTGACAGGGCTGCGGGGTGGTGCGCGGTAGCTCGGCTGCTTCCCGCCGTCCGTTCTCCGTTGCGCCGGCTCGCCCGGCGCTCGAGCGCGGAGGCCCCGCCGACGCGCAACGGGAGCAGCCGCGCCCCGATCCCCCGAGGCGCACCGGCCGTCCCGCCCGCCCTTCCCTTCTTTCTTCTTGTCTGGGAGGGGCCCGGAGGTGCGCAGAGGGGGATGTCGGCCTGCCGATCACACCGGGGCATGGTGAGCAGCGGATACGTCGTCACCTGCCGAAGAGGCGTAGTCGGTTGTGGGCGGGGATACCGGAGGGGCATTCGGAGGGGATGCGGGCGTGGTCGGGGGCGGGGTTATCGCTTCGTGACGCTGGTCGGGCCCTCATGGTCGGGATCTTGGTCGGGGCAGACCGCTGGCCTGAGTCGTACGCGCGGCGCCGGAAGGACGGTGCCGCACCGTACGAAGGGCACGGCGATGGTGAACGTGGATACGGGCGGGGCGGACCGGCTGGCGCTGGCGGTGGTGGCGCAGTACCGGATGGCCACCACCGAGCAGATGCATCTGGTCATCGCGCCGGGGGTGCGGATCGAGCAGACCAGGCGGCGGCTGGCGAAGCTGCGCGAGGAGGGTCTGGTCGACCGCATCACCC
>NZ_JBEXPK010000235.1:0-2797 GCF_040612015.1 Streptomyces sp. NPDC006476 | reverse complement strand
CACCGTCGGTCTGACGTTTCCTGCCCGGGTCCCCGGACGACACCGGGTGCAGATACACCGTCCCGGCGACAAGGGCGAGGACTGTATTCGGTCACAGTTAGCGCTCTGACCACATAGGTTCTGCGTGAGCGGGGACGCAGCGCGGTCCGCTTCGCAGGGCGAGCCGGCAGCCACCAGGACGCAGTGGACGCCGGGTTCCTGGACTTCCTCTGCTCCAGGGGGACCTCGCCATCGACGGCCGGTCCCACCACAAGGTGGCATTGCCGAGTCCGGTCGGGTCCTTCGATCCCCCGCTGGTGAACCACTCCGGCAAGCACAAGTGCCACGGCCTGCTCGTGATCGCGCTCACCGACGACAAGGGCCGACTGGTCTGGGTGAGCGCGGTCCGGCCCGGACCCGCCGCGGAGATCACCGCCTGCCGCCACGACAAACCGACCGCCCACCCGCGCGGCCGGCCTCGGCGCGATCGCGGACCTGGGCTTCGTCGGTCTCGACGACGGCGGCCCGGACGCGGACCCGGCGGTGATCACCGGCTACAAGGCGGCCCGCAACCGGCCCCTGAACAAGGGGCAGAAGCTGTCCAACAAGGCGCTGGCCGCGGTCCGGGCCCCGGTCGAGCACGGCTTCGCGCATCTGAAGAACTGGCGCGTGCTCGCCAAGGTCCGCACCGACCCGAGGTGGGCGACCGCGCTGGTGCGGGCCCTGCACCTGAAACCGGCCCTGTGTCCCAACAGGGCAGAAACCCGCTCAAGGTGTTGGGCCGGGCTCGGGCAGAGCGAGGCGGCCGAACAGGCCTCAGCCGGCGGACCAGACGCGCAGTTGCGCGGCGACTTCCTGGACCCGGGCGCCCTTGTGCTTGGTGCGCATGACCAGTGCGAGAGCGTCCTCGGGCTCGTAGTGCAGGTGTTGGCCGTTGGTATTGAGGAACGTCTCGGCGACCAACCAGGCGAAGAACTCGTTCTTCGCCTCGAGCGGTTCGTGTAAGGCGATGGTCTCCATCACCGCTGCGGCCTTGAGCCAGTCGCTCGAATACACGTCGCGCCCCATGTAATGGGACTGGACACGAGCGCAGACGGCGTCGAGAACCCCCAGGTCAAGGCAGGCGGGATCACCGGGAAGGGTCTGGGCGATCTGCAGCAGCTCTTGCGGAGTGAGGAACCGGGTCACGCGGCGTGACCGTGCTGGCTGTCCCGCAGGTCGCGGCTGCCCATGGGCGCTGGGTCCGGCCAGGAGCCAGCCGCGGGCTCGGCTGCGGGCTCGGCTGCGGGCGAGTCCTGGGTGGCGAAGACCTCAGCGAGGTGCGGGATGCGGTCGCGGGTCTTACTCAGGGCCCTGAGGAACGGGTCGTCGGCGGCCTTGAGCGCGGCCTCGCGGACGAAGACCTCGGGAGACTTGCCGACGAGGTGGCGGCACCTGGGGTCCGTTCCGGTCCATAAGAGTGACGGTACCAGCGAGACACCCGCCGGTGGCACCACACGGGAAGGCCGCTCCCCGACGAGACGGAGCGGCGGCAGGCGCTCACACGGCCTCCGAGCCGCCGTCGTCCTCGCGGGCGTCTTCTTGACGGGATCCTTCTACATCGGCCGCTGGTACGGCACCGGGACCCGAGTGGCACGGCGCGGCGGTGCCATGGGGTCATGCCCCCGTGTGCCAGTGCGGTGGACCGCGTTCCGCTCGCACTACGGCATCGAAAGCATGTATTGCCGCCCAGGACTCGAAGGCGCCCACGAGAAAGGCGGGGTGGAAGGCCAGATCGGCTGGTTCCGGAGAAACCACCTGGTCCCCGTCCCGGAAGTCGACTCCCTCGCCGAACTCAACGCGATGGTTGAGCGGTGGGATGCCGAGGACGACGACCGCCGCATCCGGTCGCGGCCCAGGACGATCGGCGAGTACTTCGCCGCTGAACGCCCATTGCTGCGGCCACTGCCGGACGAGCCGTTCGGGGCCGGTCGGCTGATCAGCCTGCGGGTGGACCGATACGCACAGATCAGCGTCCGCACCAACCGCTACTCGGTGCCGGTGGGGCTGATCGGCCGCACCGTCTGGGTGATGCTGCACGCCTCCGAGGTCGTCGTCTACGACGGACGCAAGGAAGTCGCCCGGCATGAGCGGCTGATCGCCAAGGGCCAGTCCCGCCTGGAACTGGACCACTACCTGGAGGCCCTGGTCCGTAAACCCGGTGCCTTCCCCGGCGCGACTGCCCTGGAACAGGCCCGCTCCGGGGGCAAGTTCACCCCTGTCTATGATGCGTGGTGGGCGGCGGCCTGCAAGGCCCACGGCGACCGGGACGGCACCCGCGCTCTGATCGAGGTCCTGCTGCTGGGCCGGCATCCGCACCACGAGTACCTGGTGACCGGGCTGGCCGCAAGGCCGCCGACGCCGACGAGATGCCGCCCACGCCGGCAGCTCCGGAGCCGGACGGGTCGAGGGTGACGTTCCTGACCGAACGGCGGCTGGCCCACCTGCCGCCCGACAACCGGCCGCTGCCGTCGGTCGCGGCCTACGACCAGCTGCTGCGACCGAGACATCGGCCGGTCCGATCCGCCGTCGAGGGAGACAGGCCATGACGACGTTCAAACGCCACCGCGGACTGACCTAACAGGCCGCCGACGCCGCCGTCGACCAGGCATGCCGCATGCTGCGGCTGCCCACCATCCGGGCCCAGTTCCCCGAGCTGGCCGAGGCAGCCGCCCATGACCAGATGTCCCCGTACTCGTGTGAGTGCACCACCAAGTACGGGGTTTTGTGCACCACTCAGGCCACGTCGGTGTCTCGCTCGATGGCCTGGAGCCGGTTC
>NZ_JBEXPK010000234.1:0-2962 GCF_040612015.1 Streptomyces sp. NPDC006476 | reverse complement strand
CAGGGCCCCGGCGAGTGCCTGGATCGTCCCGGCCTGGGGTGTTGATCTCGGTGGTGGGCCCCGGAAGCAGGTGAACACGGCACCTGTGGATCATGTAGTTCTCTACGCTGCAAGATCCACGAAGGTGCCGTGTTCGTTCCTCCATCATCCCCTGTCGCTGTCCCCGTGCCTCATGCACCCTGCCTGGAAGCCCTCGGCGAGGGTGCCGCCAAGGAGCAAGTCCGCTGCCTGGTCGCTGAGTTCGAGTCGGTCACCGATCCGAGAGGGGCTTGCGGAGTGCGGTACCGGCTCTCCTCGCTGCTGTTCGCAACGCCGAGAGCCGCCTGTACTTCTTACGGATCCATCGCACCAAGTAGGCGTTGATGCGCTGCAGGAGAGGGATCAGGGCCGATCGGTAGAACCGGCCGTAGTAGTTGATCCAGCCCGCCACGATCGGATTGATCCGTCGGGCGAGCTCCGCGAAGGAGAGGTCGGACCGTCGGTGAAGACGCCAACTGCGTACTTCCCTACCGATCCTCTTCAAGGCGTCCTTGCTGATCGCGGGCTCGAAGGACAGGAACCGCCTGCCCTGCTTGTCCTGCGACTTGCGCGCCCGGAACGTGTACCCGAGGAAGGTGAACTCCCTGTGCTCATACGAGCCTTGGCGTTTCCCGTCCCGGCAGTAGACGATCCTGGTCTTGTCGGGATGCAGGCTCAGCCCGACTTCCTCCATCCTGTCCGTGAGCGCGGCCAGCACCTGGCGGGCCTGACGCTCCGAGACGCAGTGCACGACCGCGTCATCGGCGTAACGCTCGAACGTAACGGCGGGGAACTCCCGGTCCAGCCACATGTCGAGCGCATAGTGCATGAACAGGTTCGCGAGCACGGGCGAGACCGCTGAGCCCTGTGGGGCAATGCCACGTAGATAAGCAGTTCAGTGTGCTGTTTCCACATATGCACAGCGACACGCCCGGGCTGGCTGTGGATAGCCAACAGGTATAGCCGCTGGCCTTTCCCTATGCGGGTGAAACTGGTTATCTTCCTCGTTCATGGGTGGGGCTCGAGATGGTGCGGTGGTCTCCGGCGAACGGCTGACTGACCGGGTGGGTATCGGGGTTCTGACACGTCTGGTGGACCGTGACCTGGTCGACGAGGTGCTCGCCGAGACGGGACGGGCCGAGAAGCGATCCCGTCTGCTGCCTGCGCGTGTGGTCGTCTATTTCGTCATGGCTCTGTGCTTGTTCTTCGGCGATTCTTACGAGGAGGTGATCCGTCTCCTCGTCAGCGGCCTGCGTTTTCTGGGGACATGGCGGAAGGAATGGACGGTTCCTACCTCCAGTGCGATTTCTCAGGCACGTCGGCGTCTCGGGTCGGAACCGTTGAAGCTGCTGTTCGAGCGGGTGGCGCTGCCGTGTGCCCAGCGGGGCACTCAGGGGGCGTGGCTGAGCCGGTGGCGGCTAATGGCCATCGATGGTTTCGTGCTGGATATTCCCGATACTCCTGCGAATGAGGCGAAGTTCGGACGTTCCGGTGGGACACGGAATCCCGCCCCGTTTCCGCAGGTGAAGATCGTGGGGTTGGGTGAATGCGGCACGCATGCCATCGTGGCCGCCCGGCTGGGCCCGTGGCGGACGGACGAAGGCACTCTTGCCCGGGATCTGGTTGCTGATTTCGAGCCCGGCATGCTGGTCACCGCTGACCGGGGATTTTACGCGTACCGGCTGTGGGAGGCGGCCGCCGCCACGGGAGCGGACCTGTTGTGGCGGATGCCTGATGGTCCTCAATTACCGGTGGTCCGGCCGCTGAAGGACGGGTCGTATGAGTCCTTCCTGCTCGACCCGAAGGTGCGGGGCCGGCGCGCGACTCAGCGGCACCGTGGTTCGGCGCGAATCGAGGAACCGTCCGGGATCCCGGTCCGGGTTGTCGAGTACGAAGTGACCAATCGTGAGGGCAAGGGAGAGATCTTCTGCCTGATCACCACGATCATGGATCCGGATGAAGCCAATGCCGCTGAGCTTGCGGCTGCTTACGCCGAACGCTGGGAATTTGAATCCGGCCTCGACGAGGTCAAGACCCATCAGCGTGGCCGCGGTGGTGTTCTGCGCTCCAAGTCTCCGGACATGATCGAGCAGGAGATCTGGGCGCTGCTGCTGACCCATTATGCGGTCCGGCACCTGATGTGCGAGGCGGCTGACCAAGCTGACATCGACCCTGACAGGCTGTCCTTCATCAGATCACTTCGCGTCATCCGCCGTCAGATCACTGACCAGGCGGGCTTTTCCCCCTCGCCGTCTCAGGAACGCTCTTGAATTAGCCCGCGCAGAAATCCTAGAGAGGCCCAACCCGCGCCGACGCCACCGCACCAGCCCACGAGCCGTCAAACGTGTCCACGTCCACGCCTACAGAAAGAAGCAACCCACCGAAACCACCATCCACCACTCCGACCCGCCCAACATCAAAATCCTCGCTGTTTCTTAACTACGTGGCATTGCCCTGTGGGGTTCCACGGTCCCGCTGTTGCAAGGTGCCGTCGGGCAGTTGCAGCGGTGCTTGGAGCCACCGCTTGACATACAAAATCACCCAGACGGCGTCGGTGTGCGCTTCCACGGCCTTGACGATGAGGTCCCAGCGCACGCTGTCGAAGAACTTCTCGATGTCGAGCTCGACCACCCAGTCCTTCCTCCAGCAGCGTTGCCGGCAGGACTCCACCGCGTCCAGCGCCGACCGCCCAGGCCGGTAGCCGTAGGAGTCCTCATGGAACACGGGTTCCACCCGGTCCATGAGGTGCCTGGCCACCACGGTCTGGGCGATTCTGTCGGCCACCGTGGGCACGCCCAAGGTCCTCACGCCGCCGCCAGGCGACGACTTGGGGATCTCGACCGCTCGCACAGGGCTGACGCAAAGTCGAATTTTTCAGCAAAGTCGCAGGTCGGTGGGTACGCCGAAGAGGTCCAGGGGTGCCTTGTGGGGTGACAGGGCGATC
>NZ_JBEXPK010000233.1:0-3045 GCF_040612015.1 Streptomyces sp. NPDC006476 | reverse complement strand
GCGGCCTGGCCGGACCCGCTGGGCGTGGGCATGCACGGTGTGATCCCGGTCCTGTTCATCGTCGCCGTGGAGGCGGCCCGGCACGCGATCGGCCGGATCGCGGACATCACGGCCGACAAGCACATGGAGGGCGTGCGGCTCACCCGCTGGCTGCTGTCCCCGGTGCCGACCTTCCTGCTATGGCGCCGTATGAAGCTGTGGGAGCTGCGGTCGTACGAGCAGGTCATCAAGCTGGAGCAGGAACGTCTCGTCTACCAGGCGAGCCTTCACTCCCGTTTTGGCCGCGCCTGGCGACGTAGGGCGCCGGCGGAGTCCCTGATGCCGCTGCGGCTGGCCCGCTACGGCGTTCCCTTGGCCGAGACGGCCCAGGCAGGGCTGGCTGCCGCGGGGATCGACGAGCCGCCGATTCAATTCGCTGCCGAGCTGCCCCCGCTTCCGTCCCAGCGGCAAAGCCCGGAAGTCGACGCTCACGTTGCCCAGGTGCAGGAACTCGCGCCGGTGCGCGGCGCGCAGCCTGACCTCGTGGAGCAGCGGCGAACCGCAGCCTCAGCGGCGTCGCGCAGCATGGCGGACCATGGGAATCCTCAGCACCTTGCCACCGCCTATCAGAACTGGCTGGCAGCCTTCGGGCTCGAGCCAACGAGCGCGCAGTTCGCTGTGTGGCTCCAAGACCAGTACGGCATCGCCACTGCGGCCGGCAGGCCGCTGTCTGCCGAGCAGCTTGAACCCCTTCTAAGGAGTTTCCGGCAGCGTTACAGGTCGGCAGTCGAGCGGGGGAGCGAGCCCGAAGCGCTGCACGACGCGGACGGCGGATGGTTCGACTACTTCTACAACGCCTGGCTCACCTACGCGCAGGAGCGCGGGACCTACCCCGATGCCGCCGAACTCGCCACGTACGTCTACCAGCGGGACCAGATCACCGGCGGCAACGGCCAGCCCATCACAGGCGCAGACCTGGAGTCCTTCATCTCCGCTTTCCGGCAGCGCGAGTTCGACGAGCCGGAGCCGCCCGCCGACGAGCGAGCTGTCGGCGCGCCCCTGCTGAACGAGGAAGAGTCTGAGTGGACACGGGCCGGGGCTGGTGCTCGCCCCGCTCAGGAGACGCGAAGTCTTCGGGTGAGTGCCTCCATTGACGAACCGCCCGCCGAGGACGACGCGATCGGGGAGCTCGCAGGGCTCACGACTGTCGACCGCTACTACCTCGCCTGGACCGAGTACCAGACCGAGCATGGCGAGGAGCCCAAGGCCGAGCAGCTCTCTGCCTACCTCGCTGGGACGAAGGGCATGACCGGCCGCGGCGGAAAGCCCGTCAGTCCGTCCACCCTGCGCCGCTACCTCTTGCCGTTCCGTGTCTACAGCCTTTGGGCGGGGCACCGGTTGCGCAATGAAACTCCGTCCCTCGACGCCATTGCGCAGAAGTGCGCAGACCGCGGGATCACCGCGCAGCACAACCGGCCCCTTACAGCGGAGTACGTCGCAGAGCAGGCAGCCGACTTCGAACGGCGCTGGCAGGCGCTAACCCGCCACCACGCGCAGGCGCAGGGGTAAGGAACACGCCTTGGAGATGTGCAATGGCGAGCAAGCTGGCGGCTGCGCAATTGAGAGAGAAACCGCAGCTCAGCGCGGCATTGCGCAGACATCAAGCCGATTGCGCAGCCGGTAGATCATTGCGCAGCGGTGCGCCGCAGGCGGTGCGCACTCAACACTGGGAGGGGGAGTCGTGCGTGCCCTGCGTGTTGATACGTACGCCACCCGTTAACGTCTTTGACCTTCCGCAGGCCGATGCGCATTCGGTGACCCGCGCACTCGCCGGTTCCTTCAATAACGTCTGCCGACGGCTCCCGGAGAACATCATGCCTGGGCCTTGGGGAGCGCCTGGCGATGGATGACGCTCTACCTGACCCGAAAACAACCTGAAGTCCACTCCCGGCAGACGGGGATCAGGCAGCCTCCCGGGGGTTGAGCGTGACCTGGAAGCCGAGTTGGTGGAGTCGCTGGACGGCCTGGCGGGCGGCGCGGTCGGGGTCGAGTTGGAGGAAGTAGCTGCCGCCGAGGTCGGCGTAGTCGCCGTCGTGGGTGAGCATGTGCCAGACGGAGACGAGCATCGAGTGCTCGACGGCGACCAGGGCCCGCTTCTTGCCCCAGCGTCCGGCCAGCCGGCGGTAGAGCGCGCCGAGGTAGGTGATGTCCTTGGTGCGGGCGGCGGCCATCGCGGCGGTGCCCAGAGCACCGCCCAGCCACCGGTTGCCGTGCCGGGTGCGGCCGGACTTGCGTCTGCCGCCGGACTCGTTGTTGCCCGGGCAGACCCCGGCCCATGAGGCGAGGTGTCCGGCCGATGGGAAGCGGGTCATGTCCGCGCCGGTCTCGGCCACGATGGCCTCGGCCACCCGGCGGCTGACCCCGGGAATGGTCTCCAGCCGGCTCAACTGCAGCTGAAAGGGCGCGATCTCCTCCTCGCTCCGGTCGCTGACCTGCTTGATCTGGGATGTGAGATGGTCATAGTGGTCCAGGTGCATGCGGCAGACGAACCCGTGGTGGTCGCTGAAGTGGCCGGTCAGAGCCTCGACGAGATCTGGGATCTTGGTTCGCATCCGGGCCCTGGCCATCTGCGCCAGCGTCTCCGGGGACCGCTCCCCGCCGATCAGGGCCTCCAGCATGGCCCGGCCCGAGACGCCCGTGATGTCGGTGGCCACGCAGGCTGGTGGACGAGGTCGTCGAGGGTCTGATGGGCTGCGCCGACGCCTCCGGAGCCGCTCTGCTGGGCGAGGGCGGGCTGCTGACCGAGGTCACTCGGGCCGTGCTCGAGCGGGCCCTGGACGCCGAAATGAGCGAACATCTCGGCTATGAGAGGCACGATCCGGCCGGCCGCGGCTCGGGCAACAGCCGTAACGGGACCTGACCGAAGACCGTGCTGACCGACGCCGGCGCGGTCACCGTGGCCATTCCCCGGGACCGCAACGGCTCCTTCGAGCCGAAGCTCGTGCCCAAGGACCGCGATCCACCCGTTGTTGCCGATGTGCGTGCCGAGGAGGAGTCCGCGCAGGG
>NZ_JBEXPK010000232.1:0-3052 GCF_040612015.1 Streptomyces sp. NPDC006476 | reverse complement strand
GCGCCGCCGAAGACGGCGGCGCCGTAGTCCGAGGTGAGCAGGGTGAACTCGCGGGTCTCGGCGGCCGGATCGAAGTCGGCCTGGCTGGTGAAGACCCGCTCCAGCATGTTGCACGCGGTGGCGCTGCGGTCGCGCAGGGCGGCGCCGAGCGGGGTCAGTTCGTAGGTGTTGCCCGTGCGGGCGAGCAGTTCGTCGTCGAAGTGGCGGCGCAGCCGGGACAGTGCCGCGCTCATCGCGGGCTGGCTCAGTCCGATGCGCTCACCGGCCCGGGTGACGTTGCGCTCCTCCAGCAGCGCGAGCAGGGCGACGACTAGATTTTCATGGCAAGGCTCGCGCAACCCGCCGGCTTATTCGCGCTCGGCACGCTCTCCACCGAGGACGGGGCCCAATTCCCCGGCCTGGTGGTCCGGGACCGGGTGCTGGATGTACGTCAGGCTCTGGCCTGGGTGCTGGCCGACGTGCGCTCCGTACTGGAACGGTGGAAGGAGGCCCTCCCCGTCCTGCACGTCCTCGCGGACGAAGACGCCCTGGGCTGGCGACCGCTGGCGTGCCTGCGGGTGCACGCGCCCGTCGAACCCCGGCAGATCTTCCAGTCCGGCGCCAACTACCGCCAGCATGTGATCGACCTGGAGGTCGCTCACCGCTCCCGCGACGACCCGCGCACGGTCGAGGAGGCGCGCGCGGAGATCGCCGCGGTGATGGACCGCCGGGCGCGGAGGACTGCCGTACGTCTTCATCGGGCTGCCGAGCGCGATCACCGGACCGTACGACGACGTTGTCCTGCCCGCCTGGGCCCAACGGCCCGGACTGGGAGCTGGAGTTGGCGGCCGTCATCGGCAAGCCCACGCATCGGGTGTCCGTCGACGAGGCCATAGAGTGCGTGGCGGGCTACACGATCGCCAATGACCTCACCGACGGCGGCAGCGTTTTCCGGCGGGACATGAAGGCCATCGGCACTGATTGAGATCGTTTCATCTTGAACTCGCAGGTCGGGCCGCTGGCGTGGGTGGAGATTGACGCGCTCGTGCTGGTCTCGGACGTGATTATTAGCAGGTGATCGTCTGCCGCGGGCGGGTTCGCGGGTTCTGGGGTGGTCCGCCCGAGGCGTCTCTTAGGTTCCGCAACGGGAGGGAGGCGCATGGTGGACGTGCTGACGTGGACGATCGAGCGGCGGATGCGACTGACGGAGCGGGCCGAGTTGCTGCGCAAGGAGTTGGCGGAGATTGACGCCGAGCTGAGCCGGCTGGAGGCGGCCGAGGTGGTGTTCGGTCAGTGGGCCGAGGCGACGGACGGGGGACGGCGGCCGTCGGGCATCGTGGAGCCGGAGCCGGAGCCGGAGCGCGTCGCGGCTGGGCCGGGTGCGGGTGGGATGCGGTTGGTGCCGGACCGTGTCGAGGGGATGGGGCTGGAGGCCCTGACCTCGGAGTACCAGCGGATCATGGAGATCGTGGCCGGGGCGGACCGTCCGGTGATGGCCAAGGACGTCGCGATGGCACTGGGCCGGGAACTCACACCGGGCAAGGTCGAGCCGGTCCGCGGTCAGTTGCGCAAACTCGCCGACCGGGGCTGGCTGAAGCGGACCGGATCGGGGCGCTACCTGCCGCGCTGACCGGTGGGGGAGGCAGCGGACCGGCCGGTTCCCGCCGTAACGCGAGGGCCCCCGGCGGGAGTTGGTTCGCGTGTGAAGACTCACCGCCCCGTCGAGGGCACTCGCGATGCTGTCTACCAGGTTCGGCTCCCCGTGTCGAAGCGGACCATCGAACTCGTCGCCGGCCTGATACGCGGGCGGCGCAAGCAACTCGGCACCCGCTGGCGCAAGGTCACCCCGGGGACCCAGGCGATCGTCGTGCTCGCCGTGCTCCGTCACGACCAGCGGCTTCTCGACATGGTCGGCGGCAACGACGTCTCCACCTCCACCGTGCGCCGCTGGGTCCTGGAAGTCCTCGGCCTGCTCGCTGCCCGGGCCCCGCGTCTGGACCGTGCCCTGAAGAAGATCGCCCGTCGGGGCGGTGCGGTGGTCCTGCTGGACGGCACCCTCGTGCGTACCCGCCGCCGCACCGGGGCGGACAACCGCAAGAACTACAGCGGGAAACATAAGGCCCATGGCCTGCTCTTCCTCGCGCTGACCGACGAGAAGGGAAACCTGATCTGGATCTCTTCCGCACGCCCCGGCCGGGCCAGCGAGATCACCGCTGCCCGCCACGACCACATCACCAGGCATCTGCGCGAGACCGGTCTCGGCGCCCTGGCCGACCTCGGCTTCGTCGGCCTGGACGACGACCCCGACGATGCTCCGGTCATCATCACCGGCCGCAAGGCGACCCGCTCCCACCGCCTCACCGACGCCGAGAAGGAGGCGAACCGGCTGGTCAGCCGCGAACGCGCCGCCGTCGAGCACGGCTTCGCGAGCCTGAAGACCTGGCGCATTCTGACCAAGGTCCGCATGAACGTCCATCACGCCACCACGCTGCTACGAGCCCTGCTCGTTCTGGCGAACCACGAAGTCCAGCGGTGACAGACGATCACCCGACGGCGATCACTCCGCCTGCCAGCACGAGGACCGCATCACGGACTCACACCAGTACCACGACCTGCGAGTTCACGATGAAACGATCTCATTGGCTGCGGTCCAAGAAAGCCCCTGGATTCACCCCGCTCGGGCCGTGGACCGTCCCCGCCGAGTCGATCGCAGACCCCAGTGACCCGCGGGTCACCCTCAACCTCAACGGACAGATCATGCAGGACGAGTCCACCAAGGGCATGCTCTTCAGCATCGCACGGCTGGTGTCGTACATCTCCCAGACGTCCCAACTCCTTCCCGGTGACCTGGTGCTGACAGGCAGCCCGGCCGGCAACGGCATCCACTGTGGTCGTCTGCTGCGCGACGGCGACGTCATGGAGGCCTCCATCACAGGGCTCGGCGTCCAGCGCACGCGCTGTGTCACAGAGGAACCCACGCCATGATCGACCGCACGGCCCCTGAACGGGCGGTCGCTGAGGCGGCCAAGGCATACTCGAAATGGAGCCGTTGGGGCGAGGACGACGTCCAGAT
>NZ_JBEXPK010000231.1:0-3055 GCF_040612015.1 Streptomyces sp. NPDC006476 | reverse complement strand
ACACCTTCGAGCGGCTTCGGAGCTGCCTCACGTCTCCCACCTGCACAGATCCGCCGCCAACCCGCCCCGCATGCCCACCAACTGTCGAACTCGGGTCCAACCGGATGCTCCATTCCGGCGCTGAAGAGTCCTGCGTTGAAGGAAAAAGAGATCGTGGAAGGTGTGGAGTTGACCGGCCGTGTCCGTTCACCCGGGTCGATACGTCGGGCGACGGCCGCGGCGGACGTTTCGCCCTCGGTGCTCAGGGCGAGCCCTAGCTTGCCCTTCGCCATAATCCATGGGCTCTCCGGTTGCTCGGGGTGGAAGGAGCGCACCAGAACCAACAGCCGGAACGCACGGTCATGAGCAAGTCCCGCGGCATAGGCGCACCACTCCGGGGGAGCATAGGGCTCGGTTACGGGCAGGAGGTCCTGGCCGAACGACAGCCGGTGTGCCAGGTGTTCGGAGATCGGGGGCGTACCGATGGTCCGCTCGGGGACGAGTTCGACGTCCTTCAGGGAAATGGTCCAGCCCTTGGTATCTGTCACGCGGCCTCCCGTGTGATGTGGTGCCAGCCTTGAAGGAACGTGAAGGCGCCCCAGTCCCGGTAGTCGGGGAAAGCGGCCCGCATGGCCGACTGCGCCCCGCGGAAGGCCTCCAGAGGTGCCGCGCCGCGCGCGGCGCGTCGGTGAACTTCGGCGAAGAAGTGCGTCGCGGGGTCGGGCCGTACGGGCCAGAGGCAGCCGATGATTGCCTGCGCCCCGGCGAGGAGCAGCCCCGCCGGCATGCCGCGCAGGTTGTCGCTGATGTCGTAGCGGCTCAGCGCGGACTCGCAGGATGCGAGAGTGACGAGACGGACCCCGCGAAGATCGGTGGCGAGAATGTCGTGGGCGAAGACTCGTCCGTCGTCGTCCTCGTCCGGGTTCAGGTAGAGACAGTGGAACCAGGGGGCTGCCGCGTCCTGGGTGCCGTGCGCCGCGATGTGGACCACGTCTGCTGTGGACAGTTCGTTGAGCAGTTGCTGCCGGGTGGCCGCTGGCCCCACGATCGGTGAGGTGCCTGTCAGGGCGGCGATTTCGGCCGCATGCTCCTCGAGGACGGGCTCGCGGGCCAGGCCGAATTCCTCGCCTCCGCCCGCCGAGGCCACTACTGCAGTTCGGGCCGGGCGGGGTGTGGTGGAGCCGTGAGGGGAAGACGTGCCCAGCCCGCCGACCAGCGACACCGTGAAGTCGTCAGCGACAAGGCGCCCTTCCGTGCCGTAGGTGAGCAGATGGAACGGCAGGTAGTGCAGCGGACCATGCGCCCAGATACGCAGGTGATCCTTGCCCTGGCTACGCCACTGTTCCAGATAGTGGGGAGGGCTCAAGGCAAACGTCAGCAGGTCCGCCGCCTCGGGTGTGACGTGATCAAAGAGCGGATCGTCGGTCACCGCTGTCCGTAGGGCGCTCACCGTTCCGACCAGCTGGTGGTCGCGTGGGGGCGGCACGGCTTCGGCGTCTTCGGAGCCTTCTTCGTTCCTGTCCGGGGCGTCAGGGTGGGACCGTACGATCGCAGCGCTGACCGATTCCCTGGTGATGGCGAGCAGCGCATGGTCGGAGTCGAATCCGGGGGTCGCCTGCACGAACCAGCTCAGGAACACTGTGCGGTCGTCCAGGCTTTCCTGCACGCGTTCCCAGTCGGCGTCGGCGTAGGCGCCGTTGACACCTTCCTCCACCAGCGCCGCGTTGATCATCTGGTCGATGTGGCGCCTGACGTTCTGCTCGATCTCCGCGGTGGTCCTCCCTGGTGCCGTCTCATGCTCTGACAGAGGCGTGAGCAGGTCTCCGAGTGAAATTTGCGGCAGGACGGGGGCGGCGGCCTCCTTGTCGGAAGTGAAGGGGAGCGGTTTCTCGGGCTCGGCGATCGCCCGCAGGCGCACCAGTTGGTGTGTAACGGCTTCCGGAATGTTGAAGGGTTCCCGGATGCCATACCACTGGGAGAACGTGGCGCCTTTGGCAGCGTGGTGCAGCGCCATCAGCTCGGCTAAGGACGCCCCGTCAAAGGATGCGCGCAGGGTGGTGGCGTGCACGACGTCCCGGCAGATCCGGGCGAGTTCCTGGTCCCGGACTGAGTGGATCACGGGGGTGGTCGATGCGACGGCCGCCGCGATGCCGGGAAAGTCGCGTCTTGGAGACGGGCAGCATCGGGCGGCGGCCTGGGCGGACAGGTAGAAGACGCGTAGCAGGCGTCGGCTGTAGCGGCGCGGCCGGTGAAGGTTGCCGCCGATACGGCCTGAATCACGGGGCACCGGAGCCAGCCCCGCGACGCCGGCCAGGCGGTCCGCGGTCCCGAACGTCTTCATGTCGCCGCCGGTGACGGCGATGAACTCCGCGCCGAGCACGGGACCGATCCCGGGCATGCTGAGAATCACGTCGGCGTGCTGGTGCTCGCGAAACCGACCTTCGATGAGCTTGTCCGTCTCTGCGATCTCTTCATCGAAGGCCATCACCTCCCTCGCGAGCCTGGCCACCAGGGCGGCGGCGAGCTTCTCGCCGGGGACGGCAGTGTGCTGGGCCTCGGCCGCCTCGATTGCGGTGGCCGCAACGGCCGCGGCATTGCGGACCTTCCGGTTCTTGAGCCAGGCCGCCAGGCGATTTCGGCCGATCCGGCGCAGACCGGCCGGAGTCTGATAGCCCGTCAGCAGCACCAGCGACGCTTTGGAAGCGCTGTAGTCGAAGGCGCGTTCCAAGGCCGGGAAGTACTCGAGCATCCGGGCACGCATCCGGTTGATCGTCCGGGTGCGGTCCGCAGCCAGGTCGTAGCGGCGGGCGGTGAGGATCCGCAGGTCAACCGCGATTTCGTTGCCGGCTGCCAGCGGCTCCAGGTCACGTCGCATACGCGCCTGGTCGGCGATCACATACGCGCCCTTGGCGTCGGTCTTTCCGTCGCCGCGGTAGGAGGCGGAGGCGTGGTGGACGGCGCGGCCGGGGATGTAGAGGAGCTTCTGCCCGTGATTGACACGGCAGCTGTAGATGTGGCTGCGTTATGTGTTGAGGCTGGTCAGCCAGATGGCAGGGTGCCTGCGGGTATGAGTACG
>NZ_JBEXPK010000230.1:0-3113 GCF_040612015.1 Streptomyces sp. NPDC006476 | reverse complement strand
GCGGCGTCACGCGACGGCCCGTCCTTCAACGGCGGAGGACATTACGGGCGAACAGCCGCACTGATCAGCGACCGAAACCCGCTGAAGAATCGAGGCTAAGCTTGGCGTTTAAGGTCCGCCCGTGGTCAGCTTGTTGAGCTGACCACGGGCTTCGTCGTTCCGCAGACAGCAGAGCGGCCTTTGCGTGATCATGTCTTCTCGCTGAAGTCGACGTTGATCACAACAAAGGCCGTGAGGGTGAGTCTGCTGGACGATGCCGCCCACGTCGAGTCCCTGACCGTGCTGTCCCGGTTCCGGACCGACTTCTATGCCTGTCTGCCTGCCCGCGCTGATGCGCTATTCGAGCTGACCGACGCGCTGCTGTGCACGGACGGGCCGGTCAAGACGCTGGTTGAGTTGTCGCTGGCACCCGAGCACCGGCGCGGGCACGGAGCACTGTACGGCGTGAGGGAAGAGGAGGCCGGGCTGGACGGTGCAGACCTTGAGCCGGCGGATCTCGCGTCGGCCATGGGCCCTGTTCGCGGGTGCGGTGCTGCAGCGGGACCTCGCGCCAGGGCAGATGTCGCAGCTGTCGGCGGAGCTTGTGCTGGTTGCCCTTGACGACCAGGATGTAGTGCCCGCCCCGGGCGATGACGTGCTCGGCATGACCGGTCTGGGTGTTGCATCGCGTCGGCGGTGACAACGCATCCGTGCAGGTCGAGCCGTTCCAACAGTGGGACGAAAGCAGGGATTTCATTCGCGTGCCGGGCCAGCCAGGCGCCCACGGCGTCATCGAGGGCGTCGCCGTCCAGACGTGACAGCAGGCGGCCCAGCGTGGTGGCGCGTGGCGGACGGCGCAGCCCGATCCTCGCCCGCGCCTCGGGAGAGGTATCGATGGCATAGCGGGCGATGCCGGCCAGCGTGGTGGCACCGCCGAGCACCGCGAGCAGACACAGGGCGAGCAGTGACCCCAGCCGGTAGCGGCGCCCCCGCACCCGTCGTGGATCGGGAAGCCGGTCCAACACCTCCGACAGAGCGGCGAGTTCGGACAGCTCGGCAGGCAGGTGCAGCAGGTCGGCGTCCTCGCGGTGGCGCTGGAGAACGTCGATCAGGGAGGCTGGCACGCGAACGCGACCCCTGTTCGTGATCAAAGGCTTCGAGAACCTTGATCATCAGGGGTCGCGTTCGTCGCATCCAAGTACGGACAAGCAGACCATCAGAGCACCTCCACCCAGGAGTTACTCATCTCGCCGCGTGAGAACGCACGCGCCCTGCTGCTGAGCCCGTGCCTTCCGGGAGTGGCCCGGAGGGTGCGCTCTCCGGGCCACTCGCTGAAACGCCCACCGGACAGTTATGGGACTGCCAGAGGGCGATATTCGGGGCATACGGCCCGAGGCCACGGGGGTGTGCCCCGGGCCGTATGTGCACCACAGCAACACACGAGTTGACCAATCGCGTGTTTCCCATGTTTCCCGCACGCTGTGGTTCCCCCCCATGATCACCCTTGGGCTCCTCACTCAACAGAGTCATACGACCCGCACTTCGTGCTCGCTGCGCGCTGATTCCCGCAGTTCTGTGGCGGCCCCGCCTGCTGGTGTTGGGTCAGCTGGCGCAGCTCGCGGCCTCGAAGCGCCCGGCGTCCGCAGGGCACCTGAGACGGACGGGGCGCCGGCGCGCCCGCTTGTCCGGCCGTGCCAGTCCGTGTCACCGCGTCGGTCACCGTCGTGGTCGCAGCCCCCTGGCGGTCCCGGGGCCGGCACCCAGGGCGCGGCGTCCGGGGAGGCGGGTGCGCGTGCGGGGCCCTCGGTGGCGGCCGGGATGGCGGGCAGGTGTTCGGCGGTGTTGCTGGGCGCGCGGCGCCCGGGGAATGGGCGCCGCGCTGGATAACGGTGAATTCGCCGTATCTGGCGAATTCACCGGACGTTCCGCCACAACTCTGCGGAAGGCCTGTGAGGTTGGTCCGGGTCGGATGCCTCTATCGTCGGCCGCCCGGGTGGGAAAACTGGTTCTTGGCTAGCTAGGGATGAGTTCCCTCAGTGAGGAGGCCGGAAGGCTTTCCACGGCTTGACCCTCGCCCGCAAGATCCCGGCTTTCAAGATCGAGTGAAGCAGGTCTGAAAAGGAGCGTCAGTCATGACGAATCTGGCAGCAAAGGCTCTGGTGGCGACTGCCATCGTTGGCGGCTCGCTGTTTGCAACCAATGGCGCTGCGTTCGCCGCAGGGGACAAGCCGTCGGGTACGGTGGTCCTGGGCACCGGCGAAGATCGGGACAGCAGCGACACGGCATTGGGTAACGCCTTTCGCGACGCGGCATCCCAGTGCCAGTCGGGCTTTACCCAGGGACATGCCGACACCAACGTCTATAAGATCGCGGGTGGGACGCTGTGGGCGGCTTGGGTTAGGATCCCGTGTTTGTAAATCGTCGCTGGTGATTGCCGAGGGCTCCGTCGTTCCTGTGGGAGCGGGAGCAAGCGGGTGACCGGAAAGTCCTGCATGTAGCCCGGGAGTGACTGCGCGCCCGAACTCCTCACCGGCTCCCAGATGACCGCCCGTATCGACTACGGCCTCACCCAGGAATGGACCCAGCGCCGCATCGGCGAGTTCGCCGGACGGTCCGCCACGGTCGTCAACCGGCGGAAGAAGGAGCGGGAACGGGCCGCGAAGCCCGAGTTCGGCCCCACAGCGGCGGGCGGCATCCCGGTGAGGGGGTGCCGCCCACCTTGATTGATCTCAAGGTGATGTCGGTGACCTTGGTCTACCGTCACTTGGTACCGGGCTGCTGAGCCCGTGCCTTCCGGGAGTGGCCCGGAAGGGTTCAGGTCTTCCGGGCCACTCGCTGGAAACGCCCACCGGACAGTTATGGGACTGCCAGACGGGCGATATTCGGGGCATACGGCCCGAGGCTCCACAGGGAGCCAGGCGTTGGTTGGCTGTGGTGCCCCGGGCAGGGCTGACGCAAGGTCCGGGATTGAGACGTTTCCGCAGGTGAGCGGTCCGTGACGTGGAAGACCGAACCTCGGTTGAGCGGGGTGACCTCTCGAGTCGCCCTGTGCCTACGGAGCTTCGGTGAATCGTCAGTCTGCCATGTGTGTGCCCGTGATGGAGTCGTTGTCGCTCGCGTCGGAGCGGACGTTG
>NZ_JBEXPK010000229.1:0-3119 GCF_040612015.1 Streptomyces sp. NPDC006476 | reverse complement strand
CCGACTCCAACGCGGCCACACCCCCGCGCCGCCAGGCCGCCCGCCACCGGCGCACCGACCGGTCCGCCACCCGCAACATCGCCGCGACCTGCGTCGTGCCCGCCCCGGCCTCGAACCACTTGGCCGCCTCCAACCGCACGGCCTCCCGCTTGTCCTGCTCCGCGGGCGTCAGCCCGCCCCCTTGCGCATACCGCATGAGGCCGTCGTACCGCAGGGATCACGACCCGTCACCGCAGCCCGGACATCACCGATTCAACCTGAGTACCGGTGGGACAGCCGCCGCAACAGATCTCGGCTGGCTGTAGTGATCAGCGCGGGCACGTCCAGCTCGTCGAGCATGTCAGCAGCCGCTTGCATCTCGGTGACTCGGCGTACTGCGTGTCGGCGACTGCCGTCAACAAGCCTGCACAGAGTCACGGCATTCGCCTGAGTCAGCTCGTCGGCAATGTGTTCCCGCAGCCATTCCTCACAGCCTGCCGCCTGGGCTGCGTCAAGTGCCTCGATGACGGCAGCCGCAAGTCCCTTGTAGAAGACGCTGCGTAGTAGTTTTCGCTCAGCGGCCAACCCTGCGGGGCCGTCGAGGACGTCGAGCGTCGCTCCGAGTGGGCGGAGCAGCATGGCGAGGCGTGTGGCGGCCGTGCCGGAGACAAGCATGGGCGTCCGCAGGCCTTTGCCGGGCACGGGCGCCATGAGAGACACGTCGACGAAGTCGATGCCGGCCGCCCCGGAGATCTGGCTGAGATGCCGTTTCACCGCCGGGGCCGCCGTGTTGAGATCTGCCCACAGACAACCGGGAGCCGTTCCGGCCAGACCTGCCCGGAGCGCATCCACGGCAGCCGAGGCGCTGTTGACGCTCAGGACGATATCGCTGCCCTCGGCGGCTTCGGCCTCACTGCCGGTGTCCGTCACGCCCTCGGGTGCCGGCACCGCAGGATCATAGCCACGGACGCGTGCCTCTGCCGCGACCAGGTCTCTCGCGATGGCGCCGCCTGCTTCGCCCAAGCCCAGTACAGCGATCCGAAGGTCCCCAACTGCCTTTGCCATCACGGATTGTCCTCGTTCCTGCCGGTCGCGGGCCTTGACCGTACATGTGCCAGCCGGAGCATACGCAACCTTTCCATGTGCTGGTGGCAGCCTGTCGGTGGCGACCGGTGTGATGGCCAGACGGTCCGGCAAGGGCGACGGCCCCGGCGTCGGCAGCACTCGTGCCGGGCCCGCGCGATGGAGCCAGCCAACTCCACGCGGGCCGGCATGATCCGTCCCTGAACGGGCGTGCCCAGTCTAGATCTAACCTCATGTGTTCAGCTTCGAGAGCGAGCTGATGCCCTGACAGAGGATAGGTGCCTCTCACCTGCGATGATCTGGACTGTCTAGATCCAGAACGTCGCGAGGAAGAGACACCCAACGGGTGCAGGCTACCGAATGGGATCACCGGCTCGATGTGCGGGCCGACGGCAAGCGTCTCGTCGGGCATGCTGGGGTGGTGCGGCTACGGAAGGTCGCCGATTGTGTGGGGCTGACCCGTGCACTGGCCGCCGCGCTTCCGCGGGGTACCGGGCCGGGGTGGCGGGACCGGGGTGTGGTGCTGGTCCAGCTGGCCTGCGCGATCACTCTCGCCGCGATGAACATCCTGGCGGCCGAGCAGGTGCAGTACCAGTGGCGTGCGTTGTTCCCGGAGCCGGTTTCGGACATCACGTTGCGACACGCCCTGGAGGCGGTCGATGCCCCGGTGGCGGCGCGCGTCGAGCGGGTCCGCGCTGTGATACGCCGCCTGGTGTGGACCTGGCTGGCTCTGTGGCCGGGCGGCTTTCCCTGGATATCGGTGTGCGGCCGACAACTGTCCGGCTGGTACGTCCTCGATCTCGACGCGACCGTCGTGACCTGCACGAGCCGGAAGGAAGGGGCGGCGGGCACGTTCAAGGGCACATGGGGGCATCACCCGCTGGGGGCGTGGGTGGCCAACACCCGCGAGTGCGTGGCCATGCTGCTGCGGCCCTGCAACGCGGCCGCCAACGACGTCGCCGACCACAAGACGGTTCTGGCCGCCGCCCTGCGGCAGCTCCCGCTGCCGCCGTGGTCGAAGCTGCTGGTACGGATCCACGGCGCGGCCTTCAGCCAAGGCATCCTCGACCATCTGACGGCCCTGACCACGAGCCGCAGGCGGGTGCGCTGGGTCACCGGCTGGGCGATCCACACCACGGACGAACAGGCCATCGCGAGGCTTCCGGAACAGGTGTGGACCAACGCGCTGCGGCAGGACGGCGAGGTCCACGAGATCACCGGGCCCGACGGCGACCTTGTCGCCTACCAGGTCGCCGAGCTCACCGGTCTGCGTGACTTGACCGGCTGGCCGGCGCGTGCGCGGCTGGTCGTGCGCCGGGTCAAACCCTCCCGGCGCGACGCGAAGAAGCTGACCGCGTTCGAGAAGAAGACCGGATGGCGCTACCAGATCGTCGCCACGAACATTCCCTCCCACCAAGGGCTTTCCGGTGTTCCCGGCTCCGGGCAGGTGTGGTTCGTCGACGCCCTTTACTGCGATCACGCCGAGGTCGTGGACCGCGTCAAGGCGATCAAGCGGATCGGGCTGGGGTTGTTGCCCTCGACGTCCTGGCAGGTCAACCCCGCCTGGGTCCTGGCTGCCGCCACCGCCTGCGACCTCGACACCTGGACGCGGCTCCTCCTCCTGGCGGCCGCACCCGAACTCGCCGCCGCCGAGCCGGAGACGATCCGCACCAAGCTCTACCACCTGCCCGCCCGCCTCACTGCCCACGCCCCCCGCCGCACCCTCCACCTCGACCGATCATGGCCATGGTCGTCGGCGTTCACCACCGCCTGGCAGAAAGGCCACCCAGCTCCCGCCACTCACCTGACGGCCGACCACCACCCCGACAGGGACCAGGAAGGAGCAGACCAGCAGGACTCCGGCCCCGTGGAGCAGGCGCAGCCGCAGCGTCACGCGAAGGCCAGCCCCGACACGGCACGGGACATATCCGGCAGCCAGCCGCTCACAACGCCACCGGCCAGCCCCGGAAGAATCGAGTCTAGCCTCAATACCGGGACTCTGTTGGTGATGTTGGGCAGGTCATGCGGTGGCTGAGCACAGGGCGCGGAAGTGCGTG
>NZ_JBEXPK010000228.1:0-3151 GCF_040612015.1 Streptomyces sp. NPDC006476 | reverse complement strand
CCTGACGACCGGCGGCCTGGCCGTCGCCGCCATCGTCACGACCCCCTCGCCGCCGCCGTCGGCCACCAGTCCATCGCCGACCGCCGGCAAGAGCCAGAACGGGCCGCTGTGGTCGGCCGGCTCGGTCGGCCCGGGCAGCACCATCTACTGGACGCAGAGCAACCTCGCCCTCAAAACGACCCGGCCGCTCACCTCGCTCACGGTCGAGATACGGATCGTGCAGACCGGCGGGGTGAAGACCACCGGCACCTGGCAGACCCTGCCGAGTGATGACTTCACCGTCACCGTCCAGCAGGCCGGCGGCGCACTGGTCTACCGCTGGGTCCTCAAACCGGGCCTGACCGTGCCGGCCGGGAACCATGAGTTCGCCGCACAGTTCAACAACGGCGCCGGCGTGCGCACTGCCGCGGGCGACGGCTACCGCGTCGACGCGCGGGATTCCGGCGGCTCCCCCTCGGTCCGGGGAGGGTTCATCCCGACCCGGTGAATGCCGCTGTACGGCAAGGGGACGAGCCCGCTTGCCGCGCAAGGCAGCGGCACAAGCGTGAGCTTCGCCTTCGACCCGGCATATGTCGGGCCGCACTTCTGACCCAACCACCTGATCAGGGACGTCCCTCACGGGGAACGAAGGGATGACAACCCGCCCGCGTCACAGGTATTTTCGTCGGTCTTCCTCATCGGCAAGCCGCCCACGAAGCGATCCACCGATAGAACCCATCAGCACACTCAACGCCCCATCCACGCCTGCTACATCAGCATCTTGAGTGTCGTCCAACACCACGTGCAGGTCTGCTACAGGTTCGGAGCGCTGTGCGCGCACCGCTGCGGTGATGGCGATGTCCGCGGCCTGCTGCAGCTGGGGCTTGGACGTGCCGGGCCTGCTGGTCGGCCCCCAGCGCTCGCGCCGACGTCGAAGGAGACTGCGGATCACGCGTGTTCTCCCTCCGCCTGGGCGCGGAGCTGCGCGGCGCGGGCACGGGTCTCTGCGGCCTGCTCGGCAGCCTCGGGCGTGCCGTCCTCAACCGCGATGCGGTCCAGGAGGGCGGCCTTGCGTTCGTAGACCGCGGCGCGTTCGGCGGGGCCGGCACCGCTGCTGTGCAGGTGTCTGATCGCGGCGTCCACCTGGTGCATCTCCTCGTCAGCGGAGAGCGGCTGGAGGTGCCCGCTGACGGGGTATTCCTGGTCGCGGTAGGCGGGCAGGGTCTCGCGTACCCACTGGTCGAGCCAGCGCCCGGTCCAGGTGGGCTCGTAGGCGGCTGCGTGGATGCGCATGCAGGGGACGGGCCAGTTCTCGTCCTCCTGGAACGGCTCGACCAGGCTCAGCTCCCACTCGTCCATGGCCGCCTTGAACCGTTCGTGGGCGGACTGCCTGGTGATGCCCAGGGCCTCCCCGATCTCCTCCCAGCTGGTGCCGTTGGTGCGCTCGTAGATGACGGACCGGGTCAGCACCTCACGGGCCAGGTCGACCAGCCGCTGCGCCTGGGTCACCAGGATCCCGGGGGTGGCGTAGGTGTCATCGGTCGGGACGTTGGCGGCGGCTTGCATGGCCAGCTGCCGCTGTTCGTAGGAGAGGACGAGGCGGGCCAGGGCGGCGCGGCTGTAGGCGTACCGGTCGGTCTCGGGGTCAGGGTCAGTGTTCTTCATGCCGTCAGGCTTCCCTGACAACAGGTGAGTGCCAGGTATGGCCTGACAACGGCCGATTTCTTGCCGGAAGTGTCCGGATTACTGCTCGCTTGTTCCGGCCACTCCATGGCCGATCCGTGCCCGGCCTGGCAGGCGTCGACAGCATCTCTGCCTTTGATCTTGGCCAGTGCTCCGGCGTTTACGACTCTGCTGAGGAAGGCGTGATTCGAGCAGGGGCTGTGTCGTTGGTCCTCCATGGTTGTTGTGGTCGTGGGCGGGAGGACCGAGAAGGATGTCGCTGGAGCCGCGGGCTGATCAGGGAGTGCCGGAGCTGACGGGCCGGGTGGTGCGGGCCGCGTTTCCCAAGGGGACTCTCGCGGTGCGGATCCGGGAGACGCTGGGCCCGCTGTTTGAGGACGATGCGTTCGCCGATGCGTTCGCCGCACGGGGTCGTCCGGCGGTATCGCCGGGGGCGTTGGCGCTGGTATCGGTGTTGCAATACGAGGAGGGGCTGACGGACCGCCAGGCCCCCGTTGCTCAGCAACGTGGCCCTCTCCGTCCTGGACGAGCACATCGCCCGGGGCCCGGGAGGTCCGGCGAGCACCTTCAACGACCGCCAGAAACGCCGCCGTCGCGGACTGCCGAACTACCAGCTGATCCGTTACGCCGACGACTGTGCGTATCCCCTCCTCCGGCGCATCAACCGAATGTTGGTGGGCTGGGCTTGCCAGAAGTACAACGACTACGCCGCCGGGAGAAGCGGGCGGGAGAACTACTGACGGGCACGGCCCGCCGGTATCCCAACATGTTTGCCCACTGGCGGTTCGGCCTCAAGCCTGATGGCTGGGCGACGGGAGCCGTGTGAGCCGAGAGGCTCCCGCACAGTTCTGCGAGCGGCGGCGGGTGAGATTCCCGCCGCCGACTCACCGGTGCCTGGTCGTGTCGGGCACCAAGGCCGACGCGGAGGCGCTCAAGGAAGAGGCCGCCCAGGTCCTCTCCTCGATGGGCCTGCGCCTGCCGCCGGAGAAGACGCTGATCACCCACATTGACGAGGGCCTTGATTTCCTCGGCTGGCGCATCCAGCGCCACCGAAAGCGAGGCGCCGACAAGCACTACGTCTATACCCACCCGGCCCGCAAGGCCCTGGCGGCCGTGATGGCCAAGGTCAAGACGCAGTGCCGCAGAACAGGCACGGACATGCCCTTCGACACCCTGCTCATCTGTCTCAACCGGATGCTGCGGGGCTGGTGCGCCTACTTCCGGTCGGGAGTATCCAGCGCCGTCTTCCAGTACCTGAGCTCGTACGTCTGGGGCCGGGTCATCTGGTGGCTACGGCGCAAACACCCCCGGTTGACTTCTCCCCCAGCTGAAGCAGGGAGATTCTTCCCTCGCGGGTTGAGCTTTCTACTTCTCAGACAGCAGCTGCCCCGAATTAACGGCAAGGGACGTTGGTACGCCCAGCAGTCTTACGCCAGCTCCACAGACCTGACATCCCGCCAGCCCGGCGGTAGGCCCGGCCAGCTTGGTT
>NZ_JBEXPK010000227.1:0-3187 GCF_040612015.1 Streptomyces sp. NPDC006476 | reverse complement strand
CAGCGGTTCCAACTTCGGGCCCCGACGGGGAACTGACGCACCAGCAGCAGAAGTCACACAACTACTAACGATCAACTACTGGCGCAGGACACTAGCGGTCCGTGACGTGACGATCAGCCCGGGGGGCCGTTGTCGCGGACCAGTGGCAATCGAGGGAATGAACGGATCCGCCGCACGCGAGTCGGCAGCTGTCATGCTCTCCAGATCAGCCAGGATGCTCTCGTCCAGCCACGTGGATCCCTCTGCGCTGGCAGGGTGAGACGGGTGCCCGGATGCCTCCTGCGGGAACAATTCACGCATCAGCACGAGGGGCTGTCGTACGTCCATCACCCGCAGCACTTTGAACCGCGTGCCGGGCAGGAAAATCACCTGTTCCGGAGCGTGTGGGGTAACCGCCGCGGTTCGTCGTGCGCTCAGAGACCATACGACGAAGCCGGGTCCGCCCTCACGTAGCGCGGCTGCAGATGCCGAGGCCGTCCAGAAGCCCTGCTCCGTGACGAACCGGTTCTCGCGGTACCACTCCATCACCGGTCCGACCGTGCTGGTGCGTACCATCGCCGGACCGCGGTATGAGGCCAGTCGATGCAGTCCCGAGGCGAGGCACCGGGCGAGTGACAGGTGGCCCCCCCTCGTCCCTCCGGACAACGCCTCGTCGAGTTTCTCCCACTCCTCCGTCAGATACAGGTGGACGGCAGCCAGGTCTGCGAGCGCGTTGACACGGATGTGGCGGATGCCGCCTGCAGGGCCCAGGGACTGAGTCAGCGCCTGTGCCGCATTGGTCATTGCCTGTCGGTACCGATCACCATATGTATGCCATAGCCGGAGTCGATCCCAGGCGATGCCCCGTCCACCTGTCGGGATGATTCGCGCGGCGGCGTTCGGCACGGACTGGACCCGATATTCGACACTGCCAGGTGCCCGGAACGGTACGGGCACTGAGCATGCGCCCCGTTCGAGGCCAGGGGACGCGTCATGGATGCTCATCGCATTCTCCTGGGGAGTGTGGAGGTTGGTGCGCACGGGAACACACGCCGTATCAGCGCCCGTTGTAAGGGTTGCGCTGATGGCACCGTCGGTGACTCTAGGCCCAGACTCACGGTTCGTTGCGGGCGGCTGAGCGGAAACGGCACAGAAGACCACCAGGTTTTCCCGTTTGTACCGATGGTGAGTAAACCGGCGGGGGACGCGTGATATCCCATGGCCATCGTCGGGAGAGACCAGTGAGTTGCGAGGGCACCTCGCGATCCGACGGGGCCTGGTGCCGGCGACGTGCCAGTGGTAGAGGGCGCCACGAAGCACCGCATGCTGGAGGAGCCGACGCTGGCCTGCGGCATCGACACCGCTGCCGCAGCCCTGGTTCAGCACCTCACCTTGACCCGACGTCGATCGTTTAGGGCTTGCCGCAAGGCCGTGAACTTTGCGGTTGGGTGGACGTTGCCAACCTGAGTTGACGGCGGAAATATGAAGCGGCTCTGATCCACTTCTTGTGGGGCGGTGGCGGAGCGTGACAGTGCTCAGCCTGCGAGGAGGATTTGGCGTGGGAGGAGGTCGAATCCGGCCCGGCCATATCCGTCCCTACTTGATCCGCTTCACCCTGTTGACGTTGCCCTCAACCTTGCCCGAGCTCCACTGCAGGGTGAGTCCAGCGGTGACGGCGTCGAAGTCCTGCCGCAAGCCACGGGCCGCCGGCGACAAACTCCCCACCTGGCTGCGGCACCCCTGCCACCGGCCTGGAACCCCCTGCCTTCGACGACCTCGCCGCCCGCTACCGCGCCTGGCGTGCCGAACATCCACCGATCCTCCTTCCCGGAAAGCGTCCCGACGGTGGCCCCGGCGCCGGCGGCAGGCGACTCTCCGCCGCCGACCAACTCGTCGTCTTCCTCCTCAAGAAACGCTGGTCCATGACGAACGCCGTGCTCGCCGAGGCGACCGGCCTGAGCAAGAGCCGGATCGGCGCGACCCTCTGGGACGCAACCCCGGTACTTACGGCACTCGGTCACACCGCATCCACCGGCGCCCTCACAGTGACCACGGCACAACAACTTGCCGCAATCGCCGGGCACGATCTCGCGAGCTCATAACCCGCACCAAGATCAAGGAGTTATTAATCGACAGCTCCCTGGGCGTCTCCCGGGTCGGACTGCGCTCAGCTCCCACCGGGCCGCTGCGACGGCCCGGCGAGGAGGTCTTGCACCTCCTTCGATTCCCCGCGCCTCACGGCGCACCAGCGCCTCACGGCGCACCAGCGCCTCACGGCGCACCAGCGCCTCACGGCGCACCAGCGCCTCACGGCGCACTGCCATCGGTCGCTGACCTGCACCGCGTCGGGCAGGGCTCGGCGGACGGCCTCGGCATAGGTGGCTGAGCCGTCCCGGCACACGATCTCGACACCAGGATGTTCGCGCAGCCAAGCCTCCAGGGTGGCCGCCTCGCGGTCGGGCCGGACCGCGACGCGCCGGCCGGTCTCGGCATCCGTGATGATCGTGGCGTAGCGATGGCGGCGGCGCAGGGCGAAATCGTCCACACCGATCACCCGCGGGATGGCCTGCTGCGGCAGCGGCAGGCGCCGCAGATGGCGCAGCGCGGTACTCCGGGAAACGGGCACGGCCAGCAGGCCGGCCAGGCGTGAGGCCGCCCGGCCGCACAACTCCCGCGCCACCTGGGATATCTGCCCGACAAGACGCACCGTGCGGCGCTGATGGCGCTCCAGCAGTCCGGGAATCTGCTCGCGGAAGGTCTGCCGCCGGCAGCCCAGGGCGGGACAGGCCAGCCGCCGTACGCGCAGGTGGACGACGATCTGGCGGCCGTCGACCGGCACGTCCCTCACTGTTCGGCGGTTGATAACCGTGCACCCTCGCCGTCGGGGTCCCACACAGGGGACACGGCACCGCCACGTCCCGGGTCCGGGCCGCCACCACCACCACCGCGTCGCCGCCGTCCGCCACGTCCTCGACGACCAGCGCCGAAAGCCCCGAAAACACTGTCCCCATAAGGAAGTTGATATCCACCACAAGATCATGATCAAGGGCGGCTACTCGGCGTCACCACCGACTACGGGCCAGAGCCTGATTCATCGGGATTCCTCCGTGGATACTCCCGCCTTCAGGCGGGGGAGGAAACGGACTCCTGCGGAGCAGGGCAGGGAAAGCCGATGCGCCGCCAGGGCGGATCGGCGTCACCGCCAACG
>NZ_JBEXPK010000226.1:0-3202 GCF_040612015.1 Streptomyces sp. NPDC006476 | reverse complement strand
ACGCTCAGATCAAGGGCCGGGCGGGGCGGTTCAAGGCAATCGGCGCGACCCGGCACGACATCATCGTCGCCTACTGGCACATCGTCCATGACCGGATGCCCTACCGGGAGCTGGGAGCGGACTGGATCGCCCGGCGATATTCCCCCGAGCGCCGGGCCCAACGGCTCATCACCCAGCTGGAGGATCTGGGTGTGAGGGTGACCGTGGTCCCGGACACCTCGTCGTGACGTGGATTCATATCTCAGCGACCGCCTTCTTCGTGAAGGAGAACGACCGGTGAGCGAGTTGTGCCGGTTCATCCACGCGGAGAAGGCGAACTACCCGATCGTTCTGTTGTGCCGGGTGCTGCACGTCGCTCGTTCCTCCTACTACGCGTGGCGCGAGGGCGAGGCCGCCCGCCATGGCCGGCAGGCCGCCGACGACGCGCTCGCGCACGAGATCACGGTGCTGCACGTGGCCTCCCGCCGCACCTACGGTGTCCCGCGCATCCACGCCGAACTGCGGCGTCTGGGGCGGCGAGTGAACCGCAAGCGCATCGCCCGCGTGATGCGCGAGCGCGACATCCGAGGCGTCACCCGGCGCAGGCGCCACTCGTTGACCAGGCCCGACAAGAAGGCGAAGCCGGCCCCCGACCTGATCGGGGGCGACTTCCACGCCGAGCGGCCCGGGATCAAGCTGGTCGGCGACATCACCTACCTGCCCACTGCCGGGGGCTGGCTCTACCTCGCCTGCTGGCTGGACCTGGCCACCCGCGAGGTCGTCGGCTATGCCATGGCCGATCACCACTGCGCAGAACTCGTCGTGGACGCCCTCGACATGGCCTACGGTCGAGGCAACCTGGAGCCCGGCTGCGTGATCCACAGTGACCGCGGCAGCGAATACACTTCGACCCAATTCAGCGACCGAATAAGGAAGTTGGGACTGCAGAACAGCTGGGGACGCACGGGATCATGCTTCGACAACGCGGCCGCGGAGAGTTTCTGGGCCCTGCTCAAGGAAGAGATCGGCACCCGCATCTGGCCCGACCGGGCCACCGCCCGCGCCGAGGCCTTCACCTTCATCGAGACTTTCTACAACCGCCGCCGCCTGCGCAAGCACAAGACCTTCGGCTACCTCACCCCGGCCGAGACCAGGCAGCGGCATCAACATGCCCTCGCGGCATAACCGACGAGTGTCCAAGATCACGGGGAAACTTCAACATCGACTCCATCACGGGCACACACATGGCAGACTGACGATTCACCGAAGCTCCGTAGACACAGGGCGACTTGGTAGGTCACCCCCCTCAACGGAGCTTCGGTCTTACACATCACGGACCGCTCACCTGCGGAAACGTCTCAATCCCGGACCTTGCGTCAGCCCTGCTCTGGGGAGTCTTCTCAGCAGTAGTTTTCCATGTTGGCGGCCTATGTCCGCTGCCCAGGATAAGAATTCTGTGTCGAGGATCCTCGCGGATTCCAATTTACCTCTCACCATCTCGTAACTCGCTCTCGGCCGTGCTCTGCGCTCCAAGAGATGTAACGTGAGATGAGGTCCTCGGCGTCCTCGACCGGCCAGTATATGATCATAATCACTTTGCTCTTAGTCCGGTTATGGCGGTTGAGTCCGGGGTGGAGCAGGCCGGTCAGAATCCGACGGCCGATCGTCCCGAGGAGAGTGTCCCGATCGGTGTCCGCGGTAACGATGCCTGTGGCCTGGATCACCTGGTCGCGGGCGGTGTGGAGCGTGATGCTGAAACAGCGGAGCCGGCCTGCCTTTACGAAGATCGCCAACAGCCGCGAGACGTTGCCGAGAAGGGTTCAGCGGCATTGGGTCAGATGCCTCTATCGTCAGCGCAGCCCGGACGGGAAGACTCGTACGTAGATTCCAGCCTAGGTGTGCGCAAGTCGCAGTCGCCATAGCGGCGACTGCTGCAAGCTCCGCTTCGACCGGGATCGGGTCGAGCCCTGCATATGCAGCTGTGCGCGCCGGAGGAGAGCCCGCAAGGCTAATACCTCGCGTACTTAAACGTTGCAGGTTCTCGTTTTCCTGACCAAACGAAGGCGGCTATTCAGCTGAAATAGCCGCAGATGAAGGAGATAAATTTCAGATGCGCCCGTTCGTACACAAGGCGGCATTGGTCATGGCGGCAACCGCCGTGACCTCCGGCCTGACCGGGATCGGATCGACCCTCGCATACGCAGATGATTCATCGATCCAGGCAAATATTTGCAACAAGAGTCCTAACCCGTTAAACGGTATTACCGTCGAAGGGAATAACCAGGACAATCAACACGTTACCTGGAATGCGCCCGGTAGCCTCGCACCTAACGAATGCGTCATGACCAGCGGCTGGTGGTGGCACAAAAACACGGTCCTACGTATTAACTTCGAAGGGGGGTCCGTGTCCCTCGGTGTTCCAGATTGGAACGAGTCCGTGTTCAACGCCGACGTAAGCTCTAGCTGATCAGGTTTAGAGGTAAACATTCAGCCGGTGCGCGCTGGGTGATGGATTCGGGCGTGTGGTGACGGCCGGTGACCGTGGGCGGGCGGTCACCGGCTGGCGGGGTGTCAGGCGCGGGCTGTGGGTGGGAGCCAGGTGGTTCCGGTGAACTCGTCCGGGAGCACGGTGAGGGGGTTGACGGCGTGCTTGGCGGCGGTGGAGAGCACACCGCGGATCAGGTGGCGGTCCTTGGCTTGTTCCAGGTCGTTGAGCCGGCCGGAGACGTTTTCCTGGATCTTCGAGGGCCGCAGGTGGCGTTCTGCCTGGTTGGAGGTGGGTGGGATGCGCAGGTCGGTGGTGAAGCGCAGGAAGTCGTCCTCGCGCTCACAGAAGGCTTCCAGCAGCAGGCGGGTCTTGCGGGCGCCGGGCCGGTCGTCATCCAGGTGCTCGGTGTGCCCGAGGCCGATGCGGACCGAGGTGCCATCGGGGTAGAGCCCGGCCGCGCCGTTGAGGTCGCGCAGGACGTGGGCAGGCACAGCTGGTGGTTCAGGCCGCCGAGTTGGGCGCTGTCGTAGTTCTGGTAGCGGTCATGGACGGCGACCGCGCCGGCGTATGCGGAGAGCGGACACCAGCCCTTTTGTTATCGTAGGTTCGGAGTAGTTTTTGCACTGACCAGTCAGTTCAAAACCACTACAAGACCAGGGGATGGGGGGAACGTGCCCGGTACCGGTGTCACGGCCCGCGGCCTCGGACTCAGGGGCCCTCGCGGCCGGGTCTTCG
>NZ_JBEXPK010000225.1:0-3213 GCF_040612015.1 Streptomyces sp. NPDC006476 | reverse complement strand
CAGTTCCATACGTGAGGCGACGTCCAACTTGCGGAATATCTTGCGCAGGTGGAAGGCCACGGTGTGACGGGAGAGGAAGAGCTGGGAGGCCACCTGCTTGTTGGTCAACCCCTGGGCCACCAATTCGGCGACCGCGGTCTCCGTCTTCGTGAGGTTCCTGATCTCCTTGCCGGGCAGCGTGGGCCAGCGGGCGGAACGATGCCGGACGCCGAGGTTCCACAGCCGGTTCTTGATGCGCATGACATCGCGGAACGCCCCGGCGGCCAGGTATGCGTCGCCGCTGCGTTCCAGGACAGCGACGATCTGCTGCTCAGGCGGCCGTCGACGCTGCAGCAGAACGCCGTAGTCCTCCAGGGCGGAAGCCCGTGCCCACGGGTCCTTGTGCGTTTCGACGGCCCGCCAAAGGTCGTCGGAATTCCGGTGGTCGACCAGCGCCTTCGCGTGCTGAGCCGCAGCGGCCAGCGAGCGGGTTCGCGGGTTCATCTCGGCGAGCCGCTGGGCCGCCGCCGCCCCCTGCTGGGCCAGCGCCTTCTGGCCCGTCTTCAACGCCAGCCGCACGAGCCAGGCCGCGGCGGCCGGCTCGCCGATGAGGACGCCCCGGCTGATCGGACCGAAGTCGACGAGCTCCTCGATGAACGGGGCCGCAGCACCCGGCCCGTCTCTGGCCTCCCGCACCCGGATGGCCGCCCAGGCAATGTGCGCGGCCCAGGTTCCGCCGCGTCCCATGAGCACGTCATCCCTGAGCTTCTGGACGTACAGTGAAGTGCTCTTCAGATCACCGTCGCGCAGACCGATCAGGGTGAGTAGGAGATGAGCCGAGGCCGCCACCGTGCCGGGACACCTGACGCGTTCCAGCACACTTCTGCTCCACATTGCTGCGGCTTCCGTGTCGCCGCTGGTGTAGGCGAGCAGAGACCGGGCCACGCCAAGCTCTGCCGGGCCGTCCGCCAGATCACGGAAACCGGTAAGCTCCCGGCAGTAAAGAATTTCCCGTGCCAGGTCAAACTCCCGCACGTGAGTCAGCCCCATGGCCAGCTGCAATCGAGAATACGTCCCACAGTCGCAGGCGGGATAGGCTACCGTCATGCGGAGGGATTCGTCCAGCACACTGAGGCCATATTCAAGCAATCCGTCCGTCCAGTAGGATAACGCCCGCGCGGTGACCTGGTACGAGTCACAAGCGGCCCCGGAAACTTCGGCAGAGCGACACCGGAACGACATACGTTCAGGGCGACTCAAAACCATGGGCAACATGCTGCTTCCTCTTAGGGTCTCATGATCCTGATTGCATTCTTCGAGTTGTCGTTGACGAGTTTTATGCTTCCTAGATAAGTCAGACCTCTGTGATCATTTCGCCTCCAATGGCGGTCCAGGCGAAGGGCTTCGCGTTCTCGTTCCAGGAGTCGACGCAGTCGCGGATCTGCTTGACTAGGGCTTGAAAACTCCTTCCTCTGAGCGGCTTGACAGCCTTTCTCCATGGAACAGGCCGTCCTGCACATCCCGGAGAAGGCGTGGATGCCGGCCCATGACTCCGAAGGGCCCGAACAGTCCGGCGCCCGGGGCGCCGAGATCACCGTCATGCCCGGCCTGAGCACCTGACCTTGACATCACCCGAAGTGAAACGCTCAGACGTCCATCTTCGATGCTGGGTCCGACCCTGAATAGGGTCGTCTGCCCCATGCATAGCGACACCAGCTTATTGGATTCTGAAGAGTTCTCGTATGCGCCGGCACGACTTGACTGTGAAGTTTCCTCTGCGTCAATATTTGGTTACCTGAGAGTCTCGCTCATGTGGCCGACTCATGGCCTCGACCGCGCGACTGGGTATCGTGTCTCGGTTGGCAAAAGCTGCGCCAACGACGGACTTCCGAGCGGAATATATGAATAGTAATTACTGACTGAACTATGCGAGACCCATTCAGCAGACTGATGAGAGCACCCCTAGATTTGCGACTCCGAAATGCGGTTGCATCTGCTGCCAGATGGACGTCCGTCAGTACAGAGAACCTGGGCGGGAGCTGGCCAGCTGTCGGGCATGATCACAAGGTCGGCAGTCGTGGCGAGCATCCCGCGTCGTGGGGACTGCGAAGTGCGAAGGTCGTGCGCTGCCCGCACCTCGCGGTACACGTGGGTCCGCTGTTACATACAAGTGCACATGACAAGTGTCTTCCAGGCCGCCACACTGGCGCCATGTCCACCCGCCCTGGCGGACCGATGGAGACCGAGGAAGGACCCGCCCAATGCACTAACGCAACGCACGCACACGAACGATCAAATCAAACGCCGGGCTGCTCTCTGCCGCGACTTTGACGGCGCCCATGCTCGCGGCCGGCGTTCTGACTTAACCGGCGTCCGCCGCCACAAACCCGGTGGTCGAGTTTCAGCGCTCCGGCACCCAGCTGTGCATCTAGCTCCCTGGCGTGAACAACTCGCAGCTCTCCGAGAGTCCCCGGACGTGGTCCGAACCCGCACCCTCGACCAGAGCACGGACAACCGCCTCCCACCTTGGTGACACCGCGACGCGAACAGCACGCCGACCACGCACAAAGGCAATCTGATCGTCAATCAGCACGACCATCGTGTCCTGCTTCAGGCGTAATATGTTCTCGCCCGTAGCCCGACCGGCCAAGAATCCCGGCGAATCTAAGCCCCCTGGTGACACTGTCTGGCGCAAATTTCACTCCAAACAATCTCGATCAATGTGTAAAAAATTGGCGCAGTCCGTAGGAAGCCGACACGCCTGCAGTCGCGTCTACCTCCCGAACCAGAATCACAGGCGGGAGCAGAAGGAAGATAGGGTCAAACCACCCTAATTCTACCCTGGAATAGGGTCTATCAGGATTTACTGCAGCTGCTGTGATCCGTCGAAGGTGGGGATGAGACGAAGAGGCAAGGTGATTCTCCCCTTTGGACATGCGGTTCACGGGTACCGAAGAAAAGGCCCCGGATCACTTAATGGGCGAAAGATCAGAAATTGTTCAACAGCCGGGTGGTTACTTCTGGGTTGGGCGCTAATCTCATGCTGGTTCCTTCCCAGTGACGCATCACCCCAGGAGCAGACTCATGGCGTGCGGCGGACAGCAGTCGAGCGCACAGTCGACCCGGAACGGCATTCTGACACTAGTAGATTGTCGCAGCTAATTTCTGGGGTAGAGGTGGCGCAGTTTGATGCGTGCGTCGTGGTTGGTGAACTGCCAGTCCACCTGACGCTGG
>NZ_JBEXPK010000224.1:0-3221 GCF_040612015.1 Streptomyces sp. NPDC006476 | reverse complement strand
ACCTTCGACAAGCCCTATCGTCCCAGCTCAGAGGCACTCCTCGCTTATTTGATCAACCCTCGGACGACCCTCTTCGTGAAAGCCCGAGGCTAAACATGCGATGCGGCAGAGATGGACAGTGGACGGCGAGACAGCGGACCACCCAGCGCCGCGGCATCCGGGAAGCCCGACGGGCTACTTCCGCACGGCGGTCAGGAGCTGGAGTTTCTCATGGCTCGGGGAACCGGGCGTCGCGGAGAAGACGAGCAGTTCCTGTGCCGCGTCAGGGCCCACCAGCCATTGTGCGTACATCCCGAGCTCGCCGAGTTCGGCGAAGGCCAGGCGGTGGCTGTGGTTGGGTTGCGGCGTGCAGCGCGAGCACCTCGCAGCCGGCCTCCAAGCGCGGTATCACGTCGTTGAGTTCCCGCGGCGTGATTAGCTCGATCCGGGCGCCATCCAGGACCGCCCGTCGCCCAGCACCCACAGCGACGCGAATCTCGGGTCCATCAGGTGCGCGTTCGACATAGGCTCTGCCGCCAGCGTTTCAACTACAGCACCTAGATCAGATTCTCTTAAGGAGACAGACAAGAGTGATCACCGTAGACCTGCATCCTATCTTCAAGAACAATCGTGATATTGAGCTGACGTTGCGACAGACACTCTTCAAAGCGGCGCATATGGGCGAGGATGCCGTTCAGTTCATTCCGGGCAAAGGATCGGGGCAGCTTAAGCAGCGGGTGCTGACATTCCTCGCGCAGAAGCACATCAAAAAGCTGTACCACGCTGTGGAAACCCCCCCAGGCAACAGCGGCCGAATCATCGTTCGCATGGCTGCGCCCAGGTCACGCTCCGCTGCCCCCTAGACGACAAGGACGATGCCGGTGAATCCGGCGACAAAGAGGCTAACGAACGCCCAGCTCAGCACCCGCACCTGAGCCCCCCCGATGCCCCTTCTTCCTCCCCGCGTACGCCTGACGCTGCTCGGCCGCGGCGCAGGCGCTACGGGAAGGAGGTCATCCGGCTGCCGACGTCAGTGCGGTCACCCGACCGGGGCCTTCGGGGCGGTCGTGGTGGATCGGGGTCGGTGCGCCGGTCAGCGGTATGCCCGACCCGCCCCGGCGCGCCGCGACGATCTCGGCCGCGATGGACAGGGCGGTCTCCTCCGGCGTACGGGCACCCAGGTCGAGGCCGATCGGGGAGTGCAGACGGGCCAGCTCCTCCTCGGTGACACCCGCCTCCCGCAGCCGCCGGTTTCGGTCCTCGTGGGTGCGGCGCGAGCCCATCGCGCCGACGAACGCGACCGGCAGCCGCAGGGCCTCCTCCAGCAGCGGGACGTCGAACTTGGCGTCATGGGTGAGCACGCACAGGACCGTACGGGCATCGATTTCGGTGCCGCGCAGATAGCGGTCCGGCCAGTCGACCACGATCTCGTCGGCCTCCGGGAAGCGGGCCCGGGTGGCGAAGACGGAGCGTGCGTCGCAGACGGTCACGTGGTAGCCGAGAAACTTGCCCGTCCGCACGAGCGCCGCCGCGAAGTCGATCGCCCCGAAGACGATCATGCGGGGCGGTTGCACACTGGACTCGACGAACAGCGTCACACCGCCCGGGCAGTGCGAGCCGTCCTCCGAGACGTCGACCGTGCCGGTGCGTCCGGCGTCCAGCAGAGCGCGGGCCTCGGCGGCTGCCGTCCCGTCCAGCCGGGGATCGCCGCCCAACCCGCCCTCGTACGCCCCGTCGGCGCGGACCAGCAGAGCGCGGCCGAGCAGGTCGTCCGGGCCCCGGACCACGCGGGCGACCGCAGCCGTCTCCCCACCGGCGGCGGACGAGAGCGCCGCCTCGAACACTCGCCGGTCCGGCGCGTCCCCACGGACCGGGGTGACCAGGACATCGATCACCCCGCCGCAGGTCAGGCCCACCGCGAAGGCGTCCTCGTCGCTGTAGCCGAACCGTTCCCGTACCGCGTGGCCGTCCTGGAGCGCCTGGACGCACAGGTCGTACACCGCGCCCTCGACACAGCCGCCGGAGACCGAGCCGACGGCCGTGCCGTCGGCGTCGACGGCGAGCGCCGCGCCCGGCGGGCGGGGAGCGCTGCCGCCGACGGCCACCACCGTGGCCACGGCGAAGTCACGGCCCTGCGCCGCCCACCGGTGCAGTTCGACTGCGATGTCAAGCATCTCGGCCGGCCATCAGTACACGGTCGGGCCGGATGGGCAGGTGCCGGTGGCGTACGCCGGTCGCGTGCCAGACCGCGTTGGCGACGGCCGCGGCGGCGCCCACGATGCCGATCTCGCCGATGCCCTTGATGCCGACCGGGTCGTCCGGGTCGGGGTCGTCCACCCAGTCCGCCTCGATGACGGGGACGTCCGCGTTCGCGGCGAAGTGGTAGCCCGCGAGGTCCGCGCCGACGTGCCCGCCGGTGGCCCGGTCCCGGACCGCCTCCTCGTGGAGCGCCATGGACAGGCCCCAGACCATGCCGCCGACGAACTGGCTGCGCGCGGTCAGCGGGTTGACGATCCGGCCCGCGGCGAACATCCCGAGCATCCGTCGCACCCGGACCTCGCCGGTGGTGACGTCGACGGCCACCTCGGCGAACTGCGCGCCGAAGGAGTACCGCTCCTTGCTCGTCAGCCTGCCGATGGCCTCGGCGGTGTTCGAGCGGCTTCTCGGGCAGCTCTTCAACACCACCGTCATGACCATTAGCCGTGTGGTCAAGGACGTCCGCCCGCTCCTCGAAGCACACAGCATCTGCATTCCTTCATCAACTGCTCGTTTTCGTACACCAGTCGACATCGCCAGATTTTTCGAATCAGACAACACCAAGATCGAACCAGCGTGTTGATTCCCGGCAAGCCCTAAGCACCTACGGCTGCCAGGAGTTGGAGTTTTTCGTAGTCCGTCGAGCCGGGCACGGCGGAGAAGACCAGCAGCTCCTGAACCTGGTCGGGGTCCACCAGCCGCTGGCAGTACAGCTCCATCTCACCCAACTCCCCATGCAGGTAGCGTTTGAGGTCGTTGTGGTGGGTGACGTCCACCTCGTGCAAATGCCAGAGGTCGGCGAATTCCGGACTGACGGCCAGCAGTGCGGCGACGATCTCGCCGGCCCTGCCCTGAGGGTCCGCCGTGTGCGCCGCCCGGAGATCCACGGTAAAGACCCTGCCCCGCAGGGCGTGGTCCTCGACGGGATAGAGGCTGCGTTGCGCCGGGTCGGTGAACCAGCGGTAGACCAGGTAGCGGGACATTCC
>NZ_JBEXPK010000223.1:0-3225 GCF_040612015.1 Streptomyces sp. NPDC006476 | reverse complement strand
TGCTGTGTGTGTAGTAGAAAGCTCAACCCGCGAGGGAAGAATCTCCCTGCTTCAGCTGGGGGAGAAGTCAATTTCGGACCAGAGTCACAGCATTGGGCTGTGGAGGGTGCGACTTCGCGCATCAGCGCCAGTGTCCAGCGCACTCAGTCGCTCCCGGATGCCCGTTCGGCGCGGAATCGGCGTGCGGCCGCCCCGATGACTTCCTGCAGGTAGGCCACGTCGTCCTCGCTGAGGTCGCTGCGGGCGCGCAGAAGCGGCACCAGCGACGCCACCAGCTCCGGCTCCTCCTGCGGGCGTGAGGCGGAGGTGGCGTTGGGGGTGACGTAGAAGGTTTCCGCCGGCATGCGCAGCCATGTCGTCATCGCGGCGAAGGCGGTGACGTCCGGCTTCAGTCCGTTCGCCATCCGCGAGAAGGTCGATGCGCTCATGCCGAGTTCCTTGGCCAACTGCCTCCAGGACAGCCCTTTTTGGTCCCGCGCAGCGTCCAGAGCCGCGTGCAGAGCCTGCACGTCCACCGTCGGGCTTTCGCTCATCGATGTCCCTGACCTCTCGCAACGCACAACTTGTCGATCACCTCTGCTAGCGCTGGACCCTGGCCCGGATCAGAGTGTTGATCGCCTGGAGGTTCTCACGGGATTGCTCGTCGGCGGGGGTGTGGCGGTTGCTGCGCCGGCACGGCTGGTCCTGGCAGTCGCCGGTTCGCCGGGCACTTGAGCGCGACGAGCAGGCGGTTGGGCTGTGGAGGAAGGATGTGTGGCCGCAGGCGGTATGACCGCTGCTGCGGCGTGCGCGTATATCCTCTTCGAGGACGGGGCCGGGTTCTCGATGACACCGCCCCGCGCTTGCGTCTGGGCTGGCGTGGACATACGCCGGTGGTGTGGGTGCGGGGCCGCTCCTGGTGCCGCTGGTCGATCGCCGCGATGTGTTGCTACAAGCCGGGTGAGGACTCCCGGTTGATCTACCGGCCGCGCCGCCACCGCAAGCACAGAGGCAAGGGGCGCGACACCTTCGCCTGGAGCGACTATCGCGACATGGTCGTCCGGGCTCACATCCAACCCCAGGCTGATCTGGGACAATCTCAACACCCACCGGACAGCAGGGATGCGTGAGTACGCGGTCGCACATAACTGGCGCACTATCATCCGACTGCCTTCCTATGCACCGAACTTGAATCCGGTCGAGGGTGTCTGGTCGCTGTTGCGGCACGACCGCTGGCCAATACCGCCTTCACCGACGACGAGGACCTTGAGACGCACCCTCCACCGGGGCTTACGTCATATCCAGCTCCGGCCCGACCTCATCGACGGCTGCCTGCCATGCACAAGACTGATCCTCACCCAGCAGCCGACAAAATCCCGAGGAAGTCAGTAGGCATACGGCCTGAGGCGACAAGCTCCGGGCCGTATGCGCATCACAGCAACACAGGACTCCCCATCAAGTGCTCGCGCGAGGTGACGTCGCCGCACGCTGTGGTTCCTCTATGAACACCCTTGGGTTCCTGACCCCATAGAGTCATATGACCCGCCCGCACGCCCAGTCGGCTGTCCAGAGGGCATTTGATCTAAGCTTGACTCTGTCGGAGATCTTGGAGTTGCCGAGGTCAGGTGCCCACCCACCGGGCTGCCGGGATGCGCGAGTATGCGGACGCACACGACTGGCTCACCATCGTGCAACTCCCTTCCTGCGCACCTGACCTGAACCCGGTGGAGGGCGTCTGGTCGCTGTTACGGCGCGGCTCGCTGGCCAATGTCGCCTTCGCCGACGACGACCACCTCGAACGCACCCTGCGCCGAGGCTTACGTCATATCCAGCTCCGGCCCGACCTGATCGATGGGTGCCTCACCGGAACCGGACTCACCCTCACGCACCACCCGACAACAACCCGAAGAGATCAGTACGCAGGCATTCGGCCCGAGGCTCCAGGCGGTGTGCCCCGGGCCGAATGTGCACCACAGCAACACAAGACTTGTCCATCGAGTGCTCCTGCGTCGTCGCCGCTCGCTGTGGTTCCTCCATGATCACTCTTGGGTTCCTGACCCAACAGAGTCATACGACCCGTACTTCTGTCTGTCCCGGACGGCGGCTCCGCGCAGCCCGCCACGCCCCCGCACTCAGGGGGTGTGTCAACTTAACGGCCCTGTCTCACATTCGGTGGTGACAGAACGTAATCACTGAAGTCCCTGGTCCGAGTTCCGGTGAGAGCAGTCGCAGAGGCGTCGTCGAGCGGCGCGTGCTCAGTCTCGACGGTCGCTTCACCCATGCTGGCCTGGGGGCGTTACTGCCGGCCACGGCCGCTACTTACCGTTACCACCGAATGTGAGACAGGGCCCTTAATCGGACAGTTCCCCTACACCCCCGCTGCGCGCCACTCCGGCATTGAGTACCAGGCCGTCGAGTCGGCCGAATCGACGAGGTGGTGAACAGCGTCGGGGCCGGCGGTGTCAACCGGGCAAGCCAAGGCTCCCGTTTCCTCAGCGACGCGGTGCAAGGGCTCCGGTCGCCGCCCGGAGACGACAACGTCGTGCCCGGCCGCCCGTAGCAGCCGCGCGGTTGCCGCACCGATCCCCGTTCCTCCCCCAGTAACGACCACAACACGCTGATCCGGCACGGGCGTTCGGCCTCCTGTCACGATCGGATGGGGCGACGTGATCTTACGCGGCTGGGGACCAGCGACCAGAGCCAGCGTGGCCAACGCCATCACTCAAGCCGAAGATGCCCCCTGCACCTACGGCCCCCGCCCGACGGCGCTGACTCCATGTACGAGGGGCCCTACGTTGGGGCCGGCTGCGAGTTGACTTCCTCCCCTCGCCTAAAGGCGGGGGATTCCAGCGGTCGCCCGCTGGGGTTCCTGCTTCACCGACGACCGCCCCGTCCGGGAGGACTCCCGTTGAGGTCTTACGCCATCTCCACAGGCTGCTGCCGCCAGCCCGGCGGCCAGGATGTTGCGTGCCGCATTCACGTCGCGGTCATGCACCGCGCCGCACTCGCACGTCCACTCACGGACGTTCAGCGGCAACTTCGCCGCGACCATGCCGCAGGCCCCACACAGCTTGCTGGACGGGAAGAAGCGGTCGATCACGACGAGATCGCGCCCGTACCAGGCGCACTTGTACTCCAGCATCATGCGCACGTCCGTCCAGGCCGCATCCGAAATGGCGCGCGCCAGGCGCCCGTTCTTCAGCAGGTTGCGGACGGTCAGGTCCTCGATCACGACCACTTGGTTCT
>NZ_JBEXPK010000222.1:0-3238 GCF_040612015.1 Streptomyces sp. NPDC006476 | reverse complement strand
CCGGGCAGAAGCCGGCGCATCGGAAGAGGAGCAGACGGGCCGCGACGTAGCCGCGCCGTCGGGCTGCGATCCCGCCGCCCGACGACGCGCGCCCACGTGCCCTCCCTCTCCATACGCCGAGCCCTGCCGGCCTCTGGCGCGGCACCCGGGTGCACTCGCTCAGCCAGGCCCAGGTTGTCCGTCCCGGCCAGCTCGCGTTGAGCTACTGCATGCTCAACGTCCGCCGCTGGGAGCGGATCGTCGCTGCGTGGGTGGGCTGGTGGCGACGCGGCCCTGGACGACGCTTTGGCGCATGGGTCGACCTGGTCGTCGATCTGGGCTCGCAGTGGGGGCAGTACGAGTACGTCACCAACGTCGGGTTCGCGGCCTGACGCCTGGCTCAAGCGCTGACGGTGTGGTGCGTGAGAGCGGGGTTGGCCGGGCTGTGACGTGAGAGAGAGCCGTACGGGTGGGGAGAGTTGTGAAGCGATCCTTGGTCCGTACGGCTCTTTCGCATCGTATCTGCACGGGTATCTCGTGGTGGCGATGTGGTCTGTTCGTCGCCGAGTTGGCGGGGGCCGTGGACCTCGCAGCCGCCAGGATCGCCAGGACCACCCGGGCGATCCGTGACCAGCCCGAACGAGCCCTCCCACTCCTGGGCGTCATCAACAAGCCGGACGCTCAGGGAACGTGATCAAGCCCTGTGAGGACGCCCGATGAGTTGAGATCGGCGGGGGTGTGTCGGTGGGGTGTGGGAGGGTGCCGGGTATGCGTAATGAGCTTGCGTTGACGGTGATCGGGAATCTTGTGGATGACCCGGAGTTGCGGTTCACGGCCGCGGGTGTGCCCGTGGCGCGGTTCACGGTGGCGTCGACTCCGCGGACATTCGACCGGGAGACGAATGCCTGGCGGGACGGGGAGCCGACGTTCATGGACTGCAGTGCGTGGCGGCAGCTGGCGGAGAATCTGGCGGGGTCGGTGTCGAAGGGGGCCAGGGTGGTGGTGGCGGGCCGGCTGCGGACCGACCGGTGGGAGACACCCGAGGGGGAGAAGCGGTCCCGCATGGTGCTGGACGTCGACGATGTGGGGGCGTCCATGACGTTCGCGACCGTCACGATCACCCGTACCACGCGCCCGATCCCGCCGCGGGAGACCGCGCCGGACGATCCGTGGGCCACGGCCAGTCCTGTCCGGCCGGCTGCGCCCGTCGATGGGGGCGAGGGTGAGGGCCCGTCTGCGGAACCCCCGTTCTGACGGCGGCCGGCCCGGATGCGGTGGCCGTGTGCGGGCGCCTGTTCCCTCGGGAGCCGCCGAATCCCGTTCAGGACGGGGCCGCGCCTCGCTGACGGCGGGGGAACACAACAGCGAGGCGCGTGATCACATGGTGACAGTCCGTCGCCGGTTTTCGCCAGTAAGGCTACGGCCGTGTGCGGGCGGAAGCCGGCCGGGATGGTGGAGAGGGCCTGAGCTGTGGTCGATGCGCGGTGGCCCGCTCGAGAACCGTTCGCCATGAGGTGACGTCCGGGCGACGGCGCAGCAGCGCTCTGCGTTCGCGTTCGGTCATGCCGCCCCACACCCCGAACTCGATGCGATTGTCGAGGGCTTCGGCCAGGCACTCGGCACGCACCGCACACCCACCACACACCGCTTTGACCCGGTTCTGCTGGGCACTTTCGGCAAACAGTTCGTCCGGGTCGCTGTCCCCGCACGCGGCGCTTTCGATCCATTGGGCACTGGCCACAACAGCTTTCTCCCCTCACGCTCGGCAGAACTGTGCCGCGGGCTTGCCGCGCATGGTTCCCTGACTCCCAGGCCTCGGCGGGCAGAGGACCCGGGGTGGTGTGCCGTGTATCGCCGTCACGCGGTACACGGCACACCGTGTTGTGAAGCGATCATCACCCTATCGGCCCATCCGGGTACCCATTACGGGTCCGTTCGGCGCCGCGGTCGGCCCGGGGCGGGGGTGAGGGGCTGAGTGTGGTCGACGTGGACCAAGGGCCCGACATACTCAAGTTCAAGGCGTTGCGCGTTTCAACCGCACGGCTCCCCCGGCCATCGCCACTCGACACTCAGGGGAACGAAGCAGGATCTGCCCCAACCACCGAAGATGCACCTGACACTGTGAGATGCCGGTTTCCCCGTTGGCACGGGGTCGGCGTTCTCAACGTGACCGTCTGTCGCGGCGCCCGGGGGTTCGTTCTCAGGGGTCTTCGGGGCGGCGAGGTCACTCGACCAGGTGGCGCGCTGCGTGCCGTCCGCCAGCCGGCGCCCGCGTACGGCACGGTGAGCGGATGGATGCCAGTTGCCGACTTACCCGCCGATTCCTGCCGGTCGTCCTGACCGCCCTGATGGCGGCCTCCGGGTGCGTAACCGCCGGCACCGGCCCGAAGCAGCCGAACTCGCACGCCCGCCTCGCCCCGGCCGCCACGAGACCCGCCGTCGAGCTTGACGAAGCTTCCCCGCCCCCTGCGCGGACCGCCTTGGCCAAGACGGGGGCCGACCGCCCGCGCAAGCATCACCGCCGGCTCCACGAGGAACGCGGCCACGATCAGGAGCGCGGCCGCCGGCTTCCGCCCCCTGTCCGCCGCCCGGCCAGGCACGCCGAGCGCCAGCTGGCCGCCGGGTCGGCCGCCCCATTCCACCGCAGGCAACCGGCCGCCGCCCCGAAGCTGGCGCACCGCAGCGCGCCCCACCGGACCTCGATGACCGCCACCTACGACATGCGCACCATCTGCCGCGCCGCCGCAGAGAACCGGGTCAACGCCGCAATCGTCGATCTTTGCCAGGCCACATACGGGCACTGACACTCCCCGGGAGACCCGCCTGGAGGGTTTTCCAACCTGTCTGCCGAGCACGGCCCTTGGGGAAGTGGGCGGTGCGCAGATGTAGAGAAGCTCCTGGTAGATGGGTGGATGTCGAGTCCATGCCGTCCTGTCAGGAGCTTCCGCGTGCTTGACTACCCAGCCGGCGCTGATCTGTCCACCTCAGCTCAGCGCTTCCTCACTGCCCTGGTCCTTACAGCGACGTGCTGCCCGTGTATCTAAAAATGCCGAAGTCATATGCATCCATGCGCCGGGTGTGTGCTTTTGTGCGCCCGCCATCTGAGTGCGCGACCAACGGGGCGGTCAGCTGTGACGGGTCAAAGATGATCACTGGGTGGCCCAGTCCGGACGGGTTTCCGCCTGGCAGGTCTCCCCTGCTCTTGGCGGTGCATACCGGTCGCCACCTCCCCGTGCGTGAGTCCTCCCACGGGTTCCTC
>NZ_JBEXPK010000221.1:0-3348 GCF_040612015.1 Streptomyces sp. NPDC006476 | reverse complement strand
CACCTTCGAGCGGCTTCGGAGCTGCCTCACGTCTCCCACCTGCACAGATCCGCCGCCAACCCGCCCCGCATGCCCACCAACTGTCGAACTCGGGCCCACGCCCGCTCGGCTATCGTTGCTTCCACGGCCACCGCGTCTTGATACGTCGTCACAAACGTTCATGATCACGGTGGCCGTACTCATGCCCGCACCCGCCCCAGCAACACAATGACCAGCACAGACGCTGGAACTACAGCTGCCGTGTCTGCCAGCCGTTCTTGCGGGGCAGCGGGGCCAGCAGGCCGCGCACGCACGCCGCCGCCCGCCCCCACAGATCAGTGCGAGGGAAGATCCAGGCGATGTCGAGCAGTAGGCCATCGAGCTGGTCAGCGATCCCCGCAGCACGCTCCAGATCGTGACCTCCGTCGCAAGGTCGAGTAACTCCGCCTTTATATCCGGCAGTTACCCCCGGCACGAGATCGTCCGTTGGACACTCCTCGGCCGTAACGACACTGCCCCCACGCCCCAAGAGCCGAGACCACCCCGCACTCCTCCGCCAAACCATCCGAGTCTCAACGGAGGCGTTCAGAACCCTCGGAACACCTCCGAAGGCGACAGCCAGAGCATCGGCGGTTGTACTCAGCCAGATAACGTTCAGAGCGTGGTTGCGAGGTCGTCTTCCAGCGGTCGCGCGGTGTTACTAGCCGATTTATGTGTCACGGTCAGGTCAGCTTCGTCCTGGGCCACCAGTTCATGAACCTCTTCGGTGGTCACGGCGAGGGAGACGGCCCAGTAGTAGATGGCCAGGCTGACGGCGGCCACGAAAAGCAGGTCCGCCATGTTGGGCAGGAGGGCGAGTTCTCCGCCACCGGCGCGGAAGCCGCCGCTGTCATAGTTGCCGAGGTAGCCGAGGCCCACATTCGCCGCTAGCCATACTGGCACCCACGTGAAGCCCTTCCAGTCGGTCTTGCTGATCGGCAAGGGCTCCTTCTTGAAGATCTGGGTCGCAGCGAAGATGACGAATCCAAGCGCGATACCGATATCGATCTTCCATGTGGTGTCGAAACCGCCCCAGTAGATGACCAGGTTGGCGGCGATGAAGCCTAGTGGTGCGATCACGGGTGCCGCCTTCAGCCGGTACGGGCGCCTGCGCTCCGGGTCGCGCCGGCGCAGCGCGGTCAGTGACACGGGGGCGAAGGCGTACATGATGGCGGTCGCGGAGGTCACCAGCCCGACCAGGCTCTGCCAACTGGGGAACGGCAGGAAGGAAATCTCACCGATGACGAAGGCCAGCGCCACAGCCCAGACCGGGATCCCGCGGCGGGTAAGCTTCGCGAAGCCCTTCGGCAACTCGCCAGCGTGGCTCTGGGCGTAGGTGAGCCGGGAAGACGTGCCCAGGTACACCAGGGCGGTGCCGGCCGGTGAGACGAACGCATCCGCGTAGAGCACGTAGGCCAGCCAGCCCGCACCGGCCGCGGTGGCCAGAGTCGCGTACGGGCCGAAGGAGCCCTTGGCTATCGGGTTGTCCCATCCGTGTACCAAAGCGGCTGGGTCGAGCGAGCCGATGAATGCGATCTCCAACAGGATGTAGGTCGTCGCGCCGACGGCCATGGCAATGAGGATGGCACGCGAGATGTGCTTCTGCGGGTTGCGGGCCTCGCCAGCGAACTGGATGCACTGTTCGAAGCCCTGAGCAGCGAAGACCACACCGGCCGGCAGCGCGGCAAAGACGCCCTGCGGGCCATGGGGGAAGAATCCGCCGCCGGCGTGGAAGTTGCCGGGGTGGAACGACAGGCTGAGCAGCACCACGATGGTCAGCACCGGCACAGCCGCCTTCCACACCACGGCGGCCGAGTTGCTCTCCGACATGACCTTCACACCGACCAGGTTGATCGCGGTGAACAGCACCATCAGCAGCGTTGCCCACACAAATCCACTGGCGGTCAAGGTGGAGCTTTTCGTATTCAGCAGGTGCAGGTGCGTGCTCACCCAGTTGATGTTGTCCAGGTAGGTCAGACTCGCCTCAACCTCGACGGGCGCCAGCGCCACGGCCTGCAGCCATGCCGCCCAGCCAGCGGCGAAGCCAGCCAGGCGCCCGAAAGCGAACGCCGGGAACCGCGCGGTGCCTCCCGCGACCGGGTAGGCCGTTCCGAGTTCGGCGTGAATCAGAGCCAGGACGCCGAGGATCGCCGTAGCCAGGATCCAGGAAAGCATGGACGACGGGCCAGCGTGGGTGGCAGCCTTCGAGGCACCCAATAGCCAGCCTGATCCGATGATTGAGCCAAGCGAGATCATCGTTAGCCCGAACAGTCCTACGGAACGATGTAACTGCTGCTGCCCATTACCTATCTTGGAAACTTCTTGCGTTTCTGTCACGAATTTCTCCATGCATTGAGAATGCCGTAGGCCGGGTTTCCGGCGTTTCGGCGGGGCGGACGCACGACAACCGGACGTGCGATCGGTTTAGCGACAGGTCAAACTTTCAGGTGCAGTTGACCACTCGGAAGAAAAATGGACTGACGACGTCATTGTCGCTGACATGCATTCAGGGGAACGCCGACGAAATATAGGGCCCCGACTTGCGCACTGAATTATACTTGAGGACGATCTGAGGTGCCCCCATGCCGAGTTGAGAAGTGTTTAACGTGCCCCCCCCGCAATGCCCTTTCGCACCCTAAAGCTTCGGTAGAAACGGGCCACCTTCGAGCTGCAGGGGTTTGAAAAGGCGACCGGACCTTTCCAACGAGTGGACGTTAAGGGCTTGCCGCGAAACAAGTCGTGGCTTCCGGCTGCGGGACTCGTTTGTTCTGGTACGGGGAGACCGGCCGCATCGCAGAGCCTGCTGCACCCCACTCCCGCATCCCATCAACGGGGCTCTCGCGTCACGGGACGTCATCAAGGTTTCACTCACGGTTCACCCGTTCGGTCTTCCCCTTGCCTGTGGCTCCCGGATGGAGCAGGTGCTCTTGCGCTTCTTCTCCGTGCTCCGCACCCCGCCGTTACCATCGACGCACGTCAGAGCGGGGACACGTCATCGGACACTGCCCCGGTCATCACGTCGTCATCCCACCGACCCCCTCTCGATGATGTCCACTCGAACGACGCGACCTCGTGTCGCACTTTCACTTGCGAGGTGCCTTGCTGGTTGGGCGGACGGAAGCGTAGAGAACTCCCATCCTCCCAGCTCAGCGGGCACCTCTTTGCGTCACCCCATCGGCACCGCGGTCACCAAGCGGTGGATTCGGGCTCAGCCGCCCGGCGTGGGCGGGGGACGGGCCCGGGTTCAGGGCGGGCCGCTCCCGGGTTCGCCGGGGCCTCAGGCCTTGGCGAGCCTCGACCGAGCCGAGTTCCAGGAGGACCTCGTTGGCG
>NZ_JBEXPK010000220.1:0-3386 GCF_040612015.1 Streptomyces sp. NPDC006476 | reverse complement strand
CAGACCTCCACGGCGGGAGACAGCGCCGCCGACAGCGGAAAGTAGAAACTGGCTGATCCGCCCGCGTGGGGCAGGCAGAGCAGACGTGTGCGGGCTTCCGGGGCCGGATGGAAACGCCGTATCCACGCGTTCGGCTCCCGCTTGACGGCTGTCATGCGATTCGTCTTCCTTTCCTCGGTCGACACACGACACGTCCTCCTGTCGTCGGATCCGTGTCGACAGCCGGACATGCAGAACCCTTACCCTCAATGCCCGACGGTGCCGTCCCACGTCTTGACCAGTCCCATACGTGAGGTGACATCCAACTTGCGGAATATCTTTCGCAGATGGAAGGCCACGGTGTGACGGGAGAGGAAGAGCTGGGAGGCCACCTGGTTGTTGGTCAGCCCCTGGGCCACCAGTTCGGCGACCGCGGTCTCCGTCTTCGTGAGGTTCCTGATCTCCTTGCCGGGCAGGGTGGGCCAACGGGAGATGCGATGCCGGACGCCGAGGTTCCACAGCCGGTTCTTGATGCGCAGGACGTCGCGGAACGCCCCCACTGCCAGATACGCGTCGCCGGTGCGCTCCAAGACCGGGACGATCTGCTCCTCGGGCAGCCGTCGCCGCAGCAGAAGAACACCGTTTGTCAGTCTTTTCGCACCGGATCCCGCAAGGATCGGGTAGTCCCGGCTGAGGCGGTCTGACTCTTGCTTACGACCGACCCCGTGAGTGTCCTGGCGTTGATCTGTCGACCGCCCGGCCGGGCACGCAGCAAGTGCTGCCGCCGGACGGACGTGACCTGATAAGAGCCTGGAGCCGACTCGCCAAAGCGTCCCCGTGACAGTCCTGTCCGTCCGACCGGCGACAGCGTGAACCCCACGCTACCGACCGGAAGGAACTCCGTGCAGACCAGCGAGCAATTCAGGTCCGGGCACGTCGTGATCGGCGTCGACACGCACAAGCACGTGCACGTCGCAGCGGTGATGGACACGATCGGCGGGATCCTGGCCACCCTCACGATTCCCACCGACACCGGCGGCTTCCAGTAACTGGCCACCTGGGCAGGCTCGTTCGGCAGGATCCTCGCATTCGGGATCGAGGGAACGGGGTCCTACGGCGCCACGTTGACCTCGTTCCTGCGCAGAGCCGGTCACAAGGTGGTCGAGGCCGGACGCCCTGACCGGCGGCTGCGGCGCATGAACGGGAAGTCCGACACCTTGGACGCCGATAACGCCGCCCGCGCCGTGCTGGCCGGGTTCGCGACGGCCACGCCGAAGACCGCCGACGGCGAGGCCGAGATGATCCGCCAGCTCAAGATCGCTCATGACCAGGCTGTTGAACAGCGTGCGACGGCGATGGTCACGATGAAGGCGATGCTCGTTCACGCCTCGGACGCCCTGCGTCGGGAGACGGCCGGCAAGACCCAGATCAGCCTGGCGCGGCACCTGGCAGCTATGCGTCCTCACCGTCTGGAAGCTCCTGAGGACGCCCTTCGGCACACCCTGCGGACGCTCGCCAAGCGATGGCAGTACCTGGACGCCGAGGCCAAGGAACTGACGAAGATGATCGGTGACCTGGTCCAGCGGGCCGCCCCGCAACTGCTCGAGCCTTTCGGGATCGGCGTCGACACCGCCGCGGAGATCCTCGTCGTGACCGGCGACAACCCCGAGCGGATCAAGTCCGAGGCAGCCCTCGCCAAGCTCGGGGGCATCGCGCCCGTGCCCACCGGCTCCGGCATGACCGGCGGCAGGCACCGCATCAACCACGGCGGCCACCGCCAGCTGACCGCCGCGATCTACCGAACCGTCATCGTTCGGATGCGGTTCCATCAGCCCACGATCGACTACGCCGCCCGCCGCACCGCCGAGGGCAAGACAAAACGCGAGATCATCCGCTGCCTCAAGCGCTACGTCATCCGCGAGGTCTACCACCTGCTCCGACCCGCTCCACGGACAGCCTCCGGAGCGAGTTGACAACTATAGGAGTCGACCGTTCACCTGCGGTGACGCCCCGCGGATCCTGCTGGCCAAATATGGGGTTATGCGGCGAGGGTGAGGTCGAGTCGGGCGAGGTGGCTGGTGCGAGTGTGGTCGAGGGGCTGGCCGTTCCACCAGGCGTCGAGGCGGATCAGGTTGAGGGCGACGGCGGAGTAGACGTGCTCGAGGTGGGTCTTGCCGAGGCCGCGGTAGCGGGCCCGGCGGTTGCCGGTGACTGCCATGGCCTGGCGGATGGTGCCCTCGACGCCGAGCCTGCGCCGGGCCGCCGAACGCTTCCAGGTCTCGCCCACCACGGCCCAGCGCTGGGCCGACCGCTACCGGCAACACGGTGAGGCGGGCATGGCTGACCACTCCAGCCGCCCGCGCACCAGCCCGCGCAGGACACCGACCCGCACCGAACGCCGGATCATCAAGGTCCGTGTCCTGCGCCGGTGGGGACTGGCCCGCATCGCACACCTGCTGCGGCTGGTGCCCTCGACCGTGCACCGTGTGCTGACCCGCTACGGCCTGGCCCGCCTCACGCATCTGGACCGGCCCACCGGCCGTGTCATACGCCGTTACGAACGCGAACGTCCCGGCGAGCTGGTGCACGTCGACGTCAAGAAGCTCGGCAACATCCCCGACGGCGGCGGCCACAAGGTCCTCGGCCGTCAGGCCGGCCGAAAGACCCGCGCCAACGCCGGCTACAGCTACCTGCACACCGCCGTCGACGACCACTCCCGCCTGGCCTACAGCGAGATCCACCCGGACGAGAAGAAGGAGACCGCCACCGGCTTCTGGCAGCGGGCCCAGGCGTTCTTCATCCAGGCCGGGATCACCGTCGAACGGGTCCTGACCGACAACGGCTCCTGCTACCGCTCACGCGACTGGCGCGACCTGCTCAGCGCGGCCGGGATCGCCCACAAGCGCACCCGGCCCTACCAGCCGCAGACCAACGGGAAGGTCGAACGCTTCAACCGCACCCTGCTCGACGAGTGGGCCTACGCCCGCCCCTACCGCTCAGAACAGGAACGACGCGACGCCTTTCCCGAATGGCTGCACACCTACAATCACCACCGCGGACACACCGCACTGAAAGGCCAACCACCCGCCAGCCGCGTCCCCAACCTCACGGGTCAGTACAACTAGAGCAGCACCTCAGTTGCGGAACTCAGGAAATCCCAAGACACGATATTTGGCCAGCAGGATCTTTGGTCTTTGCGGTATCGCCGTCCGGAGATCGGATTGCTCAGTGAGCGGTCCAGGGCTGAGGAAAGCTCAGTAACGGTACTGCTGCTCGTCGTAGCCATTGCCGTTACCGTGACCCTGGTTCTGCCCCTGGCCGTCACCCTGGTAGGGATACTGCTGCTCCTGCGGGAGCTCGCCGCCGTACGTCTCGTCCGTGCGCTGCTGCGGGACCCACACCCCGCC
>NZ_JBEXPK010000219.1:0-3448 GCF_040612015.1 Streptomyces sp. NPDC006476 | reverse complement strand
GACAGCAGCAGACTCGCGGCCCTTGCCCCTCACCGCATCAAGAACGGTGCACTCTCATCCGTACGAGGTGGTGCACGTTCACTTGTACGCGGACAGGATGAGGGATAAGGGACCCCCACCGAGCGGAATGTGTCAACCCGAAACACAAACCAGCCCTAAACACGAAACGTCCCCGGAATAAAATCCGCAACGAGGACGCTCCAAAACTCCAGAAATTACACCGCCCCTTTCCCGCTGCCCGTCACAACCGGAAGTGCCGGCGCCCGTCTCCCAGCACCTTGCGATACAGCCGACCGCCCAACCGCTCCGCCTCCGGCGCACCGTGGTTCGCCTCGATCATGAACTGTGCCCACGCCTTCAACATCGCCAGCCACACCCCGCGATGATCCCCCGCCGACGTGCCGCAATCCTCCAGCTCACCAGACAGACACTCCGGCAGGAACTCCCCCACCGCCACCAACGCATCGCGCACCCCCCGTGCCTCGAACACCCACTCCTCCGGGCCCCATTCACCGCTCATGGCACGACGACCGGCCCCGCCCTCGCCACCGCCCTGACAGCCGCTCACACCCTCGCCGGCGCACCGCCGTTGCCCGAAGGCCTGGCAGGCTGCACAGAACCGCCGTCCGGGACAGACAGGAAGCAGGGGTCATATGACTCTGTTGAGTCAGGAGCCCAAAGGTGACCATGGAAGCAACCACAGCGAGCGACGATGAGACGCAGGAACACTCGACGGACACGTCTTGTGTTGCTGTGGTACACATACGGCCCGGGGCACACACTGCCGAGCCTCGGGCCGTATGCCCCGAATATCGCCCGTCTGGCAGTCCCATAACTGTCCGGTGGGCGCTTCCGGGAGTGGCCCGGAGACCGCTCCCTCCGGGCCACACCCGGAAGGCACGGGCTCGCTAGCCTGGTGCCGGTAGCGGTAGACCAAGGCCACCGTCATCACCTTGAGATCGATCAAGGCCGCAGTCCACCTGATGGGACTCCCCGGCGACGCTGATGACCGTCACTCCAACGATGACCGCCGACAAACCCCCGCCCGCCAGCACATGCCCGGCAGACTCTCACTGGCCGCTTGTCGCTTGTCTTGCCGCTTGTCGTCCTGGTCTCGGGCCCAGCGGTGACACCGGATACCGTGCCTTTGACCTGCGAGGCGACAAGCGATAAGCGCAGCATGGCCAGGCGAAACGCGGGGTGTGAGCCTCACACCCCGCAGGACGGTCCGCCCGAGCCAGGATCCAGGCACAGCACCAACCGCCGACCAGACACGCCGTCCGGCCATCTGACGACCGAACGAGTCCCGCCCCACCCAAGGAGACCCGGGGGCGGGCTCCCGGCCCGCCCTTGGCACGGAGTGTCGGCGGCGGCGCGGCGCCTTCGTCCTCGGGCTGCGGGCTGCGGGCTGCGGGCTGCGGGCTGCGGGCTGCGGGCTGCGGGCTGCGGCACCTCGACGCCGCGCGAGGCCAGAAGCGCACCAACTGCACGGCGAGCTCACTGCGGTGGCCGCCGTCGCCGCGTAGCGCCCCGTGCTCTGCCTCCCATTTGCCGCGCCGACCCCGTCCGGCGCTCGAGCGCGGAGGCCCCGCCGACGCGCAACGCGAAGGAGAGGGCCGCCCCGATCCCCCGAGGCGCGCCCGCCGTCCCGCCCGCCCTTCCCTTCCTTCTTTTCCTGCTGGGAGTGGCGCGGGGGTGTGCAGAGGGGGATGTCGGCCTGGCGACCACGCCGGAAAGGGCTGGTGACCTTCTGATATGCCGTCACCTTCCGGAGAGGCGCGGTCGGTTGTGGGCGGGGTTGTCGGTGGGGGCTGTGGTCGGGGTTGTCGGCCTGGTCGGGGGCGGGGTTATCGCATCGTGACCGTGGTCGGGCCCCCATGGTCGGGATCTTGGTCGGGGCGGGGCGCTGGCCTGGGTGGTACGCGCGGCGCCGAAGGGAGGGTGCCGCACCGTATGGGAGGGCACGCCGATGCTGAACGTGGATACGGGCGGGGCGGACCGGCTGGCGCTGGCGGTGGTGGCGCAGTACCGGATGGCGACGACGGAGCAGATGCATCTGATCGTCGCGCCGGGGGTGCGGATCGAGCAGACCAGGCGGCGGCTGGCGAAGCTGCGCGAGGAGGGTCTGGTCGACCGCATCACCCTGCCGCGCGCGGGGCGGACGAGGGTGTGGTTCGCCACCCAGTACGGGGTGGAGGTCGCCTCGGAGTGGCCGGAGCTGCGGGAGTGGCGGCCGCCGCGGCTGACGTCGGACTGCACCGCCGCCCGCCTGCGGGTGGGCCACACGCTGACGGTGACGCAGACCGGCCTCGCCTTCCTGCAGGACGCCCGTCGGCGCGGGGACGTGTGCCGGCCGCTGGACTTCATCCCCGAGGTCTACCACCCCCTCGGCAACGGCGAGACCGTCATCCCCGACGCCCTCCTGTACTACCGCAACTCCCACAACGGCGGGTCGATGCTGCGGGCCTTCGTGGAAGTCGACCGGGCCACCATGGGACCCGACCGCCTCGCGGCCAAGCTCACCGCCTAAGCCCGCCTCCACGACTACATTCCCATCCCCTTCGGCCGACCCCAGCGCCGAACCATCAGCCAGCCCCAACCGCAGGAGACCTGGCGGCGCCGCTACGCCCTGTTCCCCGTCTGCTGTTCATCCTCGACGGCACCGGCCCGGCCGGGATCAACACGCGCATGAACGCCCTGCGCGCCTCCGCCCACTTCACCGACCTACGGAGCCTGATGCGCAACCGGCAGGATCAGGCACAGATGGCGTTTACGTAGTAAGTGGCTGTTGTCGTTCCGAATCTGAAGACGGCGTTTTCGCTGGTCAGGCGTAGGGCGTGTGATTTGGTGGGAGTAGTGGCGTGTCGTGTCGTCACTCCCTGGGAGGTTGCAGATGCCGTCGGTCGTCGGGCTGCTGGAACAGCACGAACTCGCCGCTCGCTGTCGAGTCGACGGGCTGCGTGAGGAAGCTGATCGCATCCAGGCCGAACTGGCCGCGGCCGAGCAGGAATGGCATGAGTGGGCGATCGCTCGCCGGCAGGTGGTCACCGTCCTGGCTCCGGACATCGGCCACATCGCTGATCAAGAGGCTGCCCCCGGCCCGCAGGACGCGGACACCCGTTCGGCGCCCGGGCCGGCGGCGAAACCGAAGTCGCAGGTGCCGGTGTGGCGTGAGGGGCTGGCCTGGTCGGTGCTGTCGGTGGACTATCAGCGCATCCTCGAGGCCCTCACGGACCGGCACCGGCTCCATCAAGGGCCGTTGACCTGCCAGGAGTTGGCCGTGATGTTCGGCCTGGACGCAGTGCCGGCCAAGGTGGAGGCGCTGCGGTCGAAGGCGAAACGCCTGGTCGGCACCCCAGACGGTGGCCGCGAGGGGGGCCGCGACCGCCAGAGCGGGGCGGCCCGCACGGGCGGCGAGCGCGAGGCCGGCTCCGGTGAGGGCGCAGGC
>NZ_JBEXPK010000218.1:0-3468 GCF_040612015.1 Streptomyces sp. NPDC006476 | reverse complement strand
TGCTCGGCCATCGACTTCCGCGACCAGTGGGTGGCGTTCCTCGGCAGCTGTTCCAGCGTGGTGACCACCACCGCCTCCACCTGATCGACGCTGATGGTGGGCGGCCTTCCCGGCCTCGGCTCATCCGCCAGCCCGTCCAGCCGCTCGGCGAGGAAGCGCCGCCGCCATTTGCGGACCGTGTCCGCGCTCACCCGAAGCTCCCGGGCGACCGCGACGATCGGCGGCACCTCGGGCCCCGCACAGGCCAGCACGATCCGCGCCCGCAGCGCCAGGGCCTGGGCCGATGTCGCCCGACGCGTCCACCTTTCCAACACCGCCCGCTCGTCGTCAGACAGAAGCAGCGGTTCCAACTTCGGGCCGCGACGGGGAACTGACGCACCAGCAGCAGAAGTCACACAACTACCAACGATCAACTACTGGCGCAGGACACTAGTACTCCAGCAGCACTTTGACGTTCCCTGCTCAGGGGCGGTTTGGGTGAGTGTAGTGGGCCGGTTGTCGGCCCGTGTTCTCTTTCCCGGACCGCCCTTCGATCGTGTGCATTCGCCACTGATAGTGACAGCGGTCTGGGCAGCCTCCCGGCGTGATCGACGAGCGTGCAATTGAGATCTCGAACGACGAACTCGAGGAACTGTTCCTGCGCACCGGCCACCGTTTCAGGCGCGTCGAGCCGCGCCGCAGGATGCGTGACTACATCCGTGGACTGCTGGGCCCGGTCGGCCGCAAAAACGGCTGGCAGCTGGCCGAATACGCCGGACACCGCACACCCGACCGCCTCCAGCGGCTCCTGAACGGCGCCCGCTGGGACGCCGACGAGCTGCGCGACGACCTCCAGCACTACGTAGCCGAACGGCTCGGCGAGCCCGACGGGATCCTCATCCTCGACGACACCGGCTTCCTCAAGAAGGGCACCACCTCGGCCGGCGTGCAGCGCCAGTACTCCGGCACCGCCGGGGCCCGTATTCCAATAAGTGCTCGGCAGAGGGGGGTTGGTGGGAGTCTGAGATATGACCCCGTGTCTGTCAGGCCGCGTTGCCGCTCGTGTTCTGCGGGCCAAGTTCGATCAGATCCTGCCGCACCTCGATGAGCGTCGCCGTCGGTTGTACCTGGCCAGTGAGGCGACGGCTCTCGGCCGCGGCGGGATCGTCCGGGTCGCCGCCGCCTCCGGCACCAGCACTGCAACCATCGCTCGAGGCATGGCCGAGTTAGCCAGTTGCACCTCACCGACCCAGCGGGTCCGGGCTCCAGGTGCGGGCCGCAAGCGGCTGACAGATACCGACCCTGGTCTGCTGCCCGCGCTGGAGTCGCTGATCGAGCCGCACACCCGAGGCGACCCCGTCTCCCCGTTGCGGTGGACCACGCTGTCGTTACGGGCCCTGGCCTCGACCCTCACCGCACGGGGCCACCCGGTCAGCGCTTCCACCGTCGGACACCTGCTGCACACCCTGGGCTACAGCCTGCAGGGAACCGCGAAGACAACAGAGGGCATCAGCCATCCGGACCGCGATGCCCAGTTCACCCACCTCAATGCCACCGCCGCCGCGTTCCTCGACGATGCCCAGCCGGTGATCAGCGTCGACACCAAGGCCAAGGAATGGCTCGGCAATCGGGACCGGCCCGGTCGCACCTGGCGACCGGGCAAGAACGCGATCAAGGTGGACTGCCACACGTTCACCACCAACGACCAGCCCATGGCGATCCCCTACGGGATCTACGACATCGCCAACAACAGCGGATGGGTCAACGTCGGCACCGACCACGACACCGCCCAGTTCGCGGTGGAGTCCATCCGACGCTGGTGGCAACACCGCGGACGGGCGGACCACCCCAATGCCACCCGGCTCCTGATCACCGCCGACTCCGGCGGCTCCAACGACCCTCGCCGCTGGACCTGGAAAAGCAACCTGGCCACCTTCGCACGAGAGAGCGGCCTGGAGATCACGGTCTGTCACCTACCGCCGGGGACGTCGAAGTGGAACAAGATAGAGGTGCGCCACGAGGCGCCAGTGCGCCGTGAGGCGCGGTGAATCGAAGGAGGTGCAAGACCTCCTCGCCAGCCTGTCGCAGCAGGTTGGTGGGAGCTGAGCGCAGTCCGACTCGGGAGACGCCGGGGAGGGCGGGAAGCAGCGCTGACAAAGCCGGGACGGTCTGGAACTGCCAGACGGGCCGGGTCCGGCGAGCGAGATCAGAGGGCATACGAGAGGAACCAGTGGTAAAGCTCCGTAAGCGTGGCACCGGCTCAAATCTGGTGGATATGGGCCGGGTTGCAGTGCACAGTCTGCCGATATGGCGGGCTGACTCCGTAGCCGACTTGGCGTGTCGGTGGGGAGGCCACGGTGAAAGCCTGCGGCGTAACCGTGGCGATGCTGCCGGGGCAAAGCTGGATGCCGGACTGATCGATCGATTCACCGTGAACACGGGAACCATCCCGCATTGCTCCCTTGGCCCGGTAGCCATCCGGGTTTCTGGGATAGATGCGTCGTCTGTCGAAGGTGCGGGATGGGGCGGAGGCCCCGTAGTAGTCCGAGCGGGCGAGAGGCCCGTGCATGGCGAAGGGGGCCAGCAAGTCTGCAGTACGGATGCTGGAATGCCGGGAGGTCGTTGGTGAATATCGACGAGCTGGAATACGTCTTACTCAAGGCGGAACGCCGGGTACTGGAGATCCAGGCCAAGCTGCACCGCTGGGCCAGTGATGATCCTCATCGCAGGTTCGATGATCTGTACAACCTCGTCACCGACCCGGGCTTCCTGCTGGTCGCCTGGGATCGGGTGCGGAGCAACAAGGGCGCGCGCACGGCAGGAGTGGACGGCGAGACCGCCTACTACATCGAGTCCGTGCGCGGGCTGGAGGGGTTCCTTGCGGAACTGCGGGAGGATCTTAAGTCTCGCACCTTCCGCCCTCTCCCGGCGCGGCGGCGCGCGATTCCCAAGGCTGGCGGCAAGGTTCGCTATCTGGGGATCGCGACTATCCGCGACCGGGTGGCTCAGGCGTCCTTGAAGCTGGTGTTGGAGCCGATTTTCGAGGCGGATTTCCGCCCGTGTTCCTACGGGTTCCGTCCGAATCGCCGTGCTCACGACGCGGTGGCTGAGGTGCACCATTTTGCATCCCGCTCGTATGAGTGGGTGGTTGAGGGTGACATCAAAGCCTGCTTTGACGAGATATCGCACTCCGCCCTTATGGATCGAGTGCGGGGGCGAGTCGGAGATAAGCGCGTCTTGGCCTTGGTGAAGGCATTCCTGAAGGCGGGCATCCTCGATGAGGACGGCACGCTGGTGGATACCGACGCTGGAACTCCGCAGGGGTCGATTCTTTCCCCGTTGCTGAGCAATGTGGCTCTCTCAGTCCTGGACGAGCACATCGCCCAAGGGCCGGGCGGGCCAGGAGCCAGCCCGTATGGAAGGGCCAAACGGCGCCGCCAGGGTCTGCCCAACTACCGCCTCGTGCGGTATGCGGACGACTGGTGCCTG
>NZ_JBEXPK010000217.1:0-3494 GCF_040612015.1 Streptomyces sp. NPDC006476 | reverse complement strand
CTGGTCGCCGAAGCGGCCATCGACCGCGTCCGCGACAAGTTCGGAGCCGGCGTCATCGGCCCCGCCGCCGTCTTCCGCCGCGCCTCATGACCCGGTCTGCCGGCCGTGGAGGCAAGCCGTGATCCTCAACCCGCCCAGCCTGGGTGCTGCCCACCCGGCGGGGCATCGCGCCGGGCACCGTACGGGCGTGTATGGCGGGCCGGCCCTCCGTTGCAGCGGGGGGCCGGCCTTGTTGCCGCGGTGTCCGGACCTGGGGGACGTCCGCTGGGGCCGATCCCACTTGGGCGGGATCGTTTGCCAGTGTGGCCCGCTGGTGTGCGGATAGGGGCGTGGACTTTGTTGCGGACCGTATTCCGCAACAATGCACTTTCACCCTGACCTGCTAAAACAGCGTGTGGCGCGGCGCGTGAGGGAGGCGGCGCTGGTCCGGCCGGCCGGACTGTCGGGGCGTGGGGTGGTGGTCTTGTTGCGGCCAAGCAGCCGGTGCGGGCCAGTTGTTGCGAACTGCCCCGTTGTGTTGCTGATGGTGAGTTAACTGTGGTGCTGCGGCTGCTGTTTGGCGAAGCCTTGTGGCAGCCGCCGAGGCCGCGGTGGGGAGTTGCAGCTTCCCGCCGCTGACAGTGCCTCGGGCTGGAGACAGCCATAGTTCCGGACCGTGGGGGAGTTCATCATGAGCAACACACAGCACCCTGCCGCACCCGTGTGCGGTGCCGTACCGCCGAGCTGGCGGATGGGCGCGTTCGCCTTCATCCAGATCGTCATCGTCGTCCTGGTCATGGCCGGCTGCCCGGTGCAGACAGCGCTGGGCTGCGCGGCCGGCGGCGGCATGGCCGCCGCGCACGTCGTGCGCGCCCTGTTCGGCCTGCCCCTGACGGCGGGGGAGGGGCGATGAGCCCGGCGGGCCGCAGGCCCACCGACCACGACCCGGCCACCGGCCCGCTGTCCGCGCTGGCCTGGGCCCTGACCGCCCGGCGCAACGCACAAGGCCTCAGCCTGGAGCAGCTCGCCTCCGCTACCAGCTACGACAAGACCACCCTGTCCCGGGTGACGAACGCGACCACGCTGCCCAGCGAGGGCCCCTACGAGGCCTTTGCCCGGGGCTGCGGACTGGATGTCCAGGAGTGGAAGCAGCTCCGCCTGCTCGCGGGCCACGCCGCCGCCGAGCTCGGCCCGCAGGCCCTGCGGCGCTTCGCCGATGCGCTCGTATCCGCCTGCACCGTGCTGCCGCAGGCGAGCCGGCAGCAGCTGGGGGAAGCAGACGGGCTGGTCACCGCGTGGAACGCTGCGCTCGTCCCCGCGCAGGACCTCCTGTACGAGCGGGAAGAAGACCCGACGCCGAGCATGGAGCACGGCCAACAGTGCGAGGGCCTTGCTGCCGGGGCCTCGGCCACGGCTGCGAGCTCGGCCTCGGTACCCGGCTCGGATGAGAGTCTGCCTCCCGACCCGGGCCGGCATCCGGTCCCGGGCGCGAGGAAGGGGAGGGCGCCCGATTCCACACCTGGGAACATGTCGGGGCAGACGGCCTCGATGTCGTGGTACCGGCGCCGCTCGACCCGTCTGGCTGGCGTCGCGCTGGCCGCGGCCGCCGTGGTGGTGGGTGTGTTCGTTCCTGGCTGCAGTCACCATCCGCAGTCGGGACTGGCGGGCTGCTCCAAGCCGACGCAGACGCTGCGGGTGGCGGCGTCGACCGACAAGGCCGCCATCGTCCACGACGTGGCCGACGCCTACGGCCCGCACGTCAGTCACGGCCAGTGCGTGCGGGTCGCCGTCGACGGTGTCGACTCCGGCACGGCGATGCGGGCGCTGGCCGACGGCTGGAACACGGCCGTCGATGGCCCGCGTCCGGACGTGTGGTCGCCCGCCTCGCACATCTGGCTGCAGATGGCCCGCGCGCGGGCGAAGAAGAACCACCGTCCGCGGGAGCTCGAACAGCTGCCTGCGTCGCTGCCGACGGGCTCTTCCCTCGTCGTCAGCCCGCTGACCATCGCCATGCCGGAGCCTGCCGCGCGGAAGCTGGGCTGGCCGAAGGCGACAATCAGCTGGCAGGACCTGGCGGCGATGGCCGCCCGCCCCGGGTTCAAGCTGGGCAAGACCAACCCCGAGTACTCCACCTCCGGGCTGAACGCCACCTTCGCCTCGTTCTACGCGCAGACCGGCACCAGCAGCGAACTGACCACCACCAACCTGCACGACCCCACCCTGCAAAAGAAGGTCGCCCGGATGGAGACGTCGGTGGTGCACTACGGCGACACCACCCTGACCTACCTGGCCAACCTGCGCCGCTTCGACGACGCCGGCCAGGCCTCCGCCTACCTCTCAGCGGTCACCGTCGAGGAGAACAGCGTCGTCGCCTACAACCTCGGCTACCCCTGCGGCAGCCGCTCCAGCGAGCCCGGCTGCGAGAAGACCACCCCGCCGCACACGAAACTGCTGGCCTTCCACCCCGTCGATGACGGCATCGGCACCATCTACTCCGACCACCCCTACATCCCCCTGCAGCACCTGACCCCCGCCAAGAAGACCATCGCCACCAGCTTCCGCGCCTTCCTCGACACGAAGACAGCCCAGACGAAATTCGCCGACCTGGGCTTTCGCACCCCCACCGGAGGTCTGACCCCGCACATCACTGCCGGCAACGGCATCCCCGGCGAGCGGCTGCCGGCCCCGCTCGGCCAGCCCACCGACGACGTCCTGACCGACCTGCCCGCCGTCTGGCGCGAGTTGCGCAAGCCCGCCAACGTCCTTCTGCTGATCGACACCTCGGGCTCGATGGACTTCAACGCGCAGGGCAAACAGCGCGTCGTCCCCACCGAGAAGAGCAAACTCGACCTGGTCAAAGACGCCCAGGGCGCCCTCCTCGACGGCTTCACGCCCGCCGACAAGGTCGGCCTGTGGCACTTCTCCGACCATCACACCGTCGACGACCCCATCGCCCCCATGGACAGCAAGAAGCCGGATGGAACGTCTCAACGCGAGCATCTCGCGACCGATATCGGTCACCTCCACAAGGACGCCGGGACCGCCCTGTATGCCACCGTCGACGACGGCGTCGACGCCCTGCGCCACCACTACGACCCCCACGCCATCAACGCCGTCGTCGTCCTGACCGACGGCTGCGACCAGACCCGCACCCCCGGACCCGGCCTCGAGCAACTCACCACCACCCTCGCCGACCCCAACCAGCCCCCCATCCGCGTCTTCCCCATCGCCTACGGCCAAGACGCCTGCCGGCCCCAGCTCAAAGCCACAGCAGACGCCAGCCACGCCCACGCCTACAACGCACAAGACCCCAACACCATCGACAACGTCCTGACCAACGTCATCTCCAACTTCTGAGCTTGGTTTTTAACCTCGGGTGTCACCCGACCTGCTGATCTGCGGTTCTTCCCGGGACAGCCGAGGCGGCCGTTCTCCACGCTTCGAGATGTTGAGTAACGAAGTGCGAGAGAACGGCCGCTGTGTATGAGTCTCCCAGTCCCTGGGTCCGCCAGTGA
>NZ_JBEXPK010000216.1:0-3500 GCF_040612015.1 Streptomyces sp. NPDC006476 | reverse complement strand
GGGGTGATGCGGGTCAGCGGCCGCTGACCCGCCCCTGCAGCAGCCGGGACAGCGCCGCGTGGACGTCGTCCAGGGAGCGCTCCGGCTGGAAGGACTGCCAGTCCAGGGCGGCCACCAGAACCATGCCGACCAGCGCCGACGCGGTCAGCGGCACATCGATCTCGTCACTGAACTCGCCGTTCTGAACGCCTTCGCGCAGGACGTCCTCCACGACGGCGACTGCCTGCTGCCGCACCACCATCAGCGTGGACTGCCAGGCCCGGTTGGTGCGCCACAGCTCGGCCACGTACAGCTGGGTGAAGGCCGGATAGCGGTCGATGAAAACGAGACCGGCCCGGATCATCGCGTCCAGGGCGTCGACCTTGCTGCCGCCGTCCCGGGCCGTCTTCTCCGCCGCCTCCCGCAAGGAGGCGGTGAGCAGGCCCACTCCGTGCCGCAACAGCTCCTCGAAGAGGACCGACTTGCTCGCGAAGTTGTAGTAGACGGTGCCCTTCGCGACCCCGGCCCGCTCGGCGATCTCGTCGACCGTCGTGGCGGAGAAACCCTGCTCCGCGATGAGCGTGACGGCGGCCTCGTAGAGCTTCTGCCGGGTGGCCTCGCGGCGCGTGCCGCCCCCCGACGTGGTGCTGCTGCTTTCCATGGCCCCGATTGTCACAGGTACGCGCCCGTGCAGCGCCTTCTTCCCGATCACAGGCTCAGCTCCGGGTGCAGCCGGTCCACGGTCCACACCTGGCGGCGGCGGGCCGACACCGCGGTCAGCGCGAGGGCGCCCGCGGTGAAGCCGACGAGCACCACGCACGCGTGCCACACCGGTCCGAGGCCGCCGCCCGTGATGAGCCGCCTGAGCGCCTCCACGACGTAGCTCATCGGCAGGAACGGATGGATGGCGTTGAAGAAGCCCGGGCTGGTCTCCACGGGGTACGTGCCGCCGGCCGAGGTCAGCTGGAGCATCAGCAGCGCGAGGACGAGGATTCTGCCCGCGGGACCGAAGCGGGCGTTGAGCCACTGGACGATCGCCGCGAAACAGGCCGCCACGAGGAACAGGAAGCCGATCGTGCCGGCCGCCCGCAGCATCCGCAGGCCGATCGCCCAGTGCAGGACGGCCATCAGCGCGCTCACCTGCAGCACCCCGACCGCGACGACCGGCAGCCAGCCGGCGAAGGCGATCCGCCACGCGGACGAACCGACGCCCAGGGCACGCCGGTTGAGCGGCGGGATCAGCATGTACGCCACCATCGCACCCACCCACAGGGACAGCGGGATGAAGTACGGGGCGAAGCCGGTGCCGTAGTTGGGCGCCTTGTGCAGGTCGTGGGAGGCCAGGCGGACGGGGTCGGCCATGACGCCGGTGCGCTCGTCGCGGTCCTTCTTGTCGTAGTCGGGGATCTTCTTGGCGCCGTCGTGCAGTCCGCCGGCGAGCTTCTCGGAGCCGTCCGCCAGCCGGTACATGCCACCGCTCAGCGTCTCGGCGCCCGACTCGGCGGTGCCCAGGCCCGCATCCAGCTTGCCCGCGCCCGTACTGGCCGTGCCGAGCCCGGTGTGCAGCTTCGTCGCACCCGCGGCGACCTGGTGGGCGCCGGCGTTGAGCTTGTTGATCTGCTTGACGGCCGTGTTGACGTCCTCGTAGAGGTGCGGGGCGCGCTCGGAGAGGGCGCGGGCCTGCTTCTGGAGGGTGCCGAGGTTGGCCCTCATCGTCTTCAGGTCGCCGTCCTGGTCGGTGACGAGGGTGTTGAGGTCGTCGGCGACCGCCGCCACGTCGTCGGCCGCCTGCCGGGCCTTCTTCAGGTCGGGACAGGCCGGGTCGGGCAGGGGGGCGCTCTGGCAGCGGGTCCTGTAGACGTCGTCCAGGACGGCGGCGGAAGCGTGTGCTGTCTTCGCCGCGCCCGGCGCGAGTTTCACGAGGACGTCCAGGTTGTCCTTGACCGTCCCCGCCGAGTCGGCGACCAGCCGGGCCGTGTCGCCGATGGTCTTCTCGTTGTCCTTCAGGAACGGGCCGGCCTTCGCGTAGACGCCGTTGACCCGGTCGGCGAGCGTCTGGGTGCCGTCGGCGACCTGCTGCGAGCCGTCCTGGAGGGCACCCGCTCCGGAGTCGAGCTTCTTCAGCCCCTTGGCGAGCTTGCCGCTGCCGCTCTTGGCCTCCTTCAGACCGTCCGCGAGGTCCTGGGAGCCCTTCTCCGCCTTGCCGATACCGCCGTGGAGCGTGTCGGCCCCCTTCGCGGCCGTCACGGTCTTGTCGTGGATGTCGGAGAACGAGACGAAGATCCGGTCCAGGAAGGTGCGCGACGCCTTGGCGGACGCGGCCGAGCGGACCTCGTTGAAGACCGTGCGGGAGATCTGCCCGACGATGTAGTTGTTCGCGTCGTTCGTGCGCACCTGCAGCGCGCCGGTCTCCGGGGAGTCGCCCGAACTGGAGGCGATCCGCTCGCTGAAGTCGGCGGGCATGGTCAGTGACAGGTAGTAGGTGCCGTTCTCCAGACCCCTGCGGGCCTGAGCGTCGCTCACCTCGTGCCAGTCGAAGGTGTCGCTGTCCCGCAGCCCGTCGACGATGTCGTCGCCCGCGGTGACCTTCTTCCCGCCGGCGGTCGCCCCCTTGTCGTCGTTGACGAGCGCCACCGGGATGCGGTCCAGGCGGCCGTAGGGGTCCCAGAAGGACCACAGGTACAGGGCGCCGTACAGCAGCGGCAGCATCAGGAGCGCCACCAGCGCGGCCCTCGGCAGCCGGCCGCGGCGGAAGCGCCTCAGTTCGAGGGCGGCGAGCCTAGGCGAGCGCATCGGCCTTCTCCTTTCCCTGTGTGCTCACGACGAGGGCGTCTTCCGGGGCCTGGCTGGACACCGCCACGACGGTGGTCCCGGCCTCGGCGATCGACCTCAACTGCGCCCAGGCCTCGGCCCGTTCCGCATCCGAGAGCTTGAGGTCGGTGTCGTCGACGCCGAGCAGCCGGGGACTGCCGAGCAGGGCGAGCGCCAGGGACAGCCGCAGCTCCTGCAGCCGTTCCAGATCGCGCACGGCGGTCCGCGAGCCCTTGGGCAGCGACTCGCGGTCCAGCCCGGCGGCGGCCAGGGCGTCGTCGATCCGCAGCTTCGCCTCGGCCGTCCGCTCGCGCCGGGGCCGCAGCAGACCGCGCAGCGAGTCGCCGAAACGCCGTTGCAGCAGCGCCCGTTCGCGCAGGTGTTCGCCGACGGTCAGGGCCGGTTCGAGGTCGGTGACACCGGCCACGTTCGCCAGGCCGCTGACCCGGCGTACGGCCGCCATCTGTTTCGGCAGCCGCCACTGGCCGACCTCGGCCGTTCCCTCGGTGGGTTTCATCCGGCCCGTGAGGGTCAGCAGCAGACATGTACGGCCTGACCCCGACGGTCCCTCGATCGCGATCAGCGAGCCGGGCGCGGCGTCGAACGTGACGTCGCCGAAGACCCGGCCGCGAGGGCCCCTGAGTCCGAGGCCGCGGGCCGTGACACCGGTACCGGGCACGTTCCCCCCATCCCCTGGTCTTGTAGTGGTT
>NZ_JBEXPK010000215.1:0-3507 GCF_040612015.1 Streptomyces sp. NPDC006476 | reverse complement strand
GCACCGACCCGTCCCCGCCCCCTTCCCTTCTTTCTTCTTGTCTGGGAGGGGTGCGGAGGTGTGCAGAGGGGGATGTCGGCCTGGCGACCACGCCGAAAAGGGCTCGTGACCTGCTGATATGCCGTCACCTTCCGGAGAGGCGCGGTCGGTTGTGGGTGGGGATATGGGAGGGGTAGTCGGATCGGTTGTGGGCGTGGTCGGGGGCGGGGTTATCGCATCGTGACGCTGGTCGGGCCCTCATGGTCGGGATCTTGGTCGGGGCGGGGCGCTGGCCTGGGTCGTACGCGCGGCACCGAACGGGACGGTGCCGCACCGTACGAACCCACGGCAGCTGAGGATGGCCTCGCGGAGCCGGCGCCCACCGCCCGCCGAGTTGTCTCCCACCGCCCGCGACCACGCGCGGATCGGTGCGCGCATATGGGCAGAGCGGTACAGGCTCGCAAGTCCGGCAGTTCGCAGTCCGATCATGGGCCCCGGCCAGCCCCCGTGAGGGCAGCCTCCTACAGCCGTTGACGCCCGGAAATGACGGTGCTGCTCAGGCTCTGTGCCGATGTGGTCGAACGAGGCTCCTTCTGCGCAGATAAGCGCATTTTCCGTAAAGGTGCGTTGACTGACAGCGTGCGCCGGGTACAACCGACAGCGCGTCCGCGTCTGTAGGACGCCACCGTCGCACGACGGGCCAGGGGGACTCGGGGGGACACGTGCAAAAGCGCTACCAGGTATTCATCAGTTCCACGCGCAAGGACCTTGAAGAGGAACGGCGCGTCCTCACGAATGCACTTATGTTGAACCGGTTCATCCCCGTGGGTATGGAACATTTCCCCGCCCAGCATGATAAAGCCTGGCCTACGATCAAGCGCTTCATCGACGAATGTGATTTCTATGCCTTGATTATCGCCGGCATGTACGGATCCATCAACGGTGCCAACAGACTCAGCTACACCGAGAGTGAATACCTCTACGCCGCCGAACGGGGGAAGCCGCTTTTCGCCTTCATTCGCGAAAACCGTGATTCGCTGCCAGCCAACATGGTGGAACCCGCCAACGGGCGGCGGCGACGCCAGCTGGACGGGTTCATCGCACGTGTCGAAGCCGATCTAGTCCGGGCCGCCTGGAGTGGACCCGATGAGCTTGCCACGAAGGTGACCGCCGCGCTCAACCAAGCAGTCAGTGACAGCCCAGCAGTGGGCTGGGTACGCGCCGACTCCATCCCCGAACAATTCCAAACACTCCATGCAGACCTGCTGGATCCGTGCTCCCAGCTGGGCATCGGACAAGTGAGCATTGACGGGGTAGCGGGACCCGAGATGCGGGAAAATCTGTCGCATGCCCGCACTACCCGCATCATGTCGACCAGCGCAGTCCGCCTCTTGGAGATCTACAAACAACCTTTCATCAACGCTCTCAGAAACGGCGGACGCATCCAAGTGCTGGTCCCCGAACCTGGAGGCATGTTCCTCGCAGACGTCGAAGAATCGGAATCCGCCCACGGTCCTCGAGGCATGACGATCTCCGAGGAAATCACCATCGTCCGCCAGCGACTGCTCGACATCGTCCGCGACGCACATCTCTCAGGCGTCAACCATGTCCCGGCATCCATCGGTTCCGTGGAGATCGGCTACTTCACCACCCACCTGCGCTCCACCCTCGTCCTCTGCGACGACCACTGGGGATGGCTCACCCTCACCCTCCCACCCGCCCGAGCACCAGAAACCGCCTCCCTCGCCCTCAACGGCGGCGATCGCTCGCTCCTGAACGTCTGCCTACGCCACTTCGAGCGAACCTGGGAGATCGTCACAGGACGCGGCAACACAGAACAACTCGGCCAGTGATCTGAGTACGCTGATCTGGGTAGGCATCCCAGCATGGCGGACACCTCCGAACAGACTCCCGATGTGCGCGCGGCATGGGAAAAGAAGCTCCAGCAGGCCCAGGCGCTCATGGCAGCGCGCCGCGATCGCCACTCCGCACTCATCGAGGTCGCAGCCCAGCACCCCCTTGTCGACGGCGTACGACCCAACGAAGAGTTCGAGGCGCGCCTGATCCGCGCATGCGAGCTGTACACCCAGCTGACCGCCGATGGCATCAGCGTCGAGCTGTACGTGCCCGGCAGCCGCCACATGTTCCACGGCAGCGCGGACAAGATCAGCCTCAGCCAGGCCGGCGGCGACTACCTCATCGCCAGCGGCATCCCGGCCGCCCGCATCCGCGGCGAGGACCTCAATCGCCGCTACAAAGGCGACGACGGCGTCTACAACAGTGCCGACGAATGCTTCGTTACCGCCTCCCACTTCAAGGATGGTGACTTTGGGACCCTCCTCACCGTCCTAGCCCCTGGACAGCTCCATCGCAAAATGCTGCATTATATCCAGTTCGGCGTGCTGCCTCTCCCTCACACCGCACCCACGCCAACCGGCTTCCACAACTACGTCCACGAAGCGTTCGTCGAACTACCTCACGTCCTGTTCGAGGACCCCGACCTGCAGGCACCGGACTCCGTCAAAGCCAACCGCCTGCGCATGGAGCGCCGACCCGGGCCGACGGATTGAAACGCCAATCGACCGATGCGCCCGTACTCCAGCCGTAGAGTCGTGATCTTGTTGCGCTGTGTCGATAGCCCTCAAAGGACTTCATCGGCGGCAGGACCGACCGCTAGGTTGTGGTCGTGATCAGTGACGCGATGCCGGAGTCTGCTAAGCGCGTTGTTCTCGTTGAGGAGGAGATCAGCATTGGCGTTGGCGGCCACCGTTGGCAGCTCACCAGGACGATTCCGGTGGAGGGAGACGAGGTTGCCGCCGACGAACGCGCTCGGGAGCTGGCGATGGAGTACCTCCCCCAGGTTGTCCGCCAGCGTCATGGCGAGACTGTCGGCCGGAGAGTGTTCCGGACTTCCGATGGATCATGGCTGGCAGAGGTAACGGGCTCCCATGAGCGGGTGCTGGTCCGGATCACCACGGCCGAGCAGGTACACATTCAGGAGCACGTGCCATCGGACGGGGACGACACGCCCCCCAAGGGTCACTTCTTCCGCTGAGGCTGACACCTCCACGCAGGAGCGCGCCCGTATCCGCAGTGAGAAGGGCATCCGCTGGGGAGCCGCTCCGCTACCACGTCCGTATTCGAACCCTCATAGCGTCACGTGAAGGCGTCACGGTGTGACGCCTTCTGAACGCGAAGCTCTCTGGCGATAGGCGCGGGTCCGGCATCTCGGTGAGCAGTAGACGGCATCCACCCGCTTGCGGTTGCCGCCCGTGGCCACCTCGCCGGTGAACCACCAGCCCTTGCAGACCGGGCACCGCTTCTTGGGCCGATGGTACGGACGGCCCTCCCGCAGGGCGGCGGCGAACTCCACGTTGCTTCGCCACCACTCCTCACGCTCCCGCTCCACCTCCACGCCTTCGTGCGGCAGACCGCTGAACAATACCGGCGCGGCAGCCTGCTGCCCTCGGGCACGCCGACGACGGGGTCTGCGGCGGAACTCCCCATATGCATCTGACCTGTTCGGAG
>NZ_JBEXPK010000214.1:0-3507 GCF_040612015.1 Streptomyces sp. NPDC006476 | reverse complement strand
GCCGTGTGCGGGAGAACCGCATGCACGGTTCGAAGCGGCGGGGGCTGGAAACGGAGCGGAAGCACTCTGCCACCGCGCCAGCCCCCGACCCTACAGTAATGGATCGCGACGCTGTGTGATCGTTCAGATGACGCGGTCGTACTCAAGCTGGAGCAGGACGAGGGCTGCGGCGGCGATCTTGGTGATCCGGCTGGGGTCGAGGCTGACCCTGCGCAGGGCTTTGAAGGTGGTTTTGAGTAGGGAGTTGGCGCGTTCGCACACGCCGTGGATGCCTCGGATGACCTTGTTGTAGGTCTGCTGGGCCTCGGTCAGTTCACCTCCTGCGGGCTTCTTGACGGGGTGGCGGAAGCCGGGGCCGGCGTTCTCGTAGCCGAGGTCGACCAGGGTCGGCATGCCCGTTTCGGCGGCGATGCGGTCCAGGGCGTCGGTCAGGCCGTGGTGGCGGGCGCAGGTGGTGTCGTGCTCACGGCCGGGCCGTACTGGCGAGACCCAGATCGGCCAGCCGTCCGGGGTGGCGATGACCTGCACGTTTCCTCCGTGGTGCTTGTGTTTTCCGGACCACCACAGGTCCGCGCCGTTGGGACCGGGGGCAGCAACGCGGTCGGTGCGGATGACGGTGCCGTCGAGGTTCAGATGCGTCAGCCCGGCCGCTTTCGCGCGCTCCAGCGCGGTCGCAAGGTCCGGGGCTCCGGCGGCCAGAACGGTCAGTCCTTCGTGGAGGTACCGGTAAGCGGTGGAGGTCGACAGGCCGTTGTCGCGGGCGAGTTGGGACAGACGAGTGCCGTCAAGGAACCAGCGCAGGATCACTGCCGACTGCTTGAAACAGCTCAGCGCACGCCGCCCCCTGCGGGTCTTGACCGCGGTCCGGTGGTCGCGCAGCAGCCGTGCCAGGTGCTCGGCGGTGGACCGCTTCACATCGAGCACGGCGGTGTATGTGACACTGATCGGGACGTGAGGCCCCTTGTTCAGAACTTTCCTTCGCAAGATCGTTCCTACCAGGGGCCTTACGTCTGCCCGAAGTTGGGGATGCCACGGACCCGCGGTGCCAGCGTCGCGATCACAACGAGCAACCACCGCTTACCAGGAAAGACTCATTGCCGCCTCGTTGCCGCCCCACACGGTGAACATCAGCGCCGAGTCGCCGGCTGCGAGCGTTGCCTGTTCGCCGGCCGCCATGGCGGCCCGACCGTACCCTTTGCGGCGGTGCTGCTCCTGGATGTACAGAGTAGCCGTAGGTGACTCCCGGGAGGTACCCGTGCTTCAACCAACCAGTGCCGATCTGCCCGCCGGCCGCCTCGAGCACCAGGAAGGGGTTGTCGGGCGTCGCCAGGCCCTCGGGAATCAGCTTCGCGAAGTCGCGGTCGGACTTACGTACGGCCTCCTTGGGGCTCAGGGCTCCCGCCCGGACGATGTCGCCGACGTAGGCGGCCTTCTCGGAGGCGAGCCACTCGGGATATTCGGCTTGTGTCATCGGCCGTGCGGTGGCGCCATCGAGTGGTTCCGGCGGGGCACTGATCAGCCGCGTCCTGAGCTGGCCGCGGACGCGGTAACCGTCGAACAGTTCGCCGGCGGGCTCGGTGAGCCGTATGTCCAGCCGGTGTGCGCCGCGCTCCGCGCACCATGCCTCGGCCCAGTCTCGGGCGGCCTGCTCGTGCCCCCGGCCAGCGTGGAGCGCCGTCGACGCGGAGGTCGCCGATACGGCCCGCGAGCGTGCCGTTGTCGTCAGCCACGACCACGGCGACGTACCCCACTCGGGTCCCGGCGTCCGTGATCTCGGCGACGGTCCAGTCGCTGATGCTGGCGCGTACGTCCTCGAGCATGTGCTCAGCCGCGGCCGCACCTGGCCCGGCCGCCGTGTACGAGGCGTGTAACCGCCGCTCGAAGTCCTTCTGCCATTCCGTCTTGTCACCCAGGAGGTTGAATTCTGTCATCTGATCTCACTAGCCACGTTGGAGAGTGCAAAGTTCACTGGACAGGCCCCACACAGGCTGGTGTGGCGGAGCTTTCGTGAGTGTGCGGGGTCAGGGTGATTGTTGTGGTTGGTTGTCGCAGCAGTTGTTCGATGAGGCGTTCCTTGGCCAGGGTGAGGTGGCGCCGGTAGGTGCCGTAGGGCACCCCGAGTCGTCGGGCGGCGGCCTTGTGGGTGCGGGAGGCCGTGATGTAGGTGGCGGTGAGAGCCTCGTGGGCTTTGACGCCCGCGGGGTCGGTCTGTATCGCGTCGAGGGCGGTGGTGATGGCGCTGCGCAGGTCCGCGGCCGGGTCGGGTGAGCCCGGCGGCACGAGATGGGAGTGCAGCAGGACGCTGGTCGCGAATTCGCGGGGGGTGTGCCAGGTGCCCAGCGCCTCGAGCACGCCTTCCTCGAACGCGGCGCGCTCTGGCTGATCGCCCGGCCCCCTCGTGGCGGCGGTCGTGGGCCATGTCGCTACGGGCGTGACCACTGTGCGAGCCCGGTGTTGTACCCACTGTTCCACCGTTTGCCGTCGCCAGTCCCGGCCGAAGACGTGCTGTCGCAGGCCGTCGACATCCACGGCCGCGACCTGCGGCATCCCGGCCTCGGCGAGGTAGCGTCCCCACCGGTCGGCGTCTTCGAAGACGGTGAAGGTCACCGCGCGTCCGTGGGCTCTCATCTCCTCGGCGATGGTGCGCCGGCTGATGAGTTCCATCAGGGGTGAGGGCCGCTGGTGCCCGCCGGGTTCCACCGCGAAGCGGCGGATGCCCAGGTGTTCGCCCGGCCCCAGGGGGGCGGCCGCCTCCACGAGGTCCCAGACCGCTGCGATCACCGGGTCCTGGACGCGGTCCTCGGGCAGGGGGGTGTCCAGCCGCAGAATGGCCATGAATGACACGGGTGAGGAGGAGCCCGCATAGCGGTGGACGCGGAAGGCCTCCGGTTGGCGGCGCACCCAGTGCGCGACCGCCGCCGCCGATGCCGGGCCCTCCGCCTCCTCGGCCATGCGCAGCACGCCGGGCACGTCCTCGGGCCGGAGCGGAGTGTCCTCGATGTGCGGGTGCGTCCGGTAGTTGTACAGGTCGTCCGGTCCGCCCTGCCGGCGGAAGAGGAACATCCACTCCGCGACCCGCAGCGGCGCGTCCTCCCCGGCGGCGCCGCGCACGGCCTGCAGGCCGGCGAGCGATATGCGGGCGCGTACGTCGTCGTGGCGCTCGGGGTCCCGCCAGCGCAGGTCGGCCTGGAGGGTCGCCCGCACCGCGTCGTGCGGGTGCAGCCCCTCGGGAGTGGCCTCGATGTAGGGCAGTTGGCGCAGCCAGGAGAACACCGTGTCGGTGTCCTCGTCTCCCAGCACCGCGCGCAGCAGGGGTTCGCGGGTGACGTAGGCCTGTGCGACGACCTCGAGGGCGCGCCGGTGGACGGCGTTGGGCAGGTCGCCCACGAGCCGTTCGACCAAGGTCGTCAGCACGTCGCCGGTCGGCTCCCAGGGTGCGCCGGGTGCAGCCGGGGGCACGGAGGCCGCGAGCGAGAGGGCGAGCGGGCTGCCTCCGGCGAAGGCGAC
>NZ_JBEXPK010000213.1:0-3518 GCF_040612015.1 Streptomyces sp. NPDC006476 | reverse complement strand
GGCCACGCCTGGCCAACAGCCAATCTCGCGACCCAGGCGAGCTCTGGGGGCAGGTCGATACTCATAGTGGATGCCGGAGCCGTTCTCGGTGTGGGTGGGGGGGAGGGGCGGCGAATGGGGCGCGGAGAGGCCGGGGCGTCAGGAGTGCTTGCCTCCGTGCCACGGCATCCCACCGTGGATTCCCTCACCGCTCCTGACGCCGTTGGTCAGGACGCTGGCCGCCTCCATGTTCTGCTCCTCGGTCCACTGGAAGCCCTTGGCCATCGTGTCCACACCGTCCGCCATGCTCCGCAGGACCTCGGAGGCCCCCTCGAAACCGGCCAGCAGATCGTTCTTCCCGCCCTGATACTGCTCCAGGAACTGCCGACCGGTCTCGTCGTCGCCCCACGGCGCGCCTAACTCGCTCAGCCGCGCGACAAGGGCGGACTTGACGTCCAGAATGCGTTGAGCCATCTCCCGGGTGGGAGCCACGGCTGCGGCGATCGCGCCGGTGTCCACACCGAGGTAGTCGTCGGCCATGGAAGCCTCCTGGTCATCCTTGATCACCAAACGAACGGGAACGCAACGCCGTTGCGTTTGGATCTTGAGGTGCTTGTCAAGGGGTACGGGAACGAGGCAACTGGGCCTCCTGGTAGATCAACTTGTTGCGAAGCGAGTCGATCAAGCACTGGAATCCCGTTGCAGGAGAAGTGTGTCATCACGCGAAGGATCGAGACGGCTGGGGGTGTGTACGCGCCCGGACATCTGGGTGAGTTGACGCAGATGTGAACCGGTCGCATACGGCGGCCGCGGCCGGCCCCCGCGCTACTGCACTCCTGTGCACCGCCGCAGGGCCTGGGAACTACGCAGTGCGCAGGATCGCGCGGAGCGCCCGGTCAGCGAAGGCGGTCAGAGCCGCGGGCCGGTCCGCGAGATCGTGGAACGCACGCACACCGTCGTGCTCCGTAACGAGGACAAGGTCCCGCCGGCGCCCCGGGCGGCACAACGGCTGAACGGGGAGCCCTACACCCTGCCCGAGGACGCCGTGGAATGGATCGAGGCGCTCGCGGCTCTGCGTCGCGAGGTGACCAATCCGAAGATCCACGCCTTTCGCCAGCACATCGCACTCGCCTGCGAGAAGACTGCGCAGGCGCTGCGTGCCGTAGGCCCAGGGCAGGGGAGCTGAGCATGCCCGGCTTGTCCCGTCCACGGTTGGCCAGAGGCCCGCCCGACGGCTCGTTCCGGCCTTCCTGACGGCACTTACGGTGGTGCGGTGACACCGTCATTCGACTCTGCTTCCGCGCCGGCTGTTGTGCCGGTCCGTGTCGTGCTGCCCGCCGATCCCCTGCTCGACACCCCGGCCCAGGAAGTCGTCGCCCGGCTGTGGAAGCGCCAGCAGACGCCGACGGGGCTGGCTCTACCAGGTCGGGCTTCCCGCGTACCGCAACAGCGAAAACGCGATGAATTGCAGTTGATGCAACACGCTGCGGCTCGCCAGAATCGCCGTTTCCGCTGATTACTCCTCCAACTCCCTTGCCGTGTCGGCGTCACAGCGGAGCCGCGACCAGGACGGTAGCGATAGACGCAACATTGATGCGTTTGATACAACAGCCGCCATGGTCGCTGAGGCACCCGGTTCAGCGCGTCTCCTCCTCGCTCCGAACGTCGTACACCTGGCCCCGGAATCAGCGGTGTTCACGGCAATGAAGGAGGGCTGGGCCCGGCAGCAACACGCCCGGTTCCTGAAGGCTTCGACGATCGAACCGCGGCTGCGTCTGATCAACCGGTTCGAGGTGTTCACCGGGCTGTACCCGTGGCAATGGACTCCAGCGGACGGCGAAGCGTTCATCGCGCACCTGCGTAGCGGCGCCAATCCGATCCGTATGTCGACGGCGCGGACGTACGAGGTGACGATCACCTTGTTCGTGGAGTACCTGCTGAACCGCCGGTACGGATGGGTGGACACCTGCCGGGAGCGGTTCGGGCAGGCACCTCAGGTCGTATTTCACGAGGCCAACTCGGTGGTGCACACGCTGGAGTACGAGGGCGACCCTCGGCGTCGGGCGCTGACCTACGACGAGGTCCAGGCCCTGTTCGACGCGGCCGATGCCCGGCCGGCCCAGATCCGCGGACACGGGCGGAAGGGGACGCTGACCGCGCTGCGTGACGCCGCGGTGCTGAAGACGATCTACGCCTACGGCACTCGGCGCACCGAGTCCTCCCTGGTCGACCTGGTGGACTTGCGTCGGCATCGGAAGAGCCCGCAGTTCGGGCAGTTCGGCTCGATGGCGGTGCGGTACGGGAAGTCGTCCAAGGGGGCGCCCCCGAAGCGGCGGACCGTGTTGCTGGTGCCGGAGATGGACTGGGTGGTCGATGTCCTGGGCGAGTGGGTGCATGAGGTGCGTCCCCGGCTGGCGCCGGGCCGGCATCCGGCATTGTGGGTGACCGAGCGGGCCGGGCGGATGTCGCCACGCTTGATCAACGAGGCCTTCACCACAGCTCGGGACGCGGCCGGTCTGGATGGGGCCCTCGATCTGCACTGTCTTCGCACTGCTACATCACGCACCTCACGGAGTTCGGCTACCCCGCGCGGTTCGTGCAGGTTCTCTTGAGTCCTCTGGACTGTGTCCTTGACGTGCAGCACGGGCCTGGGATGGGCGGAGATCTGTGTGGTGGAGGTGGTTATCTACCGCCGTCCATCACGCAGTTCCCCAGGAGGTCTGATGCTGGTGCAACGGGTGCTGATGCCCACCTCGTCGCTTGAGTCGTGGACCGTGCTCGGCGACGAGGGCGGCATAGTCGAGCCGATCGAGCGCTACCTCTCCTACCTAACCGACATCGAGCGGTCGCCGAACACGGTCAAGGCATACGCCCATGATCTGAAGGACTGGTTCGTCTTCCTCCACCGACGGGACCTGGACTGGCGCGAGGTCCGGCTGGAGGACCTGGGCGAGTTCGTTGCCTGGCTCCGCCTGCCGCCCGCAGGCCGCGACGGCCGCGTCACGATGCTGCCGTCGGCCGAGCATCACTGCGGGGTGACCACGGTCAACCGGAAGCTGTCCGCGGTCAGCGGTCTGTACGTCTTCCACGCACGCCACGGTGTGGACCTCGGCGATCTCGTCACTGAGCTGCAGCCGGTCCGCGCCCGGCGCTCGGGCTGGAAGCCGTTTTTGTATCACTTGGCCGGCGGCCAGCCTGAGCGGCGTCGCACGATCAAGCTGAACGCGCCGCGCACACATCCGACGATCCTGACCGCCGCCCAGGTCCAGGCGATCCTGGACGCCTGCACCCGACTGCGGGACCGGTTCTTGTTCGCGCTGCTGTGGGAGACGGGAATCCGGATCGGTGAGGCGCTCGGGCTCCGGCACGAGGACCTGGCTGCGGCGGAGGGCGAGTTGACGGTCACGCCGCGGGTCAACGACAACCGGGCTCGGGCCAAGTCCGGTGTTGTCCGGCGTTGGGTCCGTACTTGCTGGTGGGGTTCTTGCGGGGGCGGGCCTTGACGCGTTGACGGTGGCAGGCGGGGTGCAGGGCGTCGA
>NZ_JBEXPK010000212.1:0-3519 GCF_040612015.1 Streptomyces sp. NPDC006476 | reverse complement strand
GGCGTTGATTTTTGGCACGCTGTTGAGTTCTCAAGGAACGGACGCTTCCTTCGTACTCACCCTCTCGGGCTTTCCTCCGGGCGCTTCCCTTCGGTCTTGCGTTTCCGACTCTATCAGACCCTTTTCCGATCCGATTTCCTCGGTGCTTTCCAGGTTCCCCGCTTTTGTTTCGCGGTTTCCTTTCCGGCGGTTCCGACTTTATCAGAAGATTCGAGCCGGTCTGACCGGCCGCTCATTTCCGATTCATCGGGAGGTGGCTTCTTCGAAATCGACGTTCCGAGAAGCAGACAGACACTCACTGCTGCCGACCGGATTGAATCCGGTTCCAGGCAACTGTTCGAATCTACCTCCCCGTCTGGTCCGTGTCAACGGCTCCTGCGGGGCGAAGGAGAGACTAACAGCTCGACGGGCGTGCCCGCACATCAGGCGGCCGTAGGGACCGTGGCGCTGCGCTCAACCGCCTCGACGTCGCCTGTCTCTCCGCTGCGCGCTGCCCGGCCGCCCAGGACGAAGACGTACAGGAGGAAGGCGAGCTCCGCGAGGATTCCGATGCCGATGCGGGCCCAGGTGGGCAGGCCGGAGGGGGTGACGAAGCCTTCGATGGCGCCGGACACGAAGAGGACCAGGGCGAGACCGATCGCCATGCCGATGGCGGCACGGCCTTCCTCTGCGAGGGCCGTGCGGCGGGTTCGTGGGCCGGGGTCGATGACGGTCCAGCCGAGGCGGAGCCCGGTCCCGGCGGCCACGAAGACCGCGGTCAGTTCGAGCATGCCGTGCGGGAGGACCAAGCCGAGGAAGGTGTCGAGGCGGCCGGCTGAGGACATCAGGCCGAAGCCGACGCCGAGGTTGAGCATGTTCTGGAAGAGGATCCAGAGGACGGGCAGGCCGAGGAAGATGCCCAGGATGAGGCACTGGGCGGCGGCCCAGGCGTTGTTCGTCCAGACCTGGGCGGCGAAGGAGGCCGCGGGGTGGCTCGAGTAGTAGGTCTCGTACTGGCCACCCGGGCGTGTGAGTTCACGCAGCTCGCTGGGGGCGGCGATGGACGCCTGCACGTCGGGGTGGGTGCCTATCCACCAGCCCAGGATGATCGCGATGACGGTGGAGATGAGGGCCGTGGGCACCCACCAGCGCCGTGACCGGTAGACGGCCGAGGGGAAACCGTGCGCGAGGAAGCGGGTGACGTCTCTCCATGAGGCGCGCCGGGTGCCCGTCACGGCGCTACGCGCGCGTGCCACGAGTTGGCTGAGTCGTCCGGTCAGCTGGGGATCGGGGGCGCTGGACTGGATGAGGGAGAGATGGGTGGCCGTGCGCTGGTAGAGCGCGACGAGTTCGTCGGCCTCGGCTCCGGTGAGGCGCCGGCGTCCGAGGAGGGCGTCGAGGCGATCCCATTCGGCTCGGTGCGCGGTGACGAAGACGTCGAGGTCCATCGGTCTGCCTGCTCCTCGGCTGCTCGTCGGCGGCTCGTCCTGGATGTCAGCTTGTCGTACTGCGGCGCGATGCGCCCTCAGCTTGGCAGACTGGCCGTTGCGAGAGCAGGCCAGGGGAAGGGCGACGGGCGTGAGTGAGCTGGTGACGGGCGAGGCGGTGGCGCTGGAGTTGCGCCCCGCGAGGCTGCCCAGCAGGGCGCTGGCGGTGTTGCTCGATCTGGTCGTGGCCGTGGCGGTCTATGTGGCCCTGACCATCGCGCTTGTCGCCGCCACCGCCTCGCTGGACGACGCTGCTCAGGTCGCCGTGTCGCTCGGGGTGTTCGTCCTGGTCCTGGTCGGCGCTCCGATCGCGGTGGAGACGTTGAGCCATGGGCGTTCCCTCGGGAAGCTGGCGTGCGGACTCAGGGTGGTGCGGGACGACGGCGGTCCGATCCGGTTCAGGCATGCGCTGGTCCGGGGCGGGATCGGTGTGATCGAGATCCTGATGACGTTCGGCGTCATCGCCTGCATCGCCTCGCTCGTGTCGGCTCGCGGGCGGCGGCTCGGGGATGTGTTCGCCGGGACGCTCGTCGTACGGGAGCGGGTGCCTGTCGCGCGGACCGGTTTCCTGCCTCCGCCGCCGCCCTGGCTGGCCGGGCGGTTCTCGGCGCTCGACCTGTCCGCGGTTCCCGACGGGCTGTGGCTCACCGTCCGCCAGTATCTGGCCCGCATGCAGCAGCTGGATCCGCAGGTCGGCTGGGCCATGGCGGAGCGGCTTGCCTCTGACCTCGCGTCTCACACCGGAACGCCGGTTCCGCAGGGTGTTCCGCCGGCGGCCTATCTGGCGGCGGTGCTGCAGGAGCGGCAGGCCCGTGAAGTTCGGCGGGCCTTCGCGAAGGGGGCCGGGGCCGGCTCGAATCCGTACGCGGCTCCTTCCGGCACCACGTACCGAACGCCGTACCCGCAGCCTGCGGCCCCAGCCGCCACCGGACAGGCCGGTCTCGGAGGCCGACCCTCGGCGCCGCAGTCCGCACCTGCCGCATTCGAGGCACCGACCGGTCAGCCGCCGGCCTCACCAGCCGCCGCGCCGCCGACCTCGCCGCCCACGGACCGCCCGGCCGCCGAAAGAACGGGGTTCGTGCCTCCGGCCTGACCGTGCGACCGCTGCGGCCTGACGACACGCCCTCCCGGCAACTCGTCATACAGACAAGGCGCCCTGCTGTACGCCCCTCGCCCCCCTCACTCGAACGTCGACGGCGGCGATTCGAGGTCCTCCAACTCGATTCCGGGCGCCGCGAGGACCACGTCGCCGGCGATGTGCACGATGTGCTGTTCTCCCGTGTCCAAGGCTGTGACCTGGTATTCGTCCACGGTCAGAGGGCCGTTGTCAGTGGCGTGTGCTTCTCTGTTCACCAAGGTCCAGGACTGGTCCACGGTGCGCGGGGCGAGGACGGGATCGGTGAGGGCTACGAGGCGTACACGGGTTGCCGTGGCGGAAGGGGTGAGGCGCAGGAGACGGGTGGTGGCGATGAGGAATGCGGGGGATGTGCCGGTGAAGGCGTGGGCGCGCACGTTGCCTTCTGTGGCATGGGTCCCGGTCGGGTCCGTACGGACCCAGGTGACGCCGTCTAGGGCGGCGCCGCGTACCTGCCAGTCCGCGGCGTGGAGTTCGAGGCGGATGGGGCGGCCCAGGTCGTCGAGGGTGAGGTCCACGGAGCCGTGGTGGTCGCCTGACGGCGTGGTCAGTCGGGAGACGTAGCGCCAGCCGGATGGGCCGGGGGCGCACTGGAAGTGTTCTTCGGCGAGGGGGGTGTGATCGTGCGGATCGTGGAGCGAATAACGGCCGCGGGGCATGGGGGTCCTGGGGCGTGAGGGCTGGTCCGGCCGATGGACCGGGCGGCCGAAGGGGCAGGCCCCCGACACGGGGGTGCGGGGGCCTGCCTCGGAGGTGGGGCTGCTGGTGAGGGTGTCAGCGCACCGACGCGCTCACCAGCATGTCGTGCCGTACCGCTCGGCGGCGGTACGGGCCGGTCAGTAGCGGTAGTGGTCGGGCTTGTAGGGGCCGTCGACGTCGACGCCGATGTAGGCGGCCTGCTCCGGGCGCAGCTGGGTC
>NZ_JBEXPK010000211.1:0-3539 GCF_040612015.1 Streptomyces sp. NPDC006476 | reverse complement strand
CCCCTCGGCGAGACCGACGGCTTCGCCTTCTGCCGCGCGCTGCCAGAACGGGCCGGGGTCGTCGCCATCCCCAACGCGGTCTTCTACGACCACCGGGAGGCGGGCGCCCCCTTCGTCCGCTTCGCGTTCTGCAAACGCACCGAGGTGCTGGCGGACGCGGCCACCCGACTCAAATCGCTGGCCGCCCCGAGGACCGAACCAACCGAGTGATGGTCGACGTCACCGAGGGGACGGAGCGCTTCCCTGAGCTGGTCAGGGTCGGCGTTGATGCGAGCGGTTGCGCGCCACGAGAGCGCTGTCCTCGCGGCTGAAAGGCGCCCCTTGATCTCTCGCGCCCCTACACCAACAATGCGCATGACAAAACAGTGGGTGGCCGGAAGGTTTCCGGTCGCCTTGTCATAAGAGGGGACCCCCACGTGAGAAAGCCTCTCGTCGCCGCGATCTTCGCTCTGGCCGTCGCCGGGGCGGGCGCGGTGCCCGCGGTCGCGGCGCCCGTCGGCGTCAAGCCCGCGGCCAAGGCGGCCGAGCCGACACTCAAGGCCGTCAGCCTCGCCGGCACCGTGGCGCTCAGCAACTGCTCCGGCTCGCTCGTCCGCTTCCCGAACTCCGTCGACACCGACCCGGCGCTGGTGCTCTCCAACGGCCACTGCAGCAGCCTCATGGACCCGGGGGTGGTCATCACCGACCGGCCGGCCAACCGGCCGTTCAGCCTGCTCGACTCATCAGGCGCCCAGGTCGCCACGCTGAAGGCCGAGAAGCTCGCGTACGGGACGATGACCGACACGGACGTGGCGATCTACCAGCTCACCACCACCTACGCGGCGATCAAGAACTCGTACGGGGTGTCGGCGCTGACCGTGCGGGACACGCACCCGACCGTCGGCACCGCCGTCACCGTGGCGTCCGGCATCTGGAAGAAGCTCTATGACTGCAACGTCGACGGGTTCGTCCACCGGCTCAAGGAGGGCAACTGGACCTGGAAGGACTCGGTCCGCTACACCTCCGCCTGCCAGACCGTCGGCGGCACCTCCGGCTCTCCGGTGATCGACCAGTCCACCGGTGAGGTCGTCGCCGTCCACAACACCGGCAACGAGGACGGCGCCTCCTGCACGGTGGACAACCCCTGCGAGGTGGACCCGAGTGGCAACGTCACCGTTCGCAAGGGCATCAACTACGGCCAGCAGACCTACCAGATCCCGGCCTGCTTCACGACCGGCAACCAGCTGGACCTGAGCGCCGCCGGATGCACCCTGCCGAAGCCGTAGCGCTCCGCCGGTCCGGCACAGGTACGGTCTCAGTTGGGCCCGGGTCGATTCGGAGGCGTCCGTCCAAGTGCTTTTGAAGGAGTCCACCGGCTGACGGCCGCCCCGGTCCCGGGTTCCGGACCGGGGCGACCACGTGACGCGTCCGGCGCAAGGTGACGCTCAGTTCACGTTGACCGCGCTCCAGGCCGCCGCCACCGTGTTGTACTCCGTGCTGCCCGCGCCGTAGAGGTCGCGGGCCGCGTTCAGGGTGGCCGCCCTCGCTCCGGAGTAGTTCGTCGTGGACGTCATGTAGACGGTCAGGGCGCGGTACCAGATCGCGCCGAGCTTGGCGCGGCCGATGCCGGTGACAGTCGAGCCGTTGTACGTCGGGGAGTTGTAGGTGACCCCGTTGATCGTCCTTGCTCCGCTGCCCTCCGCGAGGAGGTAGGCGAAGTGGTTGGCGACGCCGGACGAGTAGTGGACGCTGAGGTTGGCGACCGAACTGCTCCAGTAGTCCGCGGAGTTGCCGTCCCTGCTCGGCTTGTCCATGTAGCGCAGGGCGTCCCGCGGGAAGCCGGAGCGGACGATCTTCTCGCCGATCAGGTAGTCGCCGGTGTCCTGCGGGTTCTCCGCGTAGAACTCGACCAGCGTTCCGAAGATGTCGGACGTCGCCTCGTTCAGGCCGCCGGACTCGCCCGAGTAGAGCAGTCCGGCGGTTTTCGAGGTCACTCCGTGGGACATCTCGTGGGCGGCCACGTCCAACCCGACCATCGGCCCGAAATTGGTGCCGTCACCGTCGCCGTAGGTCATGCAGAAGCAGCTGTCGGCCCAGTAGGCGTTGCTGTAATTGTTGCCGTAGTGGACGCGGTTGTAGGAGCCCTTGCCGTCGTTTCCGATGCCGTTGCGGCCGTGGACGTCCTTGTAGTAGTCCCAGGTCATATCGCTGCCGTACTGGGCGTCGACAGCGACTGTCGAGCGGTCGGCGGCCGTACCCGTGCCCCAGTGGTTGTCGTCGTCCGTGAACAGGGTCACGGGGGCGCGGCTGCTGCAGCCATTGCCCGTGCACATGTCGGTCTTGTCGGCCGCGTCACCGGTGTACGTGTCGCCGCGCGTGGGGTCCTTCAGCTGGTACGTCGATCCCGAGAGGGTCGTCTCCAGCGCGATCGTGCCGCCGTACAGGGACTTGCCGTCGCCGGTGGCCGTCTCCATGGTGTCCCAGGCGTCGATCTGGGCACCGGTGCGGGCATCGGTCAGCACCGTGCGGGCGACCGGGTTGCCGTGGGAGTCCAGTCCGGTGGCGTTCGTGCGCCAGGCCAGTCTCGGGGCACCGTGCAGGGCGTCGACGACGAGCTGGGGCTTGGCCTTCACCTGCTTCAGCGCGTCGCCCGGGTTGGCCGCACGCAGAGCGTTCACGGCGACGTCGGCCGCCTTGGGGGCCGACACCTTCGGGGTGGTGCTCGGCAGCGTGATCGCCGCCCTCGTCGCCCGGTCAATGCTGCGGTATGTGCCGTCGGGGGCCATGTGGACGACGAAGTCGCCGCCAAGCACGGGGAGTTGGTGGTACGTACGGTCGTAGCGAACGTGCTGGACGCCGTCCTTGTCCACGACCACGTCACTCACGGAGGTGTCCTGCGCGGAGGTGAGGCCCAGGGCAGCGGCCCGGTCGGCGAGGACCCTCGCCGCGTTGCCGAGCACGGTGGCACGGGTCGGCCTGTCGGCCGCGTAGGCGGCCGGGGAGAGTAAGCCGGCCAGAAGTGTTGCGGTGGTGGCGATGCCGGCGGTGGCGAGACGGGATCCTCGGACGTGCTGCCGTATCCGACTCATCAGTGTCTTCTGTCTCCTGGAGAAGGCGCCGCGGGGGCGCGTGTGGGGGTGGGCACCGGGGGTGACCGGGGGTGGCACATGAGGGGGCGCTGGGAGCGGCGCTGATCTTGTCCTGGCATTCAAGGGGACACAGGCCTGTCATGTCCACACCCACCACGAGATGGACCGACAGTGGGACCGACTGCTCGCCGGACCGCGTGATGCCGATCGCGTGATGCTCGGCGGGTCCCTGCGATCCACCGATTCCGTCCCCGGCCGTACGTTGCGTTCGGTCGCGCGGCGGAGATGCGCGGATCGGTTGGCCCCGACCGGCGACGGCGGACTCCGGTGAGCCCGGTGCACCACCCACGAATGAGTGCGTGAACGCGGAGTCGGCGGATCACGGCGCCGCCCGCGCTGGTCTCGGCGGTGCGCTCGGCCAAGCAGTTCCTGACGTACGTCTCCTCCGGCCCCTTCCAGTACGCCGTCGCC
>NZ_JBEXPK010000210.1:0-3551 GCF_040612015.1 Streptomyces sp. NPDC006476 | reverse complement strand
TCCACGGTGAGCCGGGCGAGTTCGGAGGAGTAGAGCCAGCCGGACAGGGTGGCGAGGATGATCCCGCCGGGCCGGGTCTGCTCCACCCACGCATGGGGGAGCTCGGTGACGCCGCAGGTGGCGATCAGCCGGTCGTAGGGGGCGCCGTCGGGGTGGCCGGCCAATCCGTCGCCTGTGATCAGGAGTGGCCCGTACCCGGCGTGCCAGAGCGCGGCGCGGGCCCGGGTGGAGACCTCCGGGTCGACTTCCATGGAGGTCACGAGGTCTTCGCTGAGTCGGTGGCAGAGCAGGCCGGTGGAGTATCCGGTGCCCGTGCCGATCTCCAGGACGCGGTTGCCGTCCTGGATCTGGAGGTCTTCGAGCATCTGGACGACGAGGCCGGGCAGGGTGCTCGATGAGGTGGGCTCGCGCAGGATCTCACCGCGGATGTCGCGGGGGGCGATGGTCCCGGCGATCTGGGTGACGAGGGAGGCGTCTTGGTAGCAGCCGTCCAGCCATCCGGGGTCATCGGGCAGGACTGGCCGCCACGCGGTGAGGCCGGGGCTGTCGGCCCGTTCGAAGTAGCCGCCGCGCAGGAACTCGTGCCGGGGTACGGCTTCGACGGCGGCCCGCCATGGGTCGGTGCGCAGGTGGCCGCTGTCGGCCAGGCGCTCGGCGAGCGCGAGGCGGAGGCTCTTGTCGTCGTCGGTCACGTCGCGGTCTTCCTCTCCAAGAGGTCGGCCAGGGCTGCGCACATGGGCAGACCCGTTTCAGGTTCCAGCCAGTACCACTGACCGGAGGGGTTGCACTCCAGGAACCACCATTGCCCGTCCTCGGCCACGCAGAAGTCGAAAGCCCCGAAGACAAGCCCGAAGTGGTCCATGTAGTGGCGCAGCGCCGGCGCGATGCCCGGTGGCGGCTCGACGGGGGTGTAGGTGAGCCGGTCGTAGTTGGTGCGCCAGTCCAGCAGGTCGGAGTCGATGCGGACGCAGAACACCCGGGTGCCGATGACGGTCACCCGTACGTCCGAGGCCTTGGGGATGCGCTTCTGGAAGAGGTGGGCCGTGCCCGCCACGCCGTCATGGATGTCCGCGGGGGACACCTCGGCGATCTTGACGACGTTAGACACCCCGTCCACCCGGTACACGGGGTTGTACAGCGGCTTGTAGATGACCGAGCCGTGCCGCTTGATGAAGGCCCGGGCCGCGTCCGGGCTGGAAGTGATGAGCGTGGGCGGCACCGAGAACCCGGCCTCTACTGCCGCGGCGAGACCGGACGGTTTGAACTCCGCGTCCCCGATGCGATGCGGATGGTTGATGTACAGGCAGCCCGGTAGGGCGGCCAGCACGCCGCCGAGCCCGTACCGGGCCTGCGTGATGGCGAACCGTGCGTCCTGGTCGCTCAGATGCGGGAAGGCGAACCCGGTCGGCCGGCGGTAATACATGGCGCGGACGTTGGCCAGGTCCGCGGTGCGGGAGGGAGTGAGGAGGCGGCCCTCGATCCCGTGCAGGGTGATTTCTGCCTCCACCGACAGCGATGCGGGGAAGTCCCCCGAGTCGAGCCGCACGACCGGGATGTCCCGGCCGTGCAGCTCGCGAATCACCACGTCGGCGGTGGGGTCGTTCAGGCTGGTGACGACCAGCACCGGACGTGTGTCAGTCACTGGTCGTTGTCGCTCCCGGTGTCACTGTCCTGAGTGGTGCCGTTGCCGTCAGGGCTGGTCCCGGTGGACGGCTGGGTGCCGGTGCTGGTTCCGTGGCCGGGCATCTCCATGACCTGACCACTCGCGTCGAAGAACGTAGCGGTCTGGGTGTCGGCGTCCAGTCGGACGCTGGTGTACCCGGGGGCCATCGTGGGGTACGGCGCCATGCGGCCGACTCCCCACGGCAGCGGGGTGATGGTTCCCTGCGGGACCGCCGTGCTCGTCGGCAGACGGTCAGAGTGGACGAACATGCCTCTCCTCTGTGTCGCAGTGACGGAACCCGGAAGGGGCGGAGGAGCAACGAGGCCGCCCCGGCCGAGGTGGTACCACCCGCCGTTCTGGCGGCGGGAGTCTTGGCGGGAAGAACGCGCGTCTGCAGGCCAGGGACGGGGATCTCGGTCGTGCTCAGTGACCGCTGGCGAGGCAGAACACGGCGGCCTTGGCCTGGCCCCCGGCGTTCCGCCCAGGCCTGTGCCGCGCGCTGCATCGGCTTCGCCCGGTCGTCTGTGCTCTCCCCGGCGATGGAGAGAATCATTTCTGGATGCGGGCGAGCGCGTTGAGGCCGGCGGGTGGGGCGCCCGGCAGTCCGGGCCCTGTTCAGTCATCGATACGGGCACGTTGGTCATCGCAGTGCCTTTCGTCGCGCTGTGAGGACGTCGTGTAGTTCGTCCGAGGGGAAGTCGGTCCTGACCCTCCCCTCGTAGCGTGGAGACCGTGACCGGAGGGATAGTTGAGGGTCGTGGGATCCAGGAAGCGCATCTACAACGCGGAGTTCCGCGAGGGGGCGGTACGGATCGTGACGGAGACCGGGAAGCCGATCCCTGAGGTGGCCGAGGAACTCGGTGTGCATCCGGGGACGCTGCACAGCTGGGTGTCGCGGCCAAGCGCAACGGCTCGCCGTCGTCGGACACGCCCGTCCAGGCGTCGGCGGGGGCAGGCTCGGGTGGCCGGTTGCGGGAGGGTGAGCGGGCTGAGCTGGAACGGCTGCGGGCCGAGGCCCGGGAGAAGGACAAGCGCATCCGCGAGCTGGAGATGGGCGTGATGTGTGCAAGCGATTCGTGGCCTTGTGGGTGAAGTAGCTGAGGCAGACCCGGCCGTGGCGGTCAGGGTGATCAGCAGCTGCAAGGCCGAACAGAAGATTCCGCACCGCATCGCCTGCCGGGCACTGGGCGTGTCCGAGTCCTGGTTCTACAAGTGGCGCGATCGTGAACCGACCGCGCGGGAGGTGCGCCGGCAGCACCTGGCGGAAGAGATCGAGGAGATCTTCCAGCGGTCCGGGGGCACTTATGGCTCGCCGAAGGTGTTCATCGAGCTGGTCCGGCGCGGCTGGCGGGTGTCGGTGAACACGGTCGCCAAGGTCATGGCCGAGCTCGGGCTGGCCGGACGGAAGATCCGGCGGCGCCGGTCGCTGACCAGGCCGGGCAAGCGGCCGACCGCTCCGGACTTCGTGCGCCGGGACTTCAGCGCCGAGGAGCCCGATCTCGTCTGGTGCGGCGATCTCACAGAGATCGACACGGGCGAGGGCAAGCTGTACTTGGCGACGGTCATCGATCTTTTCTCCCGCCGCTTGCTGGGCTACGCGATGGGTGAGCGGCATGATGCGGAGCTGGTGGTGGCGTCGCTCAACATGGCCGCGGCCACCCGCGGCGGCGACGTACGCGGCGTGATCATGCACACGGACAGGGGCAGCGAGTACACGTCTCGGCGCTTTCGGCGGGCGTGCCGCACACTCGGCGTGACCCAGTCCATGGGCCGGGTCGGGTCATGTTTCGACAACGCCGTGAGCGAGGCGTTCAACAGCGTGCTGAAGGTCGAGTACGTCCACCGGCACACCTTCCGCACCCGCACCGAGGCCCGCATCAGGATCGCC
>NZ_JBEXPK010000209.1:0-3552 GCF_040612015.1 Streptomyces sp. NPDC006476 | reverse complement strand
GTCACCCCGCTCAACCGAGCTTCGGTCTTCCACATCACGGACCGCTCACCTGCGGAAACGTCTCAATCCCGGACCTTGCGTCAGCCCTGGGGTGCGGATGGCGAAGTCGCACACCTGAAGCGCCCGTGCAGCACGCCGCAGCAGGGAGTGGACAAATCCTGTGGACGGTTCGGCGCCGGTCAGCGAGGTGAGGATGTCCACCACGCGGTGGACCGGGACGAAAACGAGACCGCACCACCTCAACTTCGTTGAGGTGGTGCGGTCTCGTTCAAGAAGAGGGCTCATTCAATCCGAGTTGCAGCCGCCAGTAATGCTGTCACCCGTATAATTGGGGTCGCCTCCCGCTGAAACACTAAAGCAGTAATCCCTATCAAGAGGAACCTTCGTCAAGCTAACCTTGTTGGTACCTTCGACTTCCACGCTAATGGAACCGCCGTCGCCGCCGTCTGTGAAATACCACAGCGCTCGGCCGCCACTCCTGGTGTTTTGCACCCACGAGTAGACCAAATTGCCTCGCCCGGCATAGAGCTGCGCATTAGCCCTCCACAGGGGAGCGGCATGGGTCGATATGAGAACGAAGTGCCGGTCGCCTGCTGCAGCATTGGCGGAGCCGGCGTCAACGGCAGTGATACCTAGCGAGAGTGAGAGTGCGGCGAGAATGGCCGCCGTCCTGGTCTGCGCCATGACTTCTCCTTAATCCGACTATGATCAATAGCCAGTATGTCAATCTCGACCGGTCCACGATAGAGTCAAATAGCCTAACCTTGATCCTTCAGATGTGATCGCTGCCGGTCGAGTGTGGACGGTGATCCTCGCCGGCAGGTGGTATAAATACTCCAGTATCGCCCCTTGTTTTGCGCACTTCATATGCGAATCCGAATGAGAATGTCATTGTTGTGTGGTGGGTGTCTTGCCTCGATCCACCGCGTGAATTCTGATCACGGGTGTCGGGCGGGTTCCGGGTGTTTTTCGGGACGCGGGCAGCGGTGATTGCCGGGTCTTCAAAGTTGAGCGGTGCGGAGGTAAACATTCAGACGATGTCTCACGTGGTGGCGTGGTGAGCTGCGGCATGATTGCTCTTCGTGGGTGCTGATCTGTCGCAGCGGCTGGTTCCTGACGGGTTATGGGATCTGGCCGCGCCGTTGCTGCCGTCGTTCACGCCGCGCCGCCAGGGCGGCGGGACGGCGCCGCTGGACGAGCGGGCCGTGTTCACCGCCGTGGTGTACGTGCTGACCAGTGGGTGCGCATGGAGGCATCTGCCGCCCACGTTTGGTGTCTCGCCGGCCACCGCGCACCGCCGCTTCTCCGCCTGGACGAAGGCGGGACTGTGGCGTCGGCTGCACCGGGCGGTGCTGGACGAGCTCGGCGCACGTGGGGAGCTGGACTGGACGTCAGTGATCGTCGACTTCTACCTTGGAATACACCAAGGGAGAGGACGCTACATACTTGACGCCGGGGTGGTCAGTTACGGCAGGAATGGCACTAATGGGAGCTGCAGCTTTACGTATACAACCCCCGGCCGCTACATCCACTCCGAAATCAGCGCGTAGACGATCAAAATTGACACCGGGATCGCACTCTACCGAAATCAGGACTGGGGAATTCCCGATTGGCTCATCGATTCGCCGGATACCCAATACGTGGGCGCGCCTCCTCAGCGACGTGAAGTCGCTGTCAAGATACGAGCGATAGGCCAGCCTCAGCAGAGGAGCCAGCTTCGAGTATTGCATATCACGGCCTCGCTTCAACGCCGCTCACTCAGTGCGCCAACCATCAAGGACAAGCGCCATACCATCAGCGTAACCGAATGACTTTGGAGCGCCACTCGATCACCCAAGCGATGAGCAGGATGAATCGGGCGGCGTTCGGGGAACAGCGCGGACTGCATCAGTCGCGTTGAAACGGCACGTCTGGCAGCAGATCAACCGGTTGATTTACGGGGCTGTTACGGCGGCTGTAGATAGCTGCTGGTGTTTTTTTGATCATGGTGTGGTGTCGGTGTATGTGTGCCAGCGGCGGTGGCAGAGGCGGGCGCGGTGTTGATGGCGGCGGCGCCAGGTGGACCACCACAGGCGTGGTCGCGGTCTCGTCGGGGCGGCGGAAGGATCAAGGTCCGTAGCAGGCGGGGGAGTTCGTGGCTGCTGAGGGGGTCGAGATCGGCCTCGGCGGGATCGTTCCGGCCGGGGTCTGGGCGGCTCGCTCGAGGGCGGCGGCCACGGTCGATCAGACAGTGCCCGGCGCTGGTGGCAAAGGTGAGGTACAGAGCGACCTGGCACAAATCCACGCCGCCGACCAAGCCGGAGTACTGGTGGGCCGCGGACGATCATCCGTCTGTGCGACGTTTGGGCTGCGGTGAACTTCGATGGCGCTACGCCACGGAAGCATCATGCGAAGCCTGCCCGACCTCAACTCCACCAACCAGAACGACACTTAGTCGCGACAGTCTACTCGCCATGATGACGGCTACTCTTCCGGCGTGGCCGATGAGAAGGACAGCGCGAACAGCTCGATCCGGCGCCAGCCGTGGGAGCTGGTGGTGTCCACCATCGTGTCGGAGCTCTTTGGCCTCGCTTTCTGTGGGGTCGCCGCCCTGGTGTTCTGGCCGTTCGGATGGCTGCCCGACCCCGTCTTTTACCTCGGCATGCCGGCCATGTTCGCGGCTGGGCCGGTGGGCGACATGTACCGCACAGGACCGCCTCGCCGGCTCGCCGCTGTGGCCGTCTTCCTTATGACGATGACGGTGGCACTGCTTTTCGGCGCAACAGCGGACTGGGCCTTTCCGCCGCTGGCTGACCACGACGTCGGTCTCTTTGCGGGCTTCTTGGTCAGTGCGCCTGTCGGCGCGGGTGTATTCGCCTGGTTCTCCAACAGGGCGAACGTTGCCTGATGCGGCACGAGGTCATGCGGCGAACCCGACATTGGTGACGTACTCGTACTGGCCCCACTGCGAGCCGAGGTCGACGACCTGGTCGACCCAGGCTTCGTCGAGCTCCTGGTCGTCGCCGGCCGCCCAGGCGGCGACGATGCGGTCCCAGCGGCGCACGTTCAGCGTGCGGAATTCCACGACGCGCTGGCGGGGCCGGTCGACCTGCGACTGGTTGACCGGGTGGATCTCCACGCGGGTGCCGCGGCCCTCGCGGTTGAGGCGGGCGGTCAGATAGCGGGCGACGTTTTCCCGCCGCACGGTGCGGTACGCCTGCTCGATCCGCTCCAGGTTCCTCCTCGAGGGCGCGCGGGCGCCCTCGAGCCAGGCACGTAGGGTGCGGTCGGTGACAGTCAGACCGGCGGCCCGGGCGGCGGCGCGGGCGTGGTCGGTACGCGTGAGGTAGTGCAGGCGGGCCAGGAGGCCTCGCCGGGCGGTAACGGGGGTGGCGATGTAGCTGGCGAGGGCGTCCAGCTGGCGGGCGACGGCTCGTGGCCCTTGATGCCGCGGGCGCCGTACTTGCCGAACTCGATGTTCCGCTCAGGCATGGTGTCTTCCGGTCCTCGGGTGTGGATCACTGTACGGCGCTGTGAGCGCCGATCACCCGTCCCGGCGGGGAGTTGGTGCCG
>NZ_JBEXPK010000208.1:0-3725 GCF_040612015.1 Streptomyces sp. NPDC006476 | reverse complement strand
GCCGCACCCCGCCACCCCGTCGGCAAACACCGGCACAAAAAGGACACCCATCGACCCGGAGGACCGAGGGGAAACCTTTAATTTCAAGCTAAGGGGACGTACCCGAAGGTGTACGCGAGCGGCTTGGGCTACGAACCTGTGGTCCGCACGGTCCACGTCGGCTCCACACGCATCATCAACTGGACACTGCAGCGCGACTGGGCGGCCGCCGCAGGCGGCGCCAAGGTCGCTGACTTCAGCGGTGGCGACGACAGCAGCGACGGCTGCGGTCCGGACAGGCTGATCGACCTGTCCACCGCCGCCTGGAGTTCCGATGTGGTGGCCGGCACTAACAGTGCCGGTATCGCCCCGGCTCACAATACGGTCGAGCTGCCCCGGGCCGTTGATATCCGTGAAGTCCTCGTCGACCCGACAGCGGGCTGCGGGGACGACATAACCTCGTCCCTCGGTGACTACCGGATTGAAACGTCGGCCGACGGCACCGCCTGGACCACTGCCGCCGAGGGCCACTTCAAGCCGGCCGACACCGGTCGGCAGAACGCCGTCTCCCTTAAAGCCGGCACCGACCAGGACATCCGGTACGTCCGCCTGACGAAGCTCGGCAGCCAGGTTGCCGACAGCGGACAAGACTGCGCGAAGGACTCCACCCCGTGGGGCTGCAAGTTCGTGGACACAACCGAACTCGTCGTGCTGGGACGCCCGCACCAGGGCTGAGCAGTCTCCCTCGACACCCAGGGTCATTCCCGCCCGCGGCCAGGTCCTTGCCTCGGTGTTTCACCGTGAATTCCGAGAGTGGTGACGTTGCGTCACGAACTGCAAAAGGTGCCCCGTGACCTGCGATGATCCGGCTTGTCGAAGGCTTGGATCATGAGCGGGTGGGGGCACCTTTCACGTGCAGGGTAGCGAGTGGAGTCGGGGTCTGGCGATGTCGGGGGACGGGAAGGGGCAGGTCGGGCATGTGGGCGGGGTGCATCTGCGGCTGCTCGCGGAGCGGACGGGGCTGACCGGGGCGCTGTCGGCGGCGCTGGCCCGGCCTGGGTTCGCGCCGTTGCACGATCGGGGACAGGTGCTGGTGGACCTCGCGGTCGCGATCACCCTGGGCGCGACCTGTATCCGCGACATCCGGCTGCTGGAGCATCAGCGGCCGGTCTTCAGTGCGGTCGCCTCTCAGAGCTCAGACCAGCAAGTTCGTAAAGAGCTGTGTAGATGTCGATGTTGGGGTCAGCATCGTGGGGGCCCACCAACAGTACGGTGGCTGCTGGGGGGCTCTCGAACACGACGATGACGCGCAATGACCGGCCTGAGTTCCGCAGAAATCTGAGCCGGTAGGGCAGCGGTCGCGGGGAACGTGCAGGTCAACGAGGTGGAGCCTGGGGCAACCACCCGCGCCAGCGGCCGGCGTGCATGAGCGAAGCCATGCGCCTGTTCGTGGCTGCACAGCGCCCGAAGCCGGCCACCGAGACGCCGGCCCCGCAGCCGCCAGCAGATAGCGAGCCGCCCGGGACCGCTTTAGCCGCTGTGGCAGCCACCGCCCAGGACCAGGCGGCGAAAGCTTACGAGCAACTCGCACAGGCCCACGAGCGCAACCAGGAACTGATGGAAGAGCGGGGCCTGACCCAGCAACTCGTGCTGAATCTCGCCCGGTTCACCACGGACCTGCAGCAGCAGGTGACAACACTGAAAGATCAGTACGACGAGGAGAACGAGGAGAGTCAGGCACGCCTTGGTGAGCTCACCCAGCAGCTGGAGGCGGCGCAGCGGGAGCTGCGCCGGGCGCGGTCCAGCCGGGACGAGACCGAGGTTCTCCTGGCTCGGCTGCGCAGGCGCAGTGACGAACTGGAGGAGGAACTCGCCCAATCCCGCCGGGTGGTCGTCTCTCCGGAAGAGCCCGAGCTGCCCCCGATGCCGGAAGAGCTGCAGGAGGCGTTCTTCCGAGCCGATTTCGACAGGGCCCTGCGCGCTGCGCAGGGGTTTCTCGAAGATGGCCAGCAGCGGCGGGACGCGGTCAGCGATGAGTGGAGTCTGATCAAGCCGGGCCGGTCGGCGATCCAAACCGTTGATCGTCTGCGGACGGGCTGTCATCTGCTGGGGCGTGCCTTGGGGGGCCTGGCGATGATGTCCGCAGCGGCGCTTCATGTGGCGGCCACCAGGTCCGGCGCGACTGGCTGGACGATCCCCCTGGATCTGCTGATGTTGGTCGGTGTTGTCTTCGTCAGTGACCCGTGGAGCCCGTTGGCGCAGTTGTGGCCGGCGGTCCGCGCCGGCTTCCGCCAAGAGCCGACGCCGGGGCCGATCGTGGTGAGCACGCGGGCGATGGCCGTGCGGGCAGTACGGTGCCTGATCGCTGCGCTCGCCGCGACGGGTGCCGCACTGAGCGTGGAGTGCTCGGTGCAGTGGAGTGCCTGGTGGCTGTTTCCCCTGCTGCCGGCGACCGCGGCCTGCGCCGCGTACACGGTCTTCGGTCACGACCGGCGCGTCGTTCTCCTGGTGCAGCAGGCTCTTGGCGAACTGGGCGCAGACTTCAAGACTCCCCCACAGCCGCATCGCGCTCCGACAGCCACGCTCGGCATGGCGTCACCGGTCGTCGTGAGCGATCCGGAATGGCTTGAGGCACGGCGCCAGGAAGTCGGGGACTCACTCACGGGAGGCTGGAGCGAGAGCGCCCTGTGGATCAAACTGGTCGTGATGTTCTCGGCAGTCCTGGTCAGCATCGCTGCCGCCGGCGTGTTGGCGAACACGGTCTCGCATACGGCCCGCGCCTGGCATACCCCGAGCGGATGGCACTGGGACGGCGTCGTCGCAACGATCGACGATCCGGTCCACGCCTACCTGACCGCGCACTCCACTGGATTGCCCCTGCCCGTCACCGCGCTGCATCTGTTGTGGGTCGCCAGCGGCGCGGCATTGCTGCTGATGAGCTTCATGTTCGGCGGCTTCGGGGCAAGGACGACCTGGATCATTTGGGGCGCCGCCACCATCATTATGGTGTGGTCAGGGACGCCCGAGCCTGGTCGTGAGGTGGCAGCCGGCCTCGCCACGATCGCCTGGGGGATAGCGTCGATCCCGGCGATGCGCGACCTCAACCTGCGATCGATCGCGTCGCACAGCGTAATCGTCGCGAAGGACGCGTAGACGTTGAAAAGAGTATGAAGGGGGCCGGTGGTTCAGGGAAGACCGTGGACCACCGGCCCCTTTGTGTTCTCAACTCGCTTTACGTGTAGGCGGTCTCGCTGTGGGTGCTATCGCCTATGTAGTCGACCCTGGGGGGAGCTGCCCGGGCTCGCGCGGCTCCCGCCGCGGCGGATGGGCTCGATGAGGTCGAAGGCGGTGGCAGCTCATCCTCACTGATCGCGGCGGGGAGGCCTCGGTACGGGTCACATCGCCAAAGGTATGGCGGCGGCCGGGAGTTGGGCCCGGTGCCTGCGGAGTCCGAGGGCTGGGTGCTTCAGTTCGGCGGAGAACAGTACTTCGGCGCGGTGCTCCTTCTCGGGGTCGAACTCGATCAGGACGGCCAGGGGATGGTCGCCGACGAGGGGATGTCGCTTGGTGCTTCGGAAGTCCCAGCGCGGCCGGGGCTGGGAAGCCCCGTAGCCCCGCACGATCCATTCGTGGCCCGTGGGGGAGCCTCCAACCCGAGTTCGACAGTAGGTGGGCACATGGCAGGGGGGAATCTGTGGCGTGACCTGCGGTGATGGGCATGACGGGGCTCCGGGGCCGTTTGCCCA
>NZ_JBEXPK010000207.1:0-3735 GCF_040612015.1 Streptomyces sp. NPDC006476 | reverse complement strand
CTCTTGGCCAGGCCGGTTGCCTCGGCGAGTGGCGTCTGGGCCATGGACCAGCGCTTCGTGAGGAGGAAGACGACAAGCTGGTCGGCGACGGAGAGACGTCTGCTGCCGGCGCCGGGGCCGCCGTCGGGGCGTTTGCCGGGCAGGAAGATCGGCGGGTGCTCGGCACACCAGGCTTGGTAACGGGTGGCGAGATCGTCGAAGGCGGCGGGTTCGAGTCCGGTGAGGCTGGGGTGCCGCTCCACATGGGGAGCTTGTCGCCGGTGGGAAAGCGTCCGAACTCGACGCTGGGCGGGGACGATTCGGGAGCGAGCGGTTCGGGGCGCAGGGTGTAGTTCCACGTGCCGTGCCACTCGTGCGGCGTCAGGGGCAGGCGTTCCACGACGGTGTCGGGGACGGTGACGCCGGTGGGGTAAGCGCCGGGGTCGAGCTCGGCGTGGACGGACAGTCCGCTGCGTGTCGTGGTCGCTCCGATGGTGCTGACGACGACTTCGTGGCTGGTCAGGGGCCTGCCACGCCAGTCGATGCTGATCTGTGAGAACAGCCGGTGCTCTATTTTGTTCCATTTCGATGTTCCCGGCGGAAAGTGACAGACCGTCACCTCAAGGCCCGTCTCGTAGGCGAAGTCCGCGAGTTCCTTCTCCCAGGCGCGCACACGGTAGCCGTTGGAGCCTCCTGCGTCGGCGGTGACCAGCAGGCGGCAAGAGTGCGGGTAGCGGTGGCGCCCCTCACCGTTCCACCAGCGGCGCAAAGTGGCCACCGCGAAGGCAGAGGTGTTTCCCGTCGCAGCCCACCGACACCCAGCCCGCGTCCGCGCCGATGTCGTAGATCCCGTACGGCACCGCCATCTGGGCGCCCTTCTCGGGGAAGTCGTGTGCGCGGACCTGCACCGGCTGTCCGGCGCGGTGCCACTCGCGTCCGATCACCGCGTAGTTGCCCAGCGTCTCCTTCTTCTTGGCATCCACGCTGATGACCGGCTGCCCGGTCGGCGAGGTACGCCGTGACCTGGTTGTTGATGTAGCGGAACTGGGCGTCCCGGTCCGGATGCCGGGCCCCCTCGGTGGTCCTGGAGGTGCCCTGCAGAGAGAAGCCCTCCGTCTTCAACAGCGTGGCCACCGTGTCTGAACCGACCCGGTGGCCCTGACGCGTCAGCTCGGCCGCCAGATTCCGGGTGGACTTCACCGTCTACACCAGCGGAGATTCCGGGTCACCCCGCTGGTCCGGCTCGACCAGCGCCAGCAACGCGGGCACCAGCCCCGGATCGGCCTCCCGCAAGGGCTTCCGGCCCGCGCCCGGTGCCCGGACCCGGCCAGCGTGCTCCTCCGCCTGCTCCAGCTCCCGCTTTCCGCGCGACACCGTGGACTCCGCCACCCCGGCCGCTCCAGCCACCATGCGGATCCCGCCGTGGCCCAGAACACGAGCCGCGGCACCCAGCGTCAGTCGCAGCTGACGCTCATCGAGATGCGGCAGCAACAACCCGAACGCATCCACCAGCTCTGCCCTCGTCCCCTCCGACACCCCCGCATCCTACGACCCAACAGCCCACGAAAGCCGCAGAGTTATTGATCGGCAGGCCCCTGCTCCGGCGACACCGGCCCCTTGGATCGCAGGGCCTGCGTCCCGCCCACGCGCCACAGCCGGCGCCACTGCCGCACAGTGCGCGAGGTGACCCGTAACTCGGCCGCGACCGCACTGGCACTCTCGCCCTACTCAAACAACTCGGCAGCCTTCAGCCGCAGTTGCTCACGCCGTTCCTGCTCGGCGGGCGTGTACCCGCCCCTCTGCGCGTACCGCATGTACCCGCCATACCGCAGGGATCAAGAACCGTCACACCCTCTCGGGGTCTACGAGTTCAACCTGAGTACCACTCCGACATCGGAGTTGGCTCCACCCCACAGCGGGCAGACGGCAGCGGGACCGGACCACGTACTACCGCCTCTAGCTGCGCCTTTCCCTCCCTCAGCCCACGGAGCGCGTCAGCTTCGGGCATCTCAGGGTGGGGCCAAAACGAGTGTCGATCATGGACAAAGTGGGGCCGATTCAACCTGCCGCAAACACACGGGCGCAGGCGGCGGGTCGGACCACCCACCGCGGCCGGTACACGGCCAAACGGCCGCGGCGAGACCCGGCTCGCTTCCCGACCGAGAGTCAGACCGAAAATGCGACGATCACAATGAATGACCTTAGTGGACGTTAAGTCCGTTTCTGGTAGCGGCCTCGTCCGGGTTGAGTGAGGAAGCCTTGGCGGGTGAGGCGTCCGAGGCGGCTTCGGGTGATGTTGACGGATGCCTCGTCGGTGGGCATGCCGAGGAGTCCGTGCAGCTCACGGGCTCGGAACTCTTGATCGGGCTGCTGGTTGAAGGTGTTTACGATGGCCTGGTAGGCGGTGTTCGTCTCGGGCGGTGCGGGCTGGCCTCCAGCCGGTGTGAGTTCGGCGATGACCTTCCGGGTGGTGACCAGGTCCGCGAGCCGCGCTTCGGGCACGGTCAGGGCGGCGGTCAAGTGCTGGATCTGGTCACGCAGTTCGTCGGCACGGGCTGCGGTCTCGTCGTGCTGGGCCTGGAGGTCGGCCAGGAGATCGATGACGTTCACGCGGCCAGCCCGATGGTGTCGCGCCAGGAAGGGGCGGGTGTGGTGAGGCGGCGGGCCATGTTCGCGATTGAGACCCAGTAGACGCGCGAGGCGGACGTGTCGGGCCGGTGATCGTACTCGCGGGCCAGTCGGCGGTGCAGCATCAACGTGCCGTTGACCTGCTCCACGATCCACCTCTTCGGTTGCGGGACGAAGCCTTCAGCCGGGTTGCGGCGGACGACTTCGACGTCGATGTCCAGCAGGGCACCGTGGATGAGGACTTCGTCCTTGAAGCCCTGGTCCACCAGGGCCTTCTCCAGACGCATTCCGCACCGCTCGGCGGCCTGGTCGAGCAGGGCGGTGCCGGCGGCGTTGTCGTGGGCGGATGCGGCGAGCACGACGACGCCGATGATCAGCCCCAGCACGTCGACGGCCAGACCCCGCTTGCGGTCCGACACCTTCTTGTTGGCGTCCAGTCCCGTCGTGATCTTCGGGACACCGGCGGCCGCGCGCACGGACTGGGTGTCGATGATCACGAGGGACGGGTCCTCTAATCGCCGGGCTCTCTCCCGAACGTGGCAGCGCAGGAGTTCCTGGATCCGCTGGTCAAGGCCGTCCTGACGCCACAGCGTGAAGTAGTAGAACACCGCCGACCAGGCCGGCAGGTCATGGGGCAGGTAGCGCCACTGACAGCCCGTCCGGTTCTGGTAGAAGATCGCGTTCACGACCTCCCGCAGATCGCAGGCCCCGGGATCACCGGTCGCCGACCGCGCCACCCTCGCCTGCTTCCAGGCCGTGATCATCGGCTCAATCAACGCCCAATGCTCATCCGACAAGTCGCTCGGATACGGTCTTCGAGCCATGCCCGCATCCCAGCATGCACATGGCGAACGGTCGCCCCCGCACGGCGCTCAGTACCACGATCGAGCGATCACGAACCAGGGAAGATCGGACTTAACGTCCACTTAATTGACCAAGTTATGAACGAAGTTGGGATTCGGATGCGTTCGCGATGCGGTCACTGCGACTGTTCGCCGAACGATTCCTTCCGGGCCCTCCAGCCCCGCATGATGCACCGCCGGGAGCAGTAAACCGCATTCGAACGGCGGTCCACCCCGACCACCCAAGTCGCCCCGCACTCAGGACACTCGGCCAGTCCGGCACCGC
>NZ_JBEXPK010000206.1:0-3808 GCF_040612015.1 Streptomyces sp. NPDC006476 | reverse complement strand
GCGGACGTCGAGCTCGCCGCATAACCCCAACAAGACCGAATCACCCCAAACCCAGCAGGGGTGCCTTGACGAAGGACATAGAGGCACCCCCCCCCCGAGGGTCGGTGACCGACTGGAACTGGGCTACCCGGCTGCGGACTTGGTCCCGCGTGTCACCCGGGCCGAGGGCTTCCAGGCGGGGTGCCCGAGAGGCAGGAGCGGTGGCAGTGGACCGATCACCGTACAGACCCACCTCACCCGGACCACCCCTTGATCGCGACTCAATATGCGCCCTAGATTCGGGGTTGTTTGACTCTAGTGGGGACGCTGCGTGAACGGAAATTATCTCCAGGTGGCAGGAGGTGAAGCGCTCCGAGCCTGATGGAGGCTCTATTCCCTGCGCTGGTGCAGCAAGCTGCGCATTATTCAGTTTTCCAGGCGATTGGCACACCAGTGCGGTTTCGTGATCTATCCAGAGGGTTCGTCGGTGGATCATCGTCGGCAGTGGCCGCGTCGGGCTATTGCCTGGTGGCGTCTACGCCAGTTGGACCAGAAGGTTGTCTCCCATGACTGCGCCCCAGCCCCCAACCGTCGCCGATGAGTTGCGCGGTGCTGGCCTGCGGGTGACGGCCGCCCGTGTCGCGCTGCTCGAGACCGTCCGCGAAGGCGATCACCTCGACGTGGACGCCATCGCGTCCGGAGTGCGGGAGCGCGTCGGCCACATCTCCGTACAGGCCGTGTACGAGGCGCTGCACGCGCTGACCGCGGCCGGACTAGTACGTCGTCTCGAACCGCCCGGCTCGCCGGCCCGGTTTGAGGGACGCGTCGGGGACAACCACCACCATCTCGTGTGCCGTTCATGCAGCGTAGTCGCCGACGTCGACTGCGCGGTCGGCCACGCCCCCTGCCTCACCGCGTCCGACGACCACGGCTTCACGGTCGAAGAGACCGAGGTCATCTACTGGGGCCAGTGCCCCTCCTGCTCCACCGCCTGTACCGCAGCAGCGTGACCCGCCATTCGGAAGGATTTCCTCATATGTCTGAGAACACCTCATCCGAGGCGAAGTGCCCGGTCGCGCGCGACCGTTCCGCACACCCGACCCAGGGTGGCAGCAACAGCCGGTGGTGGCCGGAGCGGCTGAAGTAGTGCGGGAGGTCGTCGCGGAGTTCGCCGGCGTTCCGCGCCGTTTAGGAGCATCTGGAGGTGGTCGGGCGTGCGGTGTCCGCCGTATTCGGCCAGCTGCCAGCCGTTTTTTGCGACCGGCTGGCCCTAATGGTCCACGGATGTAGTCGTGCATCCTGCGATGCGGCTCAACGCGCCTGAAGCGGTGGCCGGTACGCAGGAACGGTTCCTCGAGTTCGTCGTTCCAGATCTCAACTGCATGCTCGTCGATCACGTCCGGTGGCCGCCCAGACCGTTGCCACTATCAGCGACGGCTGCACTCGATCGAGGTGCGGCGCGGGAAAGAGATCACAGGCCGGTCATCAGCCCTCTACACTCACCCGGACCGCCCCTGAACAGGGAAAACGTCAAAGTGTTGCTGGGGTACCTAGATCTCGGACAGGCTGGCGAGGCCCACGTATGGACCTTGTCGGCCTCGCGTGGTCGTATTCGCCGTCGAGCGCCTCGGCCGGGAGGCGCCGCTGCGCGGTCATCCGCCATCCGCGTACACGCAGCCGTTCCGGAAGGTCACTAATGAGCACCACCCCAACGACAGGGAGGAGTCGCGAACAGCTGTGACTCTAGACTCTATCTAGACTTATATTATATCTATTGTAGGATCAGAAATAGCTTTGGCCAAGAGACAGGATTGGTCAGGAAGAGCGCAGGAGACGGACGTGACACAGGGACCGCTTACGACCAAGGCCGGGGCGCCGGTCGCCGACAACCAGAACAGTGAGACGGCAGGCGTCGGGGGCCCGGTGCTCGTGCAGGACCAGCTGCTGCTGGAGAAGCTGGCGCACTTCAACCGCGAGCGCATCCCGGAGCGCGTGGTGCACGCCCGCGGCGCCGGCGCGTACGGCACGTTCACGGTCACCACCGACGTCACCCGGTACACGCGCGCGGCGTTCCTCTCGGAGGTCGGCAAACAAACCGAGACCTTCCTCAGGTTCTCCACCGTGGCGGGCAACCTCGGCGCCGCCGACGCCGTCCGGGATCCCCGCGGGTGGGCGCTGAAGTTCTACACCGAGGAGGGCAACTATGACCTCGTCGGCAACAACACCCCCGTGTTCTTCATCAGGGACGCCATCAAGTTCCCCGACTTCATCCACACCCAGAAGCGCGACCCGTACACGGGCAGCCAGGAAGCCGACAACGTCTGGGACTTCTGGGGGCTCTCGCCCGAGGCCACGCACCAGGTGACCTGGCTGTTCGGCGACCGCGGCATTCCCGCGTCGTACCGGCACATGGACGGCTTCGGCTCGCACACCTACCAGTGGAACAACGAGGACGGCGAGGTCTTCTGGGTCAAGTACCACTTCAAGACCGACCAGGGCATCAAGAACCTCACGCAAGCCGAGGCCAACCGGCTGGCCGGCGAGGACCCGGACAGCCACCAGCGCGATCTGCGCGAGTCGATCGAGCGCGGCGACTTCCCGACCTGGACCGTGCAGGTCCAGATCATGCCGGCGGCCGACGCAGCGACGTACCGCTTCAACCCGTTCGACCTCACCAAGGTGTGGCCGCACGGAGACTACCCGCCGATCGAGTTCGGCAAGCTGGAGCTCAACCGCAACCCGGAGAACGTCTTCGCCGAAGTCGAGCAGAGTATCTTCTCGCCGGCTCACTTCGTCCCGGGCATCGGCCCCTCCCCCGACAAGATGCTCCAGGGCCGCCTCTTCGCCTACGGCGACGCCCATCGCTACCGCGTCGGCATCAACGCCGACGACCTGCCCGTGAACTGCCCGCACACCACCGAGGCGCGCACCCACTCCCGCGACGGCCTACTGTACGACGGTCGCCACAAGGGCGCGAAGAACTACGAGCCGAACAGCTTCGGCGGGCCGCACCAGACCAACCGACCGCTGTGGCAGCCGGTCCCGGTCACCGGCGCCACGGGCGACTATCCCACCCCGGCCCACGCCGAGGACGACGACTTCGTACAGGCGGGCAACCTGTACCGGCTGATGTCCGAGGATGAGAAGGAGCGGCTGATCGCCAACCTGGCGGGCTCCATCGCCAAGGTCTCGCGCGACGACATCGTCGAGCGGGCGATCGGCAACTTCCGTCGGGCCAACGGGGACTACGGCAAGCGGCTGGAGGTCGCGGTCCAGGCTCTGCGCCGCTGACACAACTCCAGCACGGGACCGCTTGTCACGGGCGGGCCGGGCCCGCACGGAAGCCGGTCCGCCCGCTCCCTCAGACCAGCACTGCTGCCGGGCCGGGGCCCGACAGCAGGTGATGTCGCGTACCGCGGCGAGCGGTCATCTTCAGCCCCCAGCAAGCCTAAGGGCTTGCAGATCATCAACATGTCGTCTTGATCTGCTACTGGTGCCGTTGCTCAGGGCGATGACCCGGGCCTGGAGGGTTGCGAGGGCGCAGACGGGTGGTTGCCGAGCGTGACGCTGATGCCGTGTGCTTCGAGCAGAACACCACTTCGGCGCTCTGCATTACGCATGCCTCCTGGGTTCCGATATCCAAATCACCTGAGCCACTTTCCCCTGTGCCCGGCTTTCCCGGGCTCCCTGGCCGGTCGTTACTCCTGCGACTACTATTGGCTCTCCGTTACCTTCAGGGCCCCGGCGAGTGCCTGGATCGTCCCGGCCTGGGGTGTTGATCTCGGTGGTGGGCCCCGGAAGCAGGTGAACACGGCACCTGTGGATCATG
>NZ_JBEXPK010000205.1:0-3839 GCF_040612015.1 Streptomyces sp. NPDC006476 | reverse complement strand
GGGGCTGGCCGAGGCCCGCGCCCTCGACGCCCGCCGCAACGGTCGTACGGCCCTCGCCGTCAGCGGCCCCATGGTCCGCGAGCGCGCCCCGAGGATGACCGACGTGCGCCTGCGGCTGGCCGCGATGGGTATCCACCGCGGGGACGTGCAAATGGTCAGCCCGTCCCCCTCGCACTACCACTACTGGGCGGACGAGGAGACGGCCGAGAAGGTCTACCGGCTCGCCAACGAGGCAATGGCCGCTCACTGCGCCCAGGCGTACTGGTGGAGGTAGCAGGGCTTGATCAAGTTCCGTTGAGGTCGGGCCTGGGGTTGATGCCCAGGATGGGGAGGGCTCGTTCGGGTTCGTCACGGATGGCGCGGGGTGCGTTGCCTGCGTGGACGGTGGAGGCGTCCTCGGCGAAGGTGCGGTCGCGGATGTGGTGTTGGGCTTCCACGGTCCAGTGTCCGCGCAGGTGGGAGGCGAGTTTGGCGGGTGTTGCCTGGTGGACGTCGAGGCTGGTGAGCGCGTAGACGGTCTCGCGGGTCTCTTTCCTGCCGGTCTCTTTACGGCGGCGGTGGACGCGGAGGGCGAGCTTTGCGTGGGGAAGGCGATGCCGCCGAGGTTGTCGGCGATGGCGAGAGTCTTGATCGAGCGGGACTCGCGGCGGCCGTGTCCCTTGTTCGAGGCGGTGTGCTGGATGGCCACCGCATGCCAGTCCAGACCGTCCAACTGGGCCCAGGCGGTGGGCTGATTGGTCTTGATCACGGCACGTAGTGCGCCTTCTTGGTCTCGGCCAGCCAGGCAACGTTGGCCTTCACGGTGTGCAGCGCGTCGAAGGTGACCACGTCCCCGTCGAGGTCGAGCGGTGCGAGCAGGGGCTGGAAGTGCCGTGTCTCGTTGGTCTTGGACCCAACCTCGGCCTGGGCGAGGGTGACCGGGCAGCCGTGGGTGACGGCGGACAGCAGGTGCCGGCGGGGCTGGCCTGGGCGGGCGGAGCCGCGCAGTGCCTTGCCGTCCACGGCGATCACCCGTCGCCTGCCCGGGGCTGCGGTCACGGCGGTGCGGCGGTGGGCCAGCCAGGCTCCCACGGCCGCATCCAGTGCGTCGGCGTTGAGACGCTCGAGGACTCTTCCGATTGCCGACCTGGAGGGCGCGTGCCGCCAGTGCAGCAGGTGACGGCGCACGCCGAGCGTGGCGAGCAGCCCCGTGTCGGCGCGGGCGCCCCACTCGGCGAGCTCGTCGATGGTCCGGGCTCCCGAAACCGCGGCGGCCGCGCAGACCAGCAGGATCGAGGTCAACGAGTACCAGCGGCCTCGCCGGGAGCGCGGATCGGGCACCGCCTTCAGGAAGACATGCAGGTCAACCATGTCGTCCAGGTTGATCGGACCCAGCTTGGCCAACACAGCAGGGATCGGGGAAGATGAGACAGCGGACACGGGAACCCTCTTGATCACTTGGCTTAGACACCTGAATGATCACGGATCCCGTGTCCGCTCTGTCATCCACCCCAACCCGCGGCATCCTCAGGCCAGTTGGGCGATCCCGGGAACTTGCGCAAGCCCTGTGGAGGTAGGCCCCGGTTTCCCGGTCGCCGAAGACCCATCGGTTGCGCCTGTGCGGGCTGAACTGGCCGAAGTAGCTACTGGAGCGGCAGGCCGCACACCGCAAGACGTTCCGCAAGAAAGGGGAGAAGACCTCCAAGCGGTTGCAGCACACCTACGACCAGATCAAGCAGCTCCGAGCAAAAGCCACGCGACGAGCCGTGGACTGGCTACCAGACCACCACCTACCTCGCCCGCACGTACGGCGTGCTGGTGGTCGAACAGCTCAACATCCTCGGCATGACCAAAGCCCCCCAGCCGAAGCCCGACCCCGAGCAGCCAGGCGTGATCCTGCGCAACGGGGCCAGGGCGAAGGCCGGACTCAACCGTGCCATCGCCCAGGAGGCGTGGGGGCGGACGGTGACGATGCTGACGTACAAGAGCGCCCGCTACGGCGGCCGGCTCGTCAAACCGCGGCGTCCGGCAGCCACTTCGGTGACACGGCAGGCGGTACCTGCCCGGCTGTGGCACCGTGGAGGAGCTCCTGGCCCGCCGCTTTCCTCGTGTGGCGGGCCAGGACACCGACCCCGCCGTTCTGACGCATGCTCCGTGCTGGTGAGCGCACCCGGCACGGAGCCTCGGTGAGCGACGACCGTGAACTTCCCTGTGCCGCGTGGTCGGTGTCATGCCCCGGACGGCGGCGGTCGCATCGGCCCGCTGACTGGACGACGTGAGCAGCGGACGGCGGTCTGAAACCAGGCGCATCGCTTCACCGGCACCATTCCTCGAGGCTCGGAGTGCGGGGCCAGCCTGACGGACGCACGCTGAAGCCATGAGTAGCCGGACTCCACCAGGCCCTCCGGGCGGTCCGCTCAGAGCTCCGGACCACCCCCACTGTCCGGCGCTTCCCCAAGCCTGAATTCCCGGCGTAACGGTGACGGCGGGCACGTGCGCCTGGGGGGAACTGGTGTTCCCGGTTCCCGGTAGGGAACCGGCGGCTCCCCTACCGGCGCCAGTACGCTGTCCCCGGCCTGATCCGCCGCCACATGGGCAACCTCACCGACCGGGACGTCCGTTACTGGCACCTGGTCGCGGCCACCGTCATCGCCGCGGAGATCGCGCTGCCCCCCTGCGCTACTCATCCCGCAGACGATGCCGTACGCGGTCGTCGCTGGCATCGGAATGCACGCCGCCTTCACCTGCCTCAAGCCCCGTCAGTTCATCACCTTCTCCGGCCTCACAGCCGGCACCTACGTCGCCTTCGCCGCTGACTGACGGCGGGATTCCGTGCGGTCGTCCAGCGGCCTCGGCGATCTGCTGCCTCCGCTGTCCAAGTGGGGCAGCGAGAGGCGGGCGATCTTCCATCCCTTCGCCGACCTTCGTGAGTTCAGGGACGGAGTAGGGTCAACTCCGAGGCGTACGAGGCAGGGGAGGGGACTTCCGTTGGGCCAGGTGTGGATCGCGACGCACAACGCGACCGTGGCAGGCGGCCGGCGCGAACCGGTACCCCGTCTGGTTCGCGCTGGTCAACGCGGAGGACATCCGCACCGTGTACGTCAATACACGTGAGAGCGCCGGAACGTCGGTCGTCGCCCTCGTCAAGGGTTCCGGCCTCGACGGCAACGGAGACTCCACCGTCCTGGCCTCCCGTTTCGAGCCCGCTGGCACGCAGGACCTGCCCGCGCTGCCCCCGCTGTTCCACCTCGACCTGATCGAGACTCTGCCCTGACCCAGCACTCCGGCGATGTCGAGGCGGCCACCGCGGCGCTGGTCAAGCGGGCCATCCCGGACGCGATGACGCTGCTGGTCGCCACCCGCAAGGACGGCCGCTACGACGTGATCGCGCACCCGTGGCTGCCGGACGTCCTGCGCAAGCAGACCGCCCGCGGCGCCGACCAGATCTGGGAGGCCCGCCCCAAGTGGACCCGCCCCGAACTCCCCACCGGGCGTACACCAGTTGACCGCGCTCGACATCAACGGGGCCTACCTGTCCGCGCTCAAGACCCATTCGCCGATCGGTCAGCTGGAGCACTCCACCGGCTTCGACCACGACCGCCGCCGCGCCGGCAGCCACCTGATCACCCTGCCCGCCTGGGACCGCGACGCCTACCTGCCCAACCCGCTCGGCAGACGCGACGAGCCCGGCCCGCTGTGGGTCACCGAACCCACCCTGGCCTGCTGCTGCGCCTGTCCGGACCGACGTACCAGCTGTGCGAGCCGCCCGAGATCCACGAGTCGTTCACCTCCGGCGCCACCGAGAACCTGCTGGAGAAGTTCCGCATCGCGCACGAACAGCAGCCCCCGCCCGCGCACGG
>NZ_JBEXPK010000204.1:0-3886 GCF_040612015.1 Streptomyces sp. NPDC006476 | reverse complement strand
GGCCCCGCACAGGCCAGCACGATCCGCGCCCGCAGCGCCAGGGCCTGGGCCGATGTCGCCCGACGCGTCCACCTTTCCAACACCGCCCGCTCGTCATCAGACAGCAGCAGCGGTTCCAACTTCGGGCCCCGACGGGGAACTGACGCACCAGCAGCAGAAGTCACACAACTACTAACGATCAACTACTGGCGCAGGACACTAGTAGTCCTGATGGGTCCGCCACCGCGAGGAGCTTCGCGTGCCCGGATCGGGCCCGACGCGACGGCCTCGCCATCACCCGCATCCTGAACGCCTGGGCGACTTACGGGTGATGGTCCCCCAAGGGCACACCCACGCGCAGATTCCACCGGCGCGCCCGGCCGCTCAGCTCCACGGCGGAGAGCGATGGCACATCGAAACGCCAGAATGCCGCCTCGGGCAGGCCCAGCCCCTGGACCGCCGCGCGTACGACGTTCGGCTCCACCCCTGCGAGCAGCCGCCCCGGGATCCGGGCTGCCTCCTCCAACCACGCACCGATACGCTTGCGCAGCTGCAACAGGGACTCCCCACCGTGCGAAGAGCCGGCCGGGTCCGAGAGCCGCTTCGCCACCGCGTCCGGCTCGGCCACGGTCACCTCGTCAAGAGTGCGACCGCGCCCGGCGTCCCACATCCAGATCTGCCAGTACGGGCATCTTGGACGCGGATGATCGCCGGTGAGATCAACATCTCTCGGGTGGTCATGAGACTCTGATTTCGCGTCAACTGCTCGTTGCCAAAGTGCCGTTGGGGGTATCCCGGTGCTTGGGACAGGTCCACGCGCGCTTGGCTCACCCTCCGGCTCGCGGTACTTTCTGCGCGCGATTTTGATGACGGCGCAGCGGAAGCCGGTGGGAATCCGGCACGGTCGCGCCACTGCGAGCCCAGCAAGAACCGCCTCCGGCCAGGGGTGGTGAGGGTCGAGCAAGTCAGACCCGCAGCCGTCGTCGTGTGCACCACCGAGATGGGACGCGTACTCCCGAGGAGGTCCTGCCATGGCGCAGACCGTCGCTCAGCCGACCGCAACCATCCCCGCCGCACCCGCCAGACTGCCGATCGGCGCGATCGTCCCTTGGGCGTCTTCTTAGGCGTCCTGATGCTGGTCATGCTCTACTTCGTCGGCGCCGATCAGGGCGCTACCTCGCTCGTCTCCGGCGAGAATCGAGTGGGTGCACGACGCCCGCCACCTGCTCGGCTTCCCCTGCCACTGACGAGAGGGGCCGGACACCATGAACTCCGCGACCGTCAGAAGCTTCCTGGTCCGCAGCATGCTCGCCGGCCTGGCCGCCGGTCTGCTCGCCCTCGCCGTCGCCTACTTCCTCGGCGAGCCCAGCGTCGATGCGGGCATCTCCTACGAGGATGCCCACTCCAGCGGACCCGGCATGGAAATGGTCAGCCGCACGATGCAGTCCACCGGCGGTCTGGCCACCGGCATCCTCATCTACGGCGTCGCGTTCGGCGGCATCGCCGCCCTCGCGTACTGCTTCGCCCTCGGCCGGATCGGCCGCTTCGGACCGCGTGCGAGCGCGCTGCTTCATTCCGAGCGGGCCTGATCGCCGTGTACGTCGTGCCGTTCCTGAAGTACCCCGCCAACCCGCCGGCCGCGAGTGATCCCGACACCATCGGCAAGCGGACGACCCTGTACTTCCTGATGATCGCGCTCAGTGTGCTGCTGGCCGTCGCCACCGTGATCCTGGGCAAGCGCCTCGCGCCGCGCCTCGGCAACTGGAACGCCACGATCGCGGCGGGCGCGGTTCTTCGTCCTCGCCATCGGTCTCGCGTACGCGTTCCTGCTGGCCGTCAACGAGGCCCCCAAGGACTACCCGGCCACCGTGGTCTAGCAGTTCCGCCTCGCGGCACTGGCCATCCAGGCGACCCTGTGGACCGGCTTCGGCCTTCTCTTCGGCCACCTGGCCGAGCGCCGGCTCGCACCGCGGACGGCGGCACCCCTGCCGCAGGGAGCCACCGCACAGGCAACCCCCGCGCCACACTGAGAAGTAGCACGGTGAAGGGCCCCAGCCGGAGCGGCTGTGGCCCTTCACTCCGTACGGCTAGTGGGCGTCCTCAGAGCACCCGGACCGCGCCGGTCGGCGGGTCCCACGACAGGGGCTTCTCCACGATGCCGGTGGAGGGGTTCTCCGCGCCCACGAAGTTGCCGCCGCCCACGTACAGCGCGACGTGGTAGGCGCCGCTGCCCGCGCTGCCCCAGTACAGGATGTCGCCGGGCTGCAGGTTGTTCAGCGACACCGGAGTGCCCACGGTCGACTGGTCCTGCGAGACGCGCGGCAGACTGATGCCGGCCTGCTTGAAGGCGGCCTGCAGCAGGCTGGAGCAGTCCCAGGAGTTGGGACCGCTGGCGCCCAGCACGTAGGCGTCACCGATCTGCGCCCGGGCGAAGGCGATGACCGCGGCGGCCGAACCGCTGGCCGTGGAGGTCCCGGGGCTCGTCGCGGAGGCGGCCAGGGTGGTCCGCTCGGAGCTGCGGGAGGCGGCCCGGTCGGCGGCGGCCTTACGGGCCTCCTCCGCCTTCTTCTTGGCCTCGGCCTTCTTCTTCGCCTCCGCGAGGTCCGCCTTGGCCTGCTTCGCGGCCTTTGCGGCGGCCGCGTCACGCTCGGCCTGCAACTCGTAGTTCGCGGCTGCCTGCTGCGTGGCGTCCGCGGACTGAGCGACCTGGTTGGCCAGATCGGCCGTCAGGGTGGGCAGTTGCAGGGTCTGCGTCGTCTCGGCTGCGTTCGCCGAGGTCGCACCCGCTGCCGCCATGCTGAGAACTCCACCGGCAACTCCGGCACGCACCGCGAGGTTCGTCGTCACGCTGCGGCGGGGCTTCCGGCGGCTTCGTATGTGAGCGGTGTGGGACATGAGACCAAGCGGTATCAGGGGCTCCTCCATATCTTCAAGAAACGTGTGCTGCACCACAGTTGTTCAGCCGCCGTCCCGAATTCCGGGTGCTTCGCTCTTTATTGACACCGTAACGGACATTGTGGACGCGGGCGTTCAGGCCTGTGATCGGGGACTTTGGCTGGTACGTCCGAATTGGCATCGCATTTACCATCGCTTGAGACCGTTGGCCAAGGCCGGTTCTCGTAGGCCTCTCGCGAATGTGACTGAGGTCACGGAACGGTTGCCGCCGGGCCGACGTCTGTGCGACGACCCCACCGAGGTCCCGCGGTGCTGTAGCTAAGCGGATTAGGAGACGCGGCTTGTGCCGTGGCGCCTGCAGGCGGCGGGTCGCGCCCTCTGGGACGAGTCGCCTCCCGGGTTGCTCTCTGGTGAGCGCCTGGGATCCGGGGGCGTGTGAGGGGCGATCGGGGCGGCGTGCCAAACTCGCCGTGTGGCTTCTAAAGAATTTCGTGGTTCTTCCGGGCCGGCCACGCGTCAGGAAGTCCGCTCGGGAGGCGGGCGTTGGCGGTGAGTTTCGCGGCCAGGCGTTCGGGTCCCATGGTGGGCCGGTCGACTTCCACGAACGCCCGCAGCATCGACCCGTCCTCACTACCGCCGGGCGGTAGTAGAGCAGGGCGTCGGGGATGACGGCCTCGCCGTTGCTGAGGGGGTGGTAGACCTCGGGGATCCAGTCCAGGGGCTGGCAGACGTCTCCGCGCCGGCGGGCGTCCTGCAAGAAGGTGAGGCCGGTCTCGGTCACCGTCAGCGTGTGCCCCACCCGCAGCCGCGCGGCGGTGCGGTCCGACGTCAGCCGCGGCGGCCGCCACTCCCGCAGCTCCGGCCACTCCAAGGCGACATCCACCCCGTACTGGGTGGCGAACCACACCCTGGTGCGGCCAGCGCGCGGCAGGGTGATGCGGTCGACCAGGCCCTCCTGGCGCAGTTTCGCCAGCCGCCGCCTGGTCTGCTCGATCCGCACCCCCGGCGCGAC
>NZ_JBEXPK010000203.1:0-3915 GCF_040612015.1 Streptomyces sp. NPDC006476 | reverse complement strand
CGGGCCCGGCCTGGAGACGGTGGCGGTGGACGGCAAGGTGCTGCGCGGGTCTGGGAGCAGTGAATCGGTTGCGGTGACGGTGATCGGTGCGATGGCGCAGGACGGGGCGCTGGTCGCGCAGCAGCGGGTGGCGGACAAGAGCAACGAGGTCCCGGCGCTGGCACCGCTGTTGTCGGTGCTCGACCTGCAGGGGGTGGTGGTGACGGCGGACGCACTGCACACGCAGGTGGAGACGGCGAAGGTGCGTTGGCCAAGGTCCCCAAGGGCGCGTGGACGCCCGCGCTCGACGCGAAAGGCACCCCGCGCGAGGACGCTGCCCTGGTCGAGATCACCGACCTGCTCGACCTCGGCGAATGGCCGCCGGGCCTGCGCGTGATCGTGCGCCGCGAGCCCGTCCACCCCAAGTACGCGCGCGACCTCAAGCCCTACGAGATCGCCACGGGCTTTCGCTACCAGGCCGTCGCCACCAATACGGCGGGCCGCCAGCTGCAGTGGCTCGATGCCCGGCACAGGGTTCACGCCCACGTCGAGTCCGGCATTCGAAGATCGAAATCTTTGACCCTCACCCGGCTGCCCTCGTTCAAGTTCGCCCTCAACCAGGCCTGGTGCACTCTGCTTGCCCTGGCCATGGACCTGCTCTCCTGGCTGCAACTCCTCGCCCTGGACGGCAAGCTCGCCAGGGCCGAACCCGCCACCGTCCGCAGCGAACTGTTCGACGTCCCAGCCAAGTTGACCGATCACGCCCGCCGCCGGGAGCTCAAGTTCGACCCCGCCTGGCCCGCCTCACACGCGGCGGCAGGCGCATGGGACCGCGTCCAGGCCCTGCCCGATCCCGGCTGACCGCCGCCCCCACACCCCGACACCCCGGAAGGAGAAGACCCGCAGCACCCTCGGCCAGTGGAAGCCGACGCCGCCCGCGACGACACGCGGCGCACCGGCCTGACCGGCAGCGATCACACCACAGAGCGAAACATCAGGAACCAGACATCCCAGCCGAACCCCTCACGCCGGCGCGCGCACGTGAATGATCGAGGCCGGGGCCCCTTCCGTGCGGAGGATCGGACCCTATCTGTCGTCAAAGCCTGTCAGCAATTGCCATCGGATCTGATTGGATTCGGGCCGCCGCGAACCCCCGGATTGCACGGGTTCATTGGACGCGTCGGGCGCCTGTCGTCTCGTTCGTTTGACGACACTCGTGAGCGAAGGGCAGGTAACTCGTGAGCTCCTCGACATCGAATGGAAGCCGGTAATGTGATCGAATGTTAAGTGAAACGTTCAGTCCGGAGTTCTGGCAGGACCCGCATCCGGCTTACGCCAACCTTCGCCAGGAGGGACCCGTACACCCAGTAGTGACGCCTGATGGTTTGCGAGTATGGCTTGTCACCCGCTACGAGGATGCCCGCGCCGCACTTGCCGACTCTCGGCTCGCCAAGGACGGGGCTGTGGTCGGCCACCTCTTCCAGCGCAACACCGTGCCCGGTGGAAGCCCGCGGTCGGTCGAACCGAGGACCGCCGGGCACATGCTCAACACCGATCCGCCCGCCCATACCCGGCTGCGCACGCTGGTTTCCAAGGCGTTTACCCCCGTTCGGATCTCCGGCCTGCGGCCCCGGGTGGAGGCCCTGTCGGCAGCTTTTCTGGACGCGCTCGCGGGGCGGGAGGAGGTCGACCTCGTCGACGACTACGCCTTTCCCCTCGCCATCACGGTGATGTGCGAGCTCTTGGGCCTCCCGGAGGGCGACCGGGAGCAGTTCCGACAGTGGACGCAGGACTACAATTCCACCGGTGCACCGGTAGCAGTCACCTCGGCGGCGCGGTCGATCACCGCGTACGTCGACGGTCTGATCGAGGAGAAACGCCGAATGCTCGGCGACGATCTGCTCTCCGCCCTGATCGAGGCCCGGGACGTCGATGACCGGCTCTCCGACGCGGAGTTGGTGGCGATGGTGTTCCTACTGCTCAGTGCGGGCCATGAGACCACCGTCAACCTGATCGCCAACGGGATGCGGGCACTGCTGCACCATCCGGACCAACTGGCGAGGCTCCGCTCGGATCCGGCTCTGCTCCCTCAAGCCGTGGAGGAGTTCCTGCGGTACGACGGCCCCGTTAACCTCGCGACGTACCGTTTTACCACCATGCCGGTCACCATCGGGGGAGTGGAGATCCCCGAGAAGGAACTCGTGCTGGTCGGTGTCGCTTCGGCCAACCGGGACGGTGACCGATTCAGCGCGCCGGACCGGCTGGACGTCGGCCGTACACCCAACCACCACCTCGCCTTCGGTGCCGGAGCCCACTACTGCTTGGGTGCCTCGCTCGCCAGGCAGGAGGGGGAGGTCGCATTCCGTGACTGGCTGCGGCGATATTCGCGGATCGAGGCGGCCGTGCCGCTAGAGGAGATCAGATATCGGCAGAGCCTTCTCATGCGCGGGCCTGAGTCCTTGCCGCTGCGGGTGCACACCGGCTGACGGCGGAGCCGCCGAACCCCCAGCCGACGCCCGCGGGTTCGGCGGCTCAGAAGCCCGGAGGCCTTGGCAGCACCACCGAACTGGTACGCAGATCGGATCGGGTGCCGTCCGACTACCGCGGTGGCTGGCTGACCTGGGGATTGGCGAGTTCGGGTGCCGAGGTTTCGATGATATCGGCGACGCGCCACGGGTCTTGGCCCTGGACTGTCCGCGAACCCGCTACGGTCCCGAGTGGCAGGTCGACAGTGCCAAGCCAGCACAGCGTGCAGTACCCGCCCGGGTGGCTTCCGGTGGCTCAGAGGGGCGACGCGTCACCTGCAGGAGAAGAGAAGCTCCCGCCCGGACGGAATCGTCAGCCGACCGAGAGACGCCATACGTGCAGCGGGACTGCCCGTAACTCCCTGGAGTGTGACGAACTTCAGGGATGAAGGGTCACCCTCGCGGTGCCGGAAGCGCCGGACGGGAGTCACCCGCCAAGAGCGAGTCCCGCCCCGCCGCCAGCTCCGGCACGTACTTGTATAGGGTCGTGCGGGAGACGCCGAGCAGCTTCGCAATTGAGGTGATGCTGTTCTCCGGTTGTGCGAGCAGCGCATAAGCGTGCCGGATCTGCTCCGCGTTCATGGCGGGCGGCCGGCCGATGCGCTCGCCGCGGGCGCGAGCTTCCGCCAGGCCCTCGTGGGTCCCCTGCACGATCAACTCCCGGACGAACTCCGCGAGCGCTGCGAACACATGGAACACCAGGCGACCGCCTGGAGTCGTGGTGTCCAGCGACTCGTGGAGCGACTGGAAGCCGATCCCGCGCTTGCGCAGGCCGGAGACGATGGAGATCAGATCTTGGATCGAGCGGCCCAACCGGTCGAGGGAGGGCACCACCAGCGTGTCGCCGGGGCGCACGTAGTCGAGGCACTTCCACAGTTCCTCGCGCTCCGCGTTCCTGCCGGACTTCTTCTCCGCGAAGATCCGAGCGCACCCCGCGGCCTCCAGTGCACTGATCTGCCGGTCGAGCAACTGGCCCTTGGTGGAGACCCGGGCGTAGCCGATGAGGACGCCGGAGGACGTTGCCGGGAAGGCCGTCAGGAGGTTGTCGCCGTCCGCGGCCCACTGGGGGAGTGTCGTCATGAACGAGCACCGTACAGAAAAGGGCAGCAGGGTGTTGCTGAACACGCTGGCTTGTTGGACGCCCTTTCTGGACGCCGGACCCCCGGCGTAGGGCCGATTCCCTCGTTGCGCGCCCACTCGCCATCCTGGGCATCACCAACAACCCGCACACTCACGGAACTTGATCAAGCCCTGGCCGCCTACGGGGAGAACGAAATGGCCGTTGACAATTGATCAACGCCTGGTCCAGCTGGTCAGACACGGCAGCTGTAAGTCTTGATCGTCTGGCTCCGGTCATGTGGCCGCCGCGGTGATGTTGTTCCATCGGCGGTGGGCCTCAGTGGCCTGGTGC
>NZ_JBEXPK010000202.1:0-3958 GCF_040612015.1 Streptomyces sp. NPDC006476 | reverse complement strand
CCCGTACTCACCGCGCTCGGGTACACAGTCCCGGCCGGCGCCCTCACCGTGACCACGGCACAACAGCTCGCCGCGATCGCCGGGCACGACCTCACACCCCCGTAACCCTCACCAAGATCTAGGAGTTATTGATCGGCAGGTCCCTGGCCATGACGTCACCCCGAAGTGAAAAAAACTTAGTTGCTCTGTGTCACCACTCGACGGGTAGCGAATCCAGTCCGTAGACCAGCATGTTGTGTCGGAAGCTCAGCTCTTCCAACGGCTTGGACACCCTCAGATCCGGCAGTCGGCGTAGGAGCTCGGTGAGCGCCGACTGCATTTCGATCCTGGCGAACCACTGTCCGATACACTGGTGGATTCCATAACCGAAGGTCAACTGCTTCTCTGCTTTACGCCTGATGTCAAATCGGTCAGGGTCCCGGAAAACCCGCGGGTCCCGGTTGGCTGCGGCCACATTGAGCAACAGGCCTTCCCCTTCCTTGATGGTGACACCCGCGATCTCCAAGTCCTCCTTTGCTGCCCTTGGCATTCCGTCTGTGGCCGCGACGCTATGGAGCCGTAGCATCTCTTCCACCGCCGCCGGAACCAACTCAGGATGGTCGAGAAGCAAAACCCACTGGTCGCGGCGGAGTAGAAGCTCGAGTAGACCGAGAGCCAGGGCGCTGGCGGTGGTATCCACCCCACCGATGAGCAGAGTCAGCACCAGGTTGACCGTCTCCTGATGGGTAAGCATGCCCGGAATTTCATAATCGGTGACCAAGTTGCCCAGCAGGTCGTCCGAGGGATGCGCAGCCTTGTTGGTCACCAGCCTGTCCACGTGGGCGACCATGTCACCGAGGCTCTCGTCCAGGCTTTCTTGACTACTCGTCAAATTAAGGATGACCTTGCTGAGTTCCAGGAAATAGGCGTAGTTCTCATAGGGTACGCCGAACAGCTGACATAAGACGAGCATGGGCAGCGGCAGCGCGAGCTCCTCCAAGAGATCCGCAGGTGGTCCGACAGCGATTATGTCGTCCAGCAGCGACGACACCACGGCCTCGACCTGCGTCCGCCGCTTCTCCGCGCGTCCGGCTGTGAATTCTCTTGCGAGCATGCGACGCTGCCGGGTGTGCGCGGGCGGGTCCATTCGGACGAAGCTGATCGGCTCACCCCCCATCAGTTCCAGCTGCTTCAGCACGGGCGTGACAAACGGATAACCAGGACTGCGGGGGTCCGAGCTGAGCCGTGGGTCGCGTAAGGCATCACGTACGTCTGAATAGCGGCTTACCAACCACGGTTGAGTGCCATCCCACAGAGTGACCCGCGAGACGGGCCGTTCCTCGCGCAGCTTGTCCACCAACGGTGCGAGTTTTATCGGGCAGGCGGAGCGGGAGGCGGGGTACGCGGGTGACGATTCAATATCGGTGCGATCGATGCTGTTTTTCATGATGGTGAACTTTCGGTCAGTAGATGTGGGTCATTTCCATCGGAAGGCGATCGCGCGTTGTCGCGAGTGCACCTAACCGCGTCACAGGCATACCACTGGATTGACCGGTCGAGACAGCCATGCCCGGGCCTTTCCCGGGATTCGGGTTCAACTATGAAGCGACGTTCCAGCTGCTGAACACGCGACCCGTCAGTGGGCCCTTGACGTGGCGTCCCAATGGACGTTTCCGACGCTTCAAGGTGCCGCTAAAGAAGGAGTAACAACCCCGCTGGATCTTACATGCAGCGCACTGACACGTCGAGCCTTCAAGGTTGCCGCCATTTCATATGCCGGCGGAGCAACCGTGCGCAAGAAGCGCACAGTACAGGCCATCTCGCATAAACGCACTACTATGAATGATGCCCTGATGTGTCCTGCTTCGCCGGGGGGAGTGGAAATCACCATTACGGACTGTCACCAGGGCTGGCGGGTAGCTGATAACGACCGCTCCACCAACATGGCCTGGGCTTGAGCAGCGAACACGTGCCTCTCCGGCTGTCTGGCGCGATTGCGTGAAGACCAACGTGAAGGCCCGCCCCCGTTCGACGCGGTCACGTTCGGTAGTGACCAATTTGGATCCATTACGTTCAGTAGTGCAACCGGACCGATCTGGCGGTACGCACCGGAGTTGGTACTGTCAGGTTGGCGTCACCGGGCGTTCTAAGATGCGATCGCTTTGAACTCTTCCCTTCCTCGCTTTTTTGCTTCCTCGCAGAGCGGAGTCGATTACGCGATGCTCACTGAACCCTGCACGCATCCAGGGCGAGAGTCGCCCCCCACAACGGAGTCGGAACCGATTCTATGAACAGGATGACGAGACACTGGTACAGGTCTCGCCTGTTAGTGCTCCTGACACAATTCTTATGAATGTTTACGGAGGGTTGATGATTAGCGCCGTGGAAAAATCCATCGCGCCTTTCACGCCAGGGCAGCACCCTCGCGAGGGGCGGGTTCACCTCGAGGGCATGGTCGTCGAAGCCGTCGCACTTGTTCTCTATCTTGAGAGCGGCGTTTCATGCCCGGGATAACAGAGTTTGGCACACTTGACCTCTCGTGTATCCGGCAGCGCGTTGACAGTGCCCTGGACGACTTTTTCGATACAAAGGCCAACAAAGTCGACTCACCTGAGCAACAAGAACTGATCGCTCTGCTTCGTAGATTCCTCGCTGGTGGTAAAAGGATCCGCTCGACACTGTGCACGGTCGGTTGGCATGCCATCACCGGCCACGAGGCTCTGCCTCCCAGCGCGGTTCTCCGGACGGCAGCTTCGTTGGAGCTATTCCATGCCTTCGCCCTCATCCATGACGACGTCATGGACAATTCCGCCAGCCGCCGCGGCATGCCCACCATCCACCGATATCTCGCGGCCAGGTACGCCGACCGTCGCAGCCCGCAGCAGGCTGAGTGCCTCGGTATCTCCGGCGCCATCCTTCTTGGAGACCTCGCGCTGGCCTGGTCCGACGAATTGCTCCACGCAGCAGGCCTCACTCCAGCGGAACTTGCCGGAGTCCTTCCGATCATCGAAGCCATGCGCAACGAGGTCATGCACGGTCAGTATCTGGACGTCATTACTACCGGTCGGCCCACAGCCGACACCGCGCGTGCACTCGACATCATCCGTTACAAGACCGCGAAATACACCATCGAACGCCCTATGCACATAGGAGTTCTCGTTGGGGGTTGTGCCGCCGAGGCAATCCGTGCCGCTGTCAGCGCTTACGCCCTTCCGATCGGCGAGGCCTTCCAGCTTCGCGACGATCTCTTGGGTGTCTTCGGCTCCCCGGAGCAGACAGGCAAGTCCATCCTTGAGGACCTCCGGGACGGCAAGCACACCTATCTCATGGCCCTCGCCCTCAGGCACGCCGATTCGGACCAGCGGAATCTGTTGTACGAACTGCTCGGAAACCCGGAGCTGGACGAGCACGGGGCTGCTCAGATCCGTGGGGTCCTTCAGGCAACTGGGGCCCCTGCCATCGTGGAACACATGATCAGCAACCGCCGCCGACGGGCCCTTGCCGTCCTGGCCGACCTTCCGTTCCCGCCTCCGGCGATTGAAGCGCTGAAGAACTTCGCGCTCAGGGCCACGGCGAGGATCTCATGATGTCACCTAGTAGGACTCCGTTAGGTCGCTCTGGCTCTTGGGTTTGGGCTGGTGGCGGATGTTCTGGGCAGAGGTCGGTGGCAGGTGGTGCAGGTGCTGGTCCAGCAGTTCAGCAGGTCCTGGATGGCGTCGAGGATCTGGTAGAGGGTGAGTCCGCTGTATCGGACCAAGGTGACGTGGTGATGCCACCCGGTCCAGGAACGTCCCTCGAAGTGGTCCAGGCCCAAGCCGTGCTTGAGTTCCCGGTAGTCGTGCTCGATGCGCCAGCGGATCTTGGCCAGGCGGACCAGTTCGGCAGGCGGGGTGGCGGCGGGCAGGTTGGACAGCCAGTAGTCGGTGGGTGCTTCGGCGTCTTCGGGCCATTCGGCCAGCAGCGTGACCTCGGGCAGGAC
>NZ_JBEXPK010000201.1:0-4079 GCF_040612015.1 Streptomyces sp. NPDC006476 | reverse complement strand
CAACCAGGCCCTCGACGTCACCGGCATACGCCGGGCCCGCTACCGCGGCCTGCCGAAAGTCCGAATCCAACACGCCTTCTCCGCCACCGCCCTCAACATCGTCCGCCTCGACGCCTGGTGGACCACCGACCCACTACGCAAACCCCGCACCAGCAGACTCGAACGCCTCAGCCACCGACTCACCAGCTGACAAATTCAGCAACGGAGTCGTCGAGCTTTGACTTCGCCTTGTCGAGGGCCGCGTTCACCTTGGCGAGCGCCTTCTCATGGATGATGAGGGGACTTCCCCACCGAGTCGAGGTGCTTGAGCAGGCCCGACTCCGCCCGGCCCCGGAACGCGGCCCGGATCTCGCCTGCGACCTCGTTGAGGGCGGACACGAGGCTGCCCATGTCGGACGGACCGCCGAGCGACTTCTCGAACGGGGTGTGGACGTAGCCCGCCGTCCGGCCGAAGTGCGAGATCCCGAAGCCGCCCGCCAGCTGCTTCCGCGAGAGCCGCACCCGCTGTCGGTGGCGCGGCGCACCCGGTTCGAGCCCAGCACCCAGCTATCTGGCTCGGACTCTGCGGTCTTGGTGAAGTAATCCCTGGCCAGGGACGAGGAACTGCGGGACGGTGTACGGCTGGTAGGCGAAGCCGAGCCCGAGCAGCCCGTCCTCCGGCAAGGACGTGCACGTGCCCGTCATGCAGGCCGAGCATCAGCATCCGGCCGCCAAGATCGACGAGCTCGGTCTGCTGGTCGACGTACCGGCGGGCGCCGGCGTCGGTACCGACACAAACGATCTGGCCCGCCCGGATCGCGAGGGTCTTCCGGATCCTGTCGCGGGCGTCCACGGTCCAGACATGACCGTTGAGCTGGACGGTGTCAGCAGGCGGCACGTCAGGCGGGCTCCGGCGTGTCCCACCCACCAACGGCACCGGACTGACGCCTCGTCAGGCGAGCGCCGTCGAGGCCCCCAGGAAGTCTCTGCGCAACGGCATGCCGGACCGGCCGTCACCGCCGGTCCTGACCGCCAGCACCTGGTTGACGCCCATCGTGTTGGTCTCGAATCCGACCGCCGACGCAGCCATATACAGGCGCCATACCCGCGCCCGCCCGGGCGAGGTCAGCTTGACCGCCTCGTCCCAGTGCGCTTCGAGGTTGGCCACCCACTCACGTAGCGTGAGGGCATAGTGCTCGCGCAGGGACTCGACGTCGCGCACCTCGAAGCCCGCTTCCTCCAGCAGCGACACGTTGGAGCCTATAGGGGCCAGCTCGCCGTCGGGGAAGACGTACCGGTCGATGAAGGGGTCCATCCGGTACTTCCCTTCGTCCCGCACGGGGCGCCGCGATATCTGGTGGTTGAGTAACCTCCCGCCGGGCTTCAGCAGTTGATGCAGAATGTCCGCGTACTCTCGGTACCGCTTCCTGCCCACGTGCTCGGCCATACCGATCGAGGAGATCGCGTCGAAGGGGGAGTCGTCGATCTGGCGGTAGTCCTGAACCCTGATCTCTACCAGGTTCTCAAGCCCCGCCGTGGCAACACGCTCGCGAGCCAGTGCCGCCTGCTCATCCGAGATGGTGACCCCTACGACCTGTACGCCGTAGCGCTCGGCCGCGTGCATGGCCATCGAGCCCCAGCCGCAGCCCACGTCCAGCAGCCGCTGTGCTTTGCGCAGAGCGAGCTTGCGGCAGACCAGGTCCATTTTGGCCTCCTGGGCCCGCTCCAGAGTGTTGTCGGAGCAGGAGGACGGGTCGCCCTGCCAGTAGGCACAGGAGTAGACAAGCGAGGGGCCCAGGACCAAGGCGTGGAAGTCGTTGCCCACGTCATAGTGGTGGCTGATGGCCGCCTTGTCACGGCGCAGGCTGTGCGCGGGACCGCGACGGCGCACCACCTCCTCGGTGGGCGGTGCCGGCGGGAGCCCCACCCCCGCGAGGCCGAGCGTCCGGCTCACGGTACGCAGGCTGCCGGGTGTGGTCAGCACGCTCAGCGCTCCGCGGAGCGCCGCGGTGCGGCTGCTGGACTCCTCCCGTTCCCACAGCAGGGTCGAGATGCGTTTCAGCAACTCGTACAGGTCGCCGTCGACTTCGATGTCTCCGGCCACCCAGGCGCGGGCAAGCCCCAGCTCGCCGGGCCGACACAGCAGACGCCGCAGAGCTTCGCGGTTGTGCAGGACGAAGGCCGGCCCGTCCTTTGGACCGGCCGTGCTGCCGTCCCAGAGGCGGATTCCCACGGGCAGGGGGAGACCCAGCACCTGTTCACTGAAGCGGGCCAGAACTGCTGCGGCTGGTTCGGTCATGTGAATCCTCTCAGTTCAAAACGCGGGCCTTCTCCACCGACCCCACATCGGTCAGCAGCTAGTGGGCGTGGGAGAGGGGGATGGAGAACACCCACCCTTGTGTGACCGTGCCCATCGCGCTGTGCTTTGCACAGCAGGGCGAGCCCACCCTCCGGGCGGCCTGCTGCCGTCCGGGATCTACTGACTGACTGTCAGCTTTCGTGGGTCGTACGGCGCCTGCGGGAGAAGTAGACCGCGGCGCTGCCGGCCGCCACGACGGCGAGACTGGCACCCGCGAGGACGGGGGTGCTGCTCGACGCGCCGGTTTCGGCGAGGTCTCCATTCGTAGTCGGCTGGTTCGCCCCCGTGTCGCTGCCGCTGCCGTTGCCCGTGCTGGTGCCGGGCTCGGGCGTGGCCGAGTCGTCAGGGGTGAGGGTAGGGGACGGACTCGCACCGGGCACGTCGTTGTCGGCGAGCTGCGCCGCGAAGGCACCGGCGATCAGCTTGTGGCCGTCGGCGTTGGGGTGTGGGTCCTTCTTCGCGCACGCCCAGGTCAGCTGGCAGATCTTGGCCACGTTGCCCGACACCTCGCCCGCGCCGGGCATGTTGACCTGGGTGGCGAAGTCGTCCGAGGAGAAAGTCCCGGCCAGATCCGCCACCTTGAAGCCGGTGGGCTTGTACACCTGGGTGATGCCCGTGTTGGCGGCCTCGACCAGGGGAGCCGACTCCTTGGCGGCCTGCTGACCAGAGGCGCCGAGTCCAGGTCGCCAGGAATGGGTTGTAGAACGTCGAGCCCACGAACTGGGTGTTGCTCGTGCCCGCCTTGCGGAGCGTGCCCGCAGATCTGGGCGATGTTCTTCGCCATGATCTGGATGGTGCTGTTCAAGCAGGTTCCGTCGAGAGTGCCGGCTGGGCTGACGCATCCCTGGAGAATGTCGTTGGCGCCCACACTGAGAGTCACGTAAGCGACCTTGCCGTGGTGCTGCGCCATGGCCTGGGCGATGTCCAGTTGGGACTTGGCGTGGGGGTAGTCGCATTTTCCGCCCTTGATCAGGGACTCGGTGGTCTCACCGGTGCAGCCCAGACGTATGTGCTTCCGCCCGGGGTTGCGCTGCTTGAGCTGCGCGTAGACCTGGTACGTGTAGGCGACATCGGTGTCCTTGTCGACGTCCGGCTGGTAGGCCGTGGCCAGGGAGTCGCCGATCGAGATGTAGTACGTGGTGTCCTTGGCGCCGGTGGCAAGTCCGCGCGAGCCGAGCACGATCGTCGCGGCTGCGATGGCAAGCCGGGGGCCGATACTCTGAAGGGGGCTCATCACTTTTGTGTGCGTTATCCAGTTAGGGGCGCACCCCGCCGCGCGAGCAGCGCCAAGGGGACGGGGCGGGGCAAGGGCAAGCAGCCCGGGGCGCCGAGGACGGCGTTGCGCTGGCGGGAGCCGGGCGAGCTCGACGCACGTCTGGACCGCTACCCCGAGGGCGTCTGCGGGTGCGGCCTGTCCGACGCGGTGGACCTGGGCGTGGTCGACCACTACCAGCGACACGAGATGCCCCTGATCACCGTGACGGCCACGCAGTACGACCAGCACGCGGCGGTGTGCGGCTGCGGGCGCGTGCATACCGCGAGGCGGCCGGACGGGGCCGGGGCCGGGCGGGCGGAGCACGGGCCGAACCTGCGCGCCTACGCCGGTCTACCCGTCAGCGACGACGCTAACCTCTACAAGGAGAGGAACACCGTCGAGCGCCTGATCAACAAGCTCAAGGCCTGGCGAGGCATCGCCACCCGGTACGACAAGACCCCAGACAACTACCTCGCCGGCCTCCAC
>NZ_JBEXPK010000200.1:0-4234 GCF_040612015.1 Streptomyces sp. NPDC006476 | reverse complement strand
CCCTGCTCACGCTCTACCAGGCCCTGCGCACCGTGATGGTCACTGCCGCCGAGTCCCTCCCCGGCACCGACCCGGACCGCTGCTGTTTCAACATCACGCTCCACACCGCCCGCGACCAGGTGATCCAGGCCAACGGCATCATCCCCGCGGACACCGATCGGGACACTCTCCTCGGGACGATCGGCCGTCGGATCCTGACCGGTCTGCTCCCGCCCCGCCGGCACCGGGTCAGCACCCGCAAGGTCAAGTCACCGATGTCCCGCTACAGCGAGCGCCACGCCGACGGCCGGCCCGGCACAAGCCACACCGTCACCCGACTCGACGTCACCGTCATCGAACCCGTGGAGCAACCCGCGCTGCCCATGGCCTCCCGGGACGACCGACACGCCAGCCCTTCCGCGCGGCGCCGACACCGCATCCTGGCCCTGCTCCAGGAAGACCCCACGCGTCTGTGGCAACCCCGTGAGATCGCCGCCCACTTCGGCGATGTCACCCTGGAAACCATGTACAGACAACTGAATCGATGGGCCGCCAGCGGCCTCATCCACAAACTCGGCCCCGGCCTCTACGCCGCAACAGCATGGTCCCCAGCCTCACTTGCGTGACCTGCGAAAACGCTAACTACCCGGCCTTGGGGGAGGCCCCATCATCGAACCTGCGGTCGGGATCATCGACCGCCCATTGGTGCAGCTTGGTCTGCATCCGTCGTACCCGCAGCCGGGCCCCATCGGGGTCGGGCCACAGATCACCGGTATTCACCAGCGTCTCCGTCCCTTGCAGTTCCTCAACTACCCGAATCCGCTGGGCCGCTTCGCCATGTGGACGGCTTTCCCGCCCTCGGACTACTACCAGCCCTCCGCCCCACCCCGGGCCATCGGCGGACGTCGCGCCTTCCCGCCCCATCGCACCTGGAGGACACGCTGAGACGAAAGCTTCGAGGTGGTTCCCACGTTCACTGTGATCCGCTCGTCGGGTGAGGCGGCCAGCTTTGCCCCTGCGGCATCGCCACGGTTACGCCGCAGTCCTTCTCCGTGGCCTCCCGACCGGCAAGATCAATCCGATCCAGGAGTTCCTGCCCAGACGGGCAGTGCGCACCGCGATCCAGCCCAGATCCACCGGGTTTGAGCTGGCGGAGGTCTTGAGGGGCTTTACACCGCTGGTTCCTCGCGTCCACCTTCCCGTCTCGCTTGCCGGACCCGCACCGTCCGGTAGTTCCGGTGCGTCCCGTCGTTGTCGGGGCTGCTCTCCACCAGACCCGGCCGACTCGCCGAGCCCAGCTACCCCCTGCTTCTGCCGTCCCGCTGCGACGGGACGACGGCGCGGGTCTCACACCCGCACGCGGATCATCAGCGCCTCGTGGCGCACGGCCTTTCACCTCCACTCGGTTGTGTAGCGCCTCGTGGCGCACGTGTTCGAGATCGAAACCACAACCACCCTGGCTTCCGGTCGCGGTCACCGGGCAGGTACTCGACCTGCAGGCAGTTCCAAAGGGAGTTCGCGTCGGTGGTCGAGCACTCGACGTTGATTCGTATGAATATTCTGTCGGGGGGATCCGTATCAGTGGTGGGAGTTGTGGGGATCGTGCGGCAGGAGTGGCAGATCCCCGTCTCAGCGTCCCAAGACCCACACGGTGCCTGCGGCTTCACCACAAGCACCGCCACCTGGCTGGCCGTTCACGAGCCATGCCCCCCACGTTAGGTCAGTGAGTTGAGCCACCGACGTGTCACCAAGAAAACTGGCATCCTCGTTGCGGCTGCGGTGGCCGCGGTCTCCGTGGCCGCGATCGTCCTGCCCACCGCCAGCGCAAGTCCCGACGCGACTTCGGCGGCCAGGCCGGCCGCGTCCGCCTCCGTCCTGAAGGCGAACACATCCGCTGCTCTGTCCCAGGAGATCACCGCCCAGGGCGCCTTCATCGCCGACGACGCCGACGGAAAAGCACTGTGGAGCAAAGCCGCGGACACCCCGCGCCCCCTAGCCAGCACAACGAAGATCATGACGGCTGTCGTGGTGCTAGAGACCCCTGGCCTGGATCTCGACCGCCAGGTCAGTGTCAAACAGGAGTACCTTGACCATGTCACCGAAAACGATGCCAGCACGGCGGGTCTGAAGACCGGCGACACCCTGACTGTCCTCCAGCTCCTGCACGCCATGCTGCTGCCCTCAGGCTGCGATGCCGCGATCGCGCTCGCTGACACGTTCGGCGCCGGCGACACCGTCGACGCCCGCACGAAGTCGTTCGTCACCGCGATGAACGCCAAAGCCGCCTCGCTGGGCATGACGAATACCACATACGCCACCTTCGACGGCCTCACCCCGGACGACAAGAGCACACCGCGTGACCTGACGACGCTCGCCCGGCACGCCATGGCCAACACCACCTTCAGCGACATCGTCAAGAAGCAGAGCACCGTACAGAGCGCAACCAACGGCCGCAGCTACACCTGGATCAATACCAACCGGCTTCTCGGCTCCTATCCCGGAGCCATCGGCATCAAGACCGGCACCACCACCCCGGCAGGTCCCTGTCTGGTCTTCGCCGCTACGCGTGAGGGCCGCACGGTCATCGGAGTCTTGCTCAACGACCCCAACCGTTTCGTCAGCGCAGCCAACCTGCTGGACATGGCCTTCCAGTCCGACGCGGCGAGCACCATGAAGCTGCGTCAGCTGCCCGAGGGGGCCCAGACCGACTGACCACCCTTGGGACTCAGCATGGGGTCGGTCACGGCAGCTGTAGTTCCAGCGTCTGTGCTGGTCAGTGTGTTGCTGGGGCGGGTGCGGGCATGAGTACGGCCACCGTAATCATGAACGTTTGTGACGACGTATCAAGACGCGGTGGCCGTGGAAGCAACGATAGCCGAGTGGGCGTGGGGTGAGGCGTTCGGGAGGGCGATGCGGGCGGTCGCGGGCTGCTTCGCGCGATGTGAAGCTCGGGCGACGGCGGCGGAGTTGGTCGCGGGGTTGTTGCTGGAGGTGGACACGCGCAACTGCTGGACGCTCGCGCAGGTTCTGGGGCATCCGGGTCCGCACCGGCTGCAGCACCTGCTTTCGCGCGCCCGGTTCGACCATGAGGGGGCCCAGCAGGAGATCGCCTGCCTCGTGATCGATGAACCCGCCGGTCAGAGCGTGGTGTTGGTGGCGGACGAGACGGGGATTGCGGAGTCCGTCCACGGACTGCGTGGGCGCCGGCCGGCAATACTCCGGTGCAATCGGCGGTGTCGGACTGTGCCAGGTGGCGGTGCAGCTGGCGGCCATGCTGGCGCCCGCGTTCCTGGCCGTCATGACCGCCGACGCCGCGGCAAAGGGGGAAGCAGAAACGGTTCCTGCCTCACGCCCCTCACCGTGGCAGAAGTTCGGCGGCTCCTGGCAACTGTCCACTCACCCATCGCCGTTCACCAACACCTCATGAGCGCACGCGCGCTGAGATGGTCACACTGGCGCAGACGACGCCAAGCCGTCGCTCGCCGCTGCCACTATCAGCGGCGGCTGCACACGATCGAGGGGCGGCCCGGGAAAGAGAACACGGGCCGACCATCAGCCCACTACACTCACCCAAACCGCCCCTGAACAGGGAAAACGTCAAAGCGCTGCTGGAGTACTAGTGTCCTACGCCAGTAATTGATCGTTAGTAGTGGTATGACTTCTGCTGCTGGTGCGTCAGTTCGTCGTCGGGGTCCGAAGCTGGAGCCGTTGCTGCTGTCTGCTGAGGAACGGGCGCAGTTGGAGCGGTGGACGCGTCGGGCGACATCGGCCCAGGCCTTGGCCCTGCGGGCGCGGATCGTGCTGGCCTGTGCGGGGCCGGAAGTGCCGCCGGTCGTCGCGGTTGCCCGGGATCTGCGGGTGTCCGCGGACACGGTCCGCAAGTGGCGGCGGCGCTTCCTCGCCCAGCGGCTGGACGGGCTGGCCGATGAGCCCCGGCCGGGCCGGCCGCCCACGATCAGCGTCGATCAGGTGGAGGCGGTGGTGGTCACCACGCTGGAACAGCTGCCGAAGAACGCCACCCACTGGTCGAGGAAATCGATGGCCGAGCACAGTGGTCTGTCGAAGTCGACCGTCGGCCGGATCTGGCGGCAGTTCCAGCTCAAGCCGCATCTCACCGACACCTTCAAGCTCTCGACCGACCCGTTGTTCGTGGAGAAGGTCTACGACGTCGTCGGCCTGTACTTCAACCCGCCCGAGGGGGCGGTGGTGCTCTCGGTGGACGAGAAGTCGCAGATCCAGGCCCTGGACCGCTCGC
>NZ_JBEXPK010000199.1:0-4326 GCF_040612015.1 Streptomyces sp. NPDC006476 | reverse complement strand
ATGACCGTTCTCAGCCAGTGAGGGACATACCGCCGACAGGCCGGCGGCACAGTGCCGTCCCACAGCACCGGCCCGTCACCAGCCCAAACCCTTTTTCAGGGGCAAGTAGCTAGCAGGCGACGTCAGGCGCACGCGATGGGGATGCCTAAGGATGCAGGTGCCCTTCGTCGGCGTGTGGGCGTGGTGTGAAGTGGGGCCTGGATGTCGGAGGAGAGCCTGGTTGGCGGTCTGGGTCGACTCTTGTTCTGCCGTCTGCTAGCCATTGGTATCAGTGACTAGCTATGGTGGTGAGTATGGCAAAGCAGACGAATATCCGACTGACCGACGACCTGCGGGCGGCCGCCGAGGACCGGGCTGCACGCCGCGGCTTGAGCCTCCAGGGGTACGTAACCGACCTGATCCAAGCCGATGTCAACCAGTCACGCGCAGCCTTCATGGCCGGCGCTGCGGCATTCCTAGCTGGATACGCGGACACATTCGATGCAGAGGTCGGTGAGGACCGGTACCCCGGTCTTCCGGAAGGGCTGGCACAGAGCGCGCCGAGGAATGCCGCGTGAATCTGCGGATCGATCTCGCCTGGATCCTGGCAGTAGCGCAGCAGATCCCGGGAGATCCCCAGGTCGTCGACTACGGAGTGCCGGTCGCAGCGGAAGCACGTCACCGAGCGGAGATCCTGGACCACCCGGTCTATCCCGAACCCCACCACAAGGCCGCCGCACTGCTGTGCGAACTGGCGAGGAATCCCAGTCTTGAGGCGCGCAATCTCCTTTTCGCGGCCACAGTGACCGCGGCCTACCTGTCGGCGTGCGGCCTTCCGGTGAGCCCCGGTCTGGACACGGTTCTCCCCTTGGCCCGCGCGGCCCGGGACGGACTCCCGGTGCGGGAGGTCGCCGCTCAGATCAAGACCTGGACGAGCTGACCGAGCAGGGCTCTTCCCACAGTCCGTGCGGGGTCAGCAGCGCGATCACGCGAGCAAGGCCCCACAGCCAGGAGAGCCAATGACCATTCCCGCCCTGCACCTCCAGGACCTTGTCACCGGCCACCTGCGTGGGCACCCCGGCGAACAGTCGCTGCTCCAGCCCCTCGTGGACCGTCTCGCCGCCGGCGCCAACGTGACCGACAGGCGGGAGTTCGACGGCTACGTCACCACCTCGGGCGTCGTCATCAACGACGCCGACGACGTCCTGCTCATCCACCACCTCGCCTCCGGCCGCTGGGCCCAGCCCGGGGGACACCCGCAGGACTCGGACCGCACGCTCGGGCAGGCGGTCCGGCGCGAGATCGCCGGAGACGGGCGTCACCGAGCTGGGCTCGGTGACGGCACGCCCGTGCACATCGACGTCCACACCATCGCGGCCCGGTCTGACAAGAACGAGCCCGCCCACGTGCACTACGACGTCCGCTACCTGTTCCGCGCCCGCGGACCGGTCGGCCTGACCCTGCAGGGCGAGGAGGTCGGCGCGGCGCAATGGCGCTCGCCGTCGGACCTCGGCGATCCCGTCCTGCGCGCCCGGGTTTTGTCGAGCCTGGGCCTGTCGCGCGAGGACCGCCCGGCGGACGATGACCCGTACTGCGCCCTCGTCGTGATCACGGACCCGGACGCGACCAGGTGCTGATGCACCTGCGCGACGCGGCCGCACCAGCCGCTAGTTCGTCTTCGCCTGCACGCCGGAGAAGCCCGGCCCGGTCACCTTGTCCGAGCATGATCGCCACCAGTGGGTGCGCGCCCTGGACGAGCTCCCGCCGCCCCACCACGGAGCTCTGGCGCTTCCTGGAGCAGCAGTGGCCGGTACGGCGGTGACCGACCGCCCGGTAGGAGCCGCGCACCCGCACGGCGCTGCGTACACCGGCCGGGCGGTGCGCTGGTGATCGTTCTTCCGGAGGGGTTCGTGCGGGTCACCGTGGACCGCGAAGGGGCGGCAGGCTCGGCTTGGCTCTCCGCTCTCCCGGCCACGGTGCGGGAGGTGTGGCCGAGCGCTGGGGTGCACGGCGGACGGTGCGCTGCTGTACGGGTGTGTCGGAATCGTCATCCCGGTGCTGCGCAAGACGACCGAGCCTGCCGTGCTGAAAATGTCCTTTCCTCGTCCCGAGAACCGGTTCGAGCCGGACGCGCTCTCCGCCTGGGGCGGGCGCGGAGCGGTCCTGCTGCACGAGCGGGACGACGACCGGTTCGCCATGCTCCTGGAGCGGGCGCACTCCACGATGCTGGTCCAGGCCGCGGAGGGCGACGAGGTGGCGGCGATCGCGGGGAACGTCAGCCGTCGCTTCGCCATCCCCGCGCCCGCCGGACTGCCCCGGCTCCAAGACCGGGCCGCCGGATGGGAGGAGCAACTGCGCCGGGACGCTCGAAAGTTCCCGGGAGCTCTGCCGTCCCGGACGGTGCAGGCCGCGACGGCGACGGTGCGCGAGCTCGCCCACCACCAACCGGACACCCTCGCTCGACAGGCGTCAGCCCGCCCCCTTGCGCGTACCGCATGAGGACGTCGTACCGCAGGGATCACAACCTGTCACGACAGCCCGGACAACGCCAATTCAATCTGAGTAATAGGTCACGGGGCCATCTACGGCCAACATCCGTCACCCTCCGATTACCCGGTGAAGTTTTGCATCCACTCCCCGCGGCTGGTACGCACGGCGGGTGCCCGAAGCTGTCCTGCTTGGAGCGGTGCCGTTCACGTTCTCGCCGACTGTCCGCACGCATCGATCGCGGCCTGCAAGGACGGCTGCCCCTGCCCCAGAACCCCGATAAGCCGCGGAGCCCGAGTTCGTCGAACTCACCTAATTCCATGCGGCGTTAAGGACAGATGTCCCTGTCGGAGCAGATAGAGACTGTGCGACTCTGACGCACCACGCTACGGAGAACTGGACACCATGGACAGCCCACGCAATGCCCCCCCGCCCCGCACCCAGCCACCGAACGCAGGCCGCCCAGCCGGTGCCGAGCTCTCGGGATGATCACCGCCGGGGCGGCTGCAGCCGGGATAGCAGGGACCGGATGGGCGGCCCTCGCAAACCAGGCTGCACCGCCACGGACGTACGGCTCCGAGCAGGACATCAAGGACCGCGAGCAGGCGATTGCAGCGGTGCTGGCCACGGTTGAGCCAACCCCCTCGCCGCCTGGATCACCCGCACGGGATCCGCACCCGACACGCTGAAGACAGAGTTGGACGCCCAGGTGGGCGGCCTGGCCGATGGTCCCACCCTGGAATCCTGATCGACCCCTGCCCACGGCACGTTGGTGGTGGCGTGTTGGTCGTCCCGGGAGGCCGTGGGCGGTGCGGGTTGATCCACGGGTTCGAGCACGGTGACGTCAAGGCGGGTGACGTTGTGACTTGTGCCGGGTCAGCCGTCGGCGTGGCGCTCGCTGTAGCGGGACATCGGTGACTTGACCTTGCGGGTGCTGACCCATTGCCCGCGGGGCGGGAACAGACCGGTCAGGATCCGACGGTTGGTAGGCGTCTCCGTCGCAGGCCGGCCGGGCCGTCAGCCGCTCCTGCGCCATCGCCGCCACACAGCGGCGATGGCGAGTAGGCGTCGGCGCCCATGTCATTGAGGTGGACGTCCGAGCCGCGCACGCAGGTGGTGCCGCGCCACACATGCGACCTGCACCGCGACAGGTGAGGCGCGCCGGATCGACTCGACGCCGGTCCGCCCGCGCGGCGAACCGGCTTTCTCTGCACTGCTCCGCAGGAGCTTCGTTTCCTCCCCGGCCTGAAGGCTGGGGTATCCACGAAGGAAGGCCCCGATGAAAGCGTTGCTCTATCTGCGTATCGACGGGTCGGTCATGGCCGGCCCCGATCTGGAGCGCCTGCTGTTACTGCGGCAGCATGCTCTGGACGCCGGGTACACGGTGGCTCAGGTGTGGCCCGTGTACAACCCTGAGGACGTACCCTCAATTCACGCCAGTTACTGGTTCCAGGCCCGCAAGGCGGTGAAGGATCACCGATTCAATGTGTTGGTGTCGTGGGACGGGATCAACGACCGGCCGGTCACGTTCGACCGGACCGAACTCATTAGGCTAATGTGATGGGCCACCTTCTGCCTAGACAACAGAAATGATCACGCAGGCCCACGGGCCCTCTGCTTCCAGGAGGCGATCACTCCCGGAGCCACTCACACACCGTGACACCACGCCAGTACGCGATACCAGGCGCACCGCTCAACTTGTACCGCCTGCTGCGGTTGCTCTTGCTTCCCACCTGGTCGCCGAGCACATCGAACTGGCGGGCACGGAGGCAACCGGGATCTACTGGAAGCCTGTGTTTGCCGCGCTGGAGGACCGCCTTGCGTGCTGGCTGCTGAACGCCCATCACATGCACAACGTGC